>JBDWSS010000093.1:0-17907 GCA_039985375.1 Flavobacteriaceae bacterium
ATATGACTAAATTCAAGATAAAAAAGCTCATACAACAGCTTCACCTTTGGTTGGGGTTGGCCTCTGGTCTTATTGTCTTTATCATAGCCATTACCGGAACCTTATATGTATTTGCAGAGGATATAAAATCCATCACACACAAGGAACGGCGCATAATCGAGATTCCCCAAAACCAGGAACGGCTGCCCATAAGCACATTGGTATCCATGGCCGAAGACGTATTCGATAACCAGCACCATTATCAGAATATTATTGTTCCCAATTTTCCGGACCATACCGTGAGTATCGTTTTTATGGAATACAATGCGGAACAATTCTGGTATCCCAACTATGTAAAATTTCACAAAACAGTCTACATAAACCCATATACGGGTAAGATAGTTAAAGTAGAGGACAGTAAATGGGATTTTTTCAGTGTGGTCTTCTCCATTCATGTAACACTTTTTATGGGCTATAACCCCATTAGCCATATAATTGTGGTTACCTCGGTCTGGGTATTTGTAATCATGCTCATTTCTGGGCTCATTTTATGGTGGCCCAAAAAGAAACAGCGAAAGCAAAGCTTTTGGTTGCGATGGAAAACATCCACACGTTGGAGGCGAAAAAACTATGACCTACATCGGATTTTAGGGTTCTATTTTATGCTGATAGCACTTATTTCTGCATTGACAGGCCTAATGTGGGCTTCCGAAAGTTTTAACAAAACGGTTAAATGGGTAGCGAACGGAGGAGAAACTATAGAAGAAAAAGCATTGCCCAAACCAAAAACAGATATAATTTCCGCAACGCCCCTGGACGATATATTTTCGAAAACACTACAGGATATTCCGGAATCAAAATATATTCTCATACGAAAACACCCCAATGATAAGGTGCCCTATATCGTTCGTTCTTATGTGCACGAAACACTTAACTATAAACGGATTGAAATGTATTACGATAGAAAAACGGCTACGATATTGAGCAAAGAAACATTTGCGGATAAAAACAATGGAGAAAAAGTGCAGGCCCTAAATTACGATATCCATGTAGGAACCATTGGTGGGTGGCCCACCAAAATACTAACTTTTTTAATGAGCCTGGTAGTGGCATCCCTGCCCATAACTGGTTTTTTGGTTTGGCGGGGCAGGCGAAAAAAATAGGAAATCCGATTCCTATTAAGGATACTATTAGCCCAACCCTACATCCAAGGTCATCATTACAATAAAACCGCCAATAAAACCCATTACAGCAATATCGGAATGTTTGTCCTGTTGGGTTTCCGGGATTACTTCTTCAACAACAACAAAAATCATCGCACCTGCAGCAAAGGCCAATGCATAGGGCAAGATAGGTTCAAAGGTCAATACGGCCCAAGCACCTATGACTGCAGCTATGGGTTCCACCAAAGCCGATGCCTGCCCATACATAAAGCTTCTTCCGCGCGTAAGACCCTGTCTTCGAAGGGGCATGGCCACCGCAAAACCTTCAGGAAAATTTTGAAGTCCAATTCCCAAGGCCAAAGCCACTGCACCTCCAATGGTCGCTCCATCAAAGCCAGCAGCGACACCTCCAAAAAGTACTCCTACGGCCAAGCCTTCGGGAATGTTGTGCAATGTTATCGCCAAGGTGAGCAAGGTGGTTCTATGCCAAGGGGTTTTCACGCCCTCTGCTTCACTTTCCTTAAAATTAATATGTAAATGCGGTAGTACCTTATCCAATCCAAAAAGAAAAAAAGCCCCCAGTAAAAACCCTACCGCAGCAGGAATAACCTTTACAAAACCTTCACCTGGACTCATCTCGATTCCCGGGGCAAGCAAGCTCCAAAAACTAGCAGCCACCATTACCCCTCCTGTAAAACCTAACATTCCGTCCATTACCGCTCGGTTTGGATTTTTAAAGAAAAATACCAATCCTGCTCCCAAGGCTGTCAATCCCCAAGTAAACAAAGTGGCATAAAAAGCAGCCAAAATGGGGTTTATCGATTCAAAATAATTGATTATTTGTTCCATTAATCGTTCTTTTTAACGTAAAGATTCGACGCTATCTGATGCGAAATATTCAATTTCTGATTCTCCACCTGAATATGTAGCGACATATCAAAATCTTCTTTTTCCAAAACTTGAATTGTGTTCCCCAAAGCAATGTTGTTCTTGTCCAAAAATTTCAAAAACGTAGCAGAGGTATCCTTTACTCCCACACAAACACCAATACTTTTTAAAGGCATCTCGCTCAACAATTGCTTATCTCTGACCATAAACTTGCCATCCTTGGTCGGAATTGGGTCACCGTGTGGATCGTACTTTGGAAAATCCAAAAGTTCATCGATCTTATCGATTAATTTTTCGCTCTTTATGTGCTCCAATTGTTCAGCTATCTCGTGCACTTCATCCCATGAAAAATCCAATTTTTCCACCAAAAAAACCTCCCATAATCTGTGTTTTCGTACAATGGACAATGCCGTTTTAATGCCAAAGTCCGTTAAGGAAACCCCTTGGTATTTTTTATAATTCACCAGACCTTTTTCGGCCAATTTTTTGGCCATATCGGTTACTGATGATGGTTTGGTTTCCATCTGCTCGGCAATGGCATTGGTGGCAATGGGCGTAGCTGTATTGCCTCCCAAATGAAATATGGTCTTGATATAGTTTTCTTCAGAGCGGGTCATATATACTTTAGGTGTCGATTCGAGCGCAGTCGAGAACTGTTTTAGGATATGGGCCTCTCGACTGCGCTCGAGGCGACAATTAATTTAATTTTTCAAAATTACATTTTTATTTGTAAAAACAAATTTTTAGTTTTGTCTAAATTTTAATTTCAATCACCAAAAAAAATGAAACACCTATTACCTGCACTTATTTTTTTAAGTTTTTTTACAGGATGGTCCCAAGACGGAACTGTTCATGGAACTGTCTCTGAAAAAGGGCAAACCCTACCTTTTATCAATATCTACTTAAAAGGGACACAAAACGGCACCGCTTCAGATGAAAATGGAAATTACTCCATTCCTAATCTCTCCCCAGGAAATTACATACTCGTTGCTTCCGCTATTGGATATGAGCCCTACAGAAAGTCCTTTTTAATAGGCAAGGGTGAATCCATCACGCTTAATATTAAACTGAACCCATCTGCCGAAGCACTGGATGAGATGGTGGTTACCGGAACATTGAAAGCCGTAAGCAGATTGGAAAGCGCTGTTCCCGTAGAAGTATACAAGCCTACCTTTTTAAAGCAAAACCCAACCTCCAGTATTTTTGAGGCCCTTCAAAACGTAAATGGGGTACGGCCCCAAATTAATTGCAATGTTTGCAATACAGGTGATATCCATATTAACGGTCTGGAAGGGCCATATACCTTAGTGTTGATAGATGGTATGCCCATTGTAAGTGGTTTGGGTACGGTTTATGGACTATCCGGAATACCAAATTCACTAATTGAACAAATCGAAATCGTTAAAGGTCCGGCCTCTACACTATATGGTAGTGAAGCTGTTGGCGGTTTAATCAACATCATTACCAAACATGCACCCAATGCCCCCGAATTTTTTGCTGATGGATATTTAACTGGTTGGGGAGAGTATAATTTGGATGTGGGTTCGAAAATTGAAGTGGGCAAAAAAACGGATTTGCTGTTGGGTGTCAACTATTTTAATTACGATGAGATCATTGACAATAACGGCGACAATTTTACCGACCTCACGCTACAAGATCGTATCTCCATATTCCAAAAATGGAATTTTAAACGGGAAGATTCCAAAATATTTTCCTTGGCAGGAAGATTCTTCTACGAAGATCGATGGGGTGGAGAGCTCCAATGGACGCCTGAATTTAGAGGTGGTGATGAAATTTATGGGGAAAGTATCTATACCCGTAGATGGGAAGTTTTGGGAAAATACCAGCTGCCCATAGATGAAAAAGTAATGCTTTCCGTATCCTATAATAATCACAACCAAAACTCTGTGTATGGGGATGTTTCCTATTTGGCGGATCAACGCATTGGTTTTGGTCAGTTAACTTGGGATAAAGCCATGGGTAATCATGACTTGCTTTTTGGGAGTGCCGTTCGCTATAATTTTTACAATGACAATACCCCGGCTACCGAAAGTGCAGACGAAGTTTGGATTCCCAGCCTTTTTGTTCAGGATGAACTGAAACTTGCTGAAAAACATTCCATTTTGGGTGGTATCCGCTATGATTATGACAATAGGCACGGCAACATTTTTACCCCCAGGGCAGCTTACAAATGGAAAATCTCAGCGAATGATATTTTTAGGATCAATGCTGGAACTGGGTTTAGAGTAGTGAACCTGTTTACAGAAGACCATGCAGCACTTACCGGAGCGCGCGAGATAATCATCGCCGAGGAACTAAAACCCGAACGTTCTGTAAACCTCAACCTCAACTATCTTAAAAAAATATATGCGGACAACGGTACCTTTGTAGGTGTTGATGCTTCCGCCTTTTACACCCATTTCTCCAATATTATTTTACCGGATTACGATACCAACCCCAATCAGATCATCTATGATAACCTAAATGGCAAATCAGTTTCCAAAGGCTTAAGTGCCAATGTGGATTTAGTGCTGCCCAACGGACTTAAATTTTTAGTAGGAGCTACCTGGCAAGATGTGAGCAATACCGAAGATGGAATTACCGAACGCCAAATATTAACCGAAAGTATTACCGGAACATGGAACGTCTCCTATACTTTTAGAAGTTTGGATTTAACATTGGATTATACTGGAAATCTATACGGTCCTATGCGCCTACCTACTCTGGGTGGGTTAGACCCAAGAAATGAATTCTCCCCGACCTGGAGCATTCAAAACATTCAATTTACCTATAAAGGGTTGGATAATTTTGAGTTCTATGGAGGTGTAAAAAACTTATTGGATTGGACGCCCAATCGGGGAAATCCTTTCATTATAGCCCGGGCCGATGACCCCTTTGATCAGAATGTCCAGTTCGATCCCCAAGGCAATGTTGTGGCTACTGCGGACAACCCCTACGCCCTTACCTTCGACCCCAGCTATGTATACGGCCCCAACCAAGGTATCCGTGGTTTCTTTGGGTTGCGATATACCGTTTTTTAGGATTCATTCATCCCTGTATTATCCCCAGCGTTTAACAGGTATATCAGCAATAATTCCATGCATTTGCTTTCCTTCAACGGAGCGCAAAAAAACCGCTCACAATGAATTGTCCATGTGAAGTAAGGAATCCTCCATGTTTTAGCATATACCCTACGCATAGTTTTGTGATTGAATAATTAAAACAATTTATCATGAAAAATTTAAAAATTTATTCACTTGTTTTTGGGGTCGGCTTTCTTTTGCTCCTCCCCTTATTTTCTTTCACAAATCAAAACTTTAAATCAATGGAAAATTCAGAAAAATTAGGATTATTTGTTATTGTTAATGCTAAACCCGAAAAAGCGAATGATGTAAAGCAGTTCTTATTAGGAGGATTGGCATTGGCCAACAAGGAGGCAGAGACCCGATCTTGGTACGCTTTTCAAATTAATGAGACTACCTTTGGTATCTTTGATACCTTTGAAAATGAAGATGGTAGAGACGCTCACTTAAACGGTGAGATTGCAAAGGCATTATTGCAAAATGCAGATGACTTATTGGTTGATTTTCAAGTTAGTGACATCAATAAACTTGACCTATTAGCGGTTAAGTAAGATGTGTCCATAGTACTTAACCTACCATGTTCGGAGCAAAGGCCTTTGCTCCGAACATGTTTATATTTTAATTATATGCAGTACCAAAACATCAATGCAACCATTCTAACAAAAAGCAACAACGAACTGGCTTTTAAACTAACCTCATTTAAAAACCTGGATGCTTTTGATCATTTGGTCCGTTATAATTACTATACCATATTCTTAATTGAAAAAGGGAATTTCCAGTTAAAAATAGACTTGGATAAATTTGACCTCCCTCCGAAAACCGCAATTTGTTTATCCCCATATCAACCCTTTATGATGATAAGCAATGAAGAAACAGTGGGGTATATGATCAACTTCCATCCTGATTTCTTTTGTACTTATAGACATCAGAATGAAATAGAAACGGAAGGGGTACTTTTCAATAATTTTTCTTCCGAACCTTTTTTTAAAATCAGTAACCTATCCAAACTAATAGCCCATATTTTCCATATGAATGAGGAGATACAGGAAAATAGCATAGGAATTCATGAGGTGCTTATTTCCTCCTTAAAAATATTCTTGATTAATTTAATTCGGGAAAAACAGCAAACGGACGCATTGCAAAACGCATCAAAAGTAAATGAAAAACCTGTTCTGATGCAAAACCTGGTAGACTGTATTGAAGAGCATTTTAAATCGCTACATACCTCCAGTGATTATGCAAAAATACTGTTTGTAACTCCGCAATTACTAAACAAGGTAGTGCAGTCCGAATGCAATATTTCCATATCCCAACTCATCATGAACCGAATTATGATCGAGGCCAAAAGAGAACTGTACCTAACCTCAAAATCGATAAAGATCATCTCCAATGAATTGGGATATACCGATGAATTCTACTTTAGCAGGGTCTTTAAAAAACAGGTGGGCGTCTCTCCCAAAATGTATCGGGACACCGTAGGATTTGCCAAAATGGAGTAACAAGTTGCATGGAATTTCCAATATCAAAGAACTAGCTTCCAACACTTGACTTGCCCTTAAGGTTTTAGATTCCCCGGTAATTTTTCTACTCTTCCCCAAGCAATGAATTCTACAATAATCCCAAGGACCAAGTTTACCTTAAAACAAGAACGATATCCCGCTTCACCAAACTAACATTCCTTTCCGTATTTTTGAAATATGTCCCAGTACGACTATATTATTATTGGCGCCGGAGCAGCAGGTCTTATGCTGGCGGATGCCTTGGGCAAAGACGATTTTTTTTCATCCAAATCCATCTTACTATTGGATAAGGACGATAAAACCAAAAACAATCGTACCTGGTGTTTTTGGGAAAACGGCCCAGGTGCTTTTGACCAAATCCTCTACAAAAGCTGGCCCCACATTTATTTTGCCGGGAAAGTGCTCAGTTTTTCCACATCCATAGCGCCCTATACCTATAAAATGCTCAGGGGGATTGACTTTTATAGGCACTATTTAAACAACATAAAAGGTTATCCGAATATTGATCTCGTTACCGAAGCGGTCACCGCAGTTCATGAGAATCGCGAAGTGGTAACCGTCACTACCCAAAAAAATTCTTATACCTGCGACAAAGTTTTCAATGGCATTTTTGATTACAAACTCCTTAAAAATCAGAAGAAATACCCAGTGCTTCAACAGCACTTTTTGGGTTGGTTCGTAAAAACAGAAGAAGCCATTTTCAATCCCAAAGAAGCTACTTTTATGGATTTTTCTGTCCCACAAAAAGGAAATACCCGTTTTATGTATGTGCTGCCCTTTTCCAAAACCGAAGCGCTTGTTGAGTATACCCTGTTTTCAGAAAAAACTTTAGAAAAATCGAAGTATGAGAATGCCATCGTGGACTATTTGGAACGAAAATTAGGTTGCACAGATTATGAAATTCTGGAAAAGGAAACGGGCAACATTCCTATGACTTGCTACACGTTTCAAAAGCAAAACACGCACAACATCCTGAATATTGGCATTGCTGGAGGTTGGGCAAAACCCAGCACAGGATTCACCTTTTACAACACGAGCAAAAAAGTACAGGAACTGGTGGAACATTTAAAAAAAGGCCGACCGTTTTCCCAATTCCATAAAAGAGGCAAGTATTGGTTTTATGATCTTCTGCTATTGGATATTCTTCACCGCAAAAATCATATGGGTCGATCCATATTCGAATCCATGTTCCACAAAAGAAAACCACAGCTCATCTTAAAATTTCTGGATGAGGATACAACACTATGGGAAGATTTTAAAATTATAGGCGCCTGCCCAAAAATTCCTTTTTTACAGGCACTTTGGAACAGAATTTTCTAGACTGTTCGTTGCATGAGGCGTTGGCCAAAATCTTTTAGCACTGTTTTGTTTTCATTAGACAATGCCATGTAATCTAGGGCGTTAAAAGCTTTTTGGGTGTAAAAACTGATCTCTTGTTTTGCTGCTGCCACTGCTCCACTTTCCACAAAAATAGATTTCACGGTCTCAATTTTGGTAGTGGCATCTTCCGGTTTTATGGAATACAAATGTTTTAGACTTTCTTGCTGTTCCTTTGTGGCAAACTCCAATGATTTTAGGTATAGAAACGTCTTCTTGTTCTCCATAATATCCCCGCCCACTTGTTTCCCAAACGTCTTAGGGTCTCCAAAGGCATCCAGATAGTCATCCTGTAGCTGAAAGGCTATGCCCAGGTTTTTTCCAAATTCATAGATTTGATCCGTATCGGTTTCAGGGGCATCGGCAATCTGGGCTCCCATTTTCATGGCTGCAGCCACCAAAACCGCCGTTTTGTAGGTAATCATTTTTAGATATTCGGAAATGGTAACATCATCCCTGGATTCAAAGTCAACATCATACTGCTGCCCTTCACAGACTTCTATGGCCGTCTTGCCAAAAAGAATGGCGAGTTTTTTGAAAAGATCGGGAGTATAACCTTCCAAGTACTGGTACGAATTGATCAGCATCGCATCACCAGATAAAATGCCGGTATTTATATCCCACTTTTCGTGTACGGTAATCTTGCCTCTCCGCAAGGGGGCATCATCCATAATATCATCGTGGACCAAGGAAAAATTATGGAACATTTCAATGGCCAAAGCTGCATCCAAGGCATCCTGAATATTTCCACCATATAGATCGGTGGTCAGTAAAGTTAATACAGGCCGCAAGCGTTTTCCTCCCAAACCCAGAATGTACTGAATGGGAGCATATAAGTTCTCGGGGTCCTTTACAACAACCTTCTTTTCCAAATATTCAATGAACTTATACCGATAGAAATCTGTTGAACGCATTCCTTTATTTTTTTTCAAAAATACAGCCATTGTTACAAATAGGGATATCGCACGTCAAATAGATGGTTTGCAATTTTTTTTAAAAAAAATGCAATAGATCTAAAAACCTTCGTCTTTATAATTGAAGACAGCTAACAGCCTTTTTTTTGAATGGGTTCCAATAAAGAAAACTATAACAATCTTTCTGATTTTTTTGATGGAGAATACCATTCCCTAAAAGGCTATGTGCGATCAAGAATCAATAATTCAACGGAAAGGGATGCTGATGATATAGTACAGGACGTGGCCTTGCGCATATTTTCAAGGCCCCAGGATGCTATCCCTATAACCAATATAGGAGGATTTGTTTACAGTGCCATTAAAAATAGGATCATAGATATCATGCGTACCAAAAAGGAAACAACATATGACAGCGAAGACATTGACACCCAATGGGCCGAATTTGCGGAGTTGTTTTATGGAAATGCGGACAACACGTATTCTGAAGATATGAAAAATGAATTGCAAGCCGCTATAGGGAACTTAAACCCGTCTTACCGAGATATTATTATTGCAGTCGATTTTGAAGGGTATTCGTATAAGGAAATTTCGGAACAAACAGGTATTTCACAAGGAACTCTAATGTCACGCAGACATAGGGCAATATCGATATTGTTCAAAGACTTAAAACTAAAAATATTGTAAAAAAAAATGGATTATGGATTATAAAAAGGATATGGAAAAACATATGGAGGACAAAACCGTACACTATGTGACCAAGGCATTTAAAATATTTGCCATGATTGTTTTGGGTATTTTACTCTTTCTATTGGCAAATTATGTACTAATGTGTTTATGGAATTGGTTAATGCCGGAGCTTTTTGGACTACCTACCATAGGTTATTGGAAGGCCTTGGGAATACTTGTTCTAGCCAAGATTATCTTTGGATTTGGCGGTGGGGATGGAAGTAGCAGTAAGAAAAAAAGCTATGCAAAATCCAAAAAGCATTTTAGGCCATTTGAAAAGTGTCGCCCTATGCGCAGGGATTTTTCAGACTGGGAGCTTTATGATGAATTCTGGAAGGAACAAGGTGAACAAGCTTTTAAAGATTATGTTGACAAACACAAAAACAAAGAGAATGATATCTAAAAAGAAAACCATAACATTAAGGGAACGGCTAAATGCCGGTACAGGATATCTTTTTCTGTATTCAGGAAGAAAAATAACGATCCAGTCCAAAATCACTTCTCATTTTCGTCTACATCACGTAAAATGACTCTTGAAAATCAACACTATAAGCAGACCTTAAAAATAGTAAAACTTAGGAAACTTTTTTTGTTTTTAAAGTTTCCTTGAGTATTTTTGTCGCCGATTATGCGAGAAAAGATTTTATATAAGGCTACGGAATTGTTCTTGACCCTAGGATTTAAAAGTGTGACCATGGATGATCTGGCCAATGAAATGGGCATTTCCAAAAAGACCATTTATTCCCATTTTGAGAATAAGACCAAGTTGGTGGAGGAAAGTACTATGAACCTGTTTTGGTTTATTTCCAATGGAATAGATGAAATAGCCGCACTTATGAAAAACCCTATTGAAGAACTGTACGAGATAAAGAAATTTGTAATGTTACATCTAAAGGATGAAAAGTCGTCCCCTCAATATCAGTTACAAAAATACTACCCAAAAGTTCATGCTACCCTCAAGAGCAAGCAGTTCGAGACAATGCAAAATTGTGTAGTGGACAATGTTACCCGAGGAATTGAAATGGGAATCTATAGAGATAACCTCAATGTTGAATTTGTTTCCCGAATCTATTTTTCAGGTGTAATCAGTATTAAGGATAATAGTCTTTTTCCAATACATACTTTTTCCATAAAACAGCTTATGGACGATTATCTTGAATATCATCTTAGGGGCATAGTAACCCCAAAAGGAAGAAAAATATTAAACTCAATCATCAATTCAAACCTTGAATAAATGCGAACACTAATTATTTGTTTACTATTAGTATTACCATGGCTTAGCCAAGGCCAAGAAGACAACAATAGTTTTAGTCTGGATGAAGCCATTGCCCATGCCTTGCAAAACAACTATAGCGCAATCAACGCCAGCAGGGATTTGGTAGATGCCCAAAAGCAAAAATGGGAAACCATTGCAACGGGACTTCCCCAAATTTCCGGTGCGATTAGTTATCAAAATCAGCTAAAGCAGCTCCAATCTCAATTTCCATCAATTTTGGTCCCTGAAGAATTTTTACCTCCAGGGGTTGTGCAGGATCCCGAGGTCTTCGTTCCAATAATTTTTGGACCGCCTCAAACGGCAACGGCAACGGCTACCCTTACACAACAGATTTTTGACGGATCCTATATTGTGGGCGTACAGGCTACCAAGGCTTTTTTAAGCTATAGCCAAAACAATAAGGAAAAAACAGATCTGGAAGTCCGTAAATCCGTTGTTGAGGCCTATGGCAATGTGCTTCTGGCCCAAGAAAGCGTATTGATCGCCGAGAACAACAAGGCTACCTTGGAAAAGAACTTATACGAAACCAAACGAATTTTTGAAAACGGACTTGGTGACGAAGAAAGCGTGGATCAATTGCAAATTACATTATCCTCTATTAATAACCAGCTGAAAAATGCCATGCGTTTGGAGAAGATAACATTGCAAATGTTAAATTTAATGATGGGTCTTCCTATTCAGAATCCCACGGTTTTAACTGAAAACCTGGATAATCTTACCCAAAAGCAGATCAATCTGGGGCTATTGGATACGGACTTTAAAATGGAGAACAATGTAGATTTTAAATTGGCCACCAACTTAAATGAACAACGGTTTTATGAGCTAAAGCTGGCAAAAAGCAGGGCACTGCCCTCTTTAAATGCCTTTGTAAATTATGGAGGTTCCTCTTTTAGTGATAGTTTCAACTTCTTGAGCAGTGGTCAACAATGGTTCGGCTCCTCAGTATTGGGGTTTGATTTGAATATCCCCATTTTTAGTTCTTTGGGCCGAAGTGCTACGACTCAGCGTGCCAAAATTGCGCTGGAAAAAGCAAAAACCCAGTTGACCGAGGCACAGGAACAAATTCGTCTTCAGCTTGAAAGTTCAAAAAGTGACTATATCCTGGCCATTGAAGAATACGATACATCCAAACAAAATTTAAAACTGGCAGAACGCATCGAGAATAAAAATCAAATTAAATATTCCGAAGGATTGGCAACAAGTTTTGAGCTTAGACAAGCCCAAACACAATTATATGCCACCCAACAAGAATATTTACAGTCCATGGTTGATGTAATCAATCGCAAAACTGAATTGGAAATCATATTAAATCAATAGTCAAAAAAGAAAACCATATCATCATGAAAACAATACTATATCCAGTACTCGCAGCATTAGTCCTAGCTTCCTGCGGAGGGGGCAGTGAAGGTTCCGTGGAGAGCGTAATTGCAGGAAACAATTTAGAGGCCATCCGTGCAAAACGAACAGAGATAACAGACCAACAAAAGGCTTTGGAAAAAGAAATTGAATTGTTGGACTCCGCTATTGCACAATTGGATGACAATGCCAAATTACCTTTGGTTACCACCATTACAGCAAAAACGGAAAAGTTTGATCACTATTTGGAATTGCAAGGCGATGTTATGACCAAACAAAATGTACTTATTTATCCAGAAATGGCAGGTACACTTCAAAAAGTATATGTTAAGGAAGGACAGAAAGTTTCAAAAGGACAGCTTCTGGGCTATATTGATGATGGTGGACTATCCAGCTCGCTAGCACAAATGAAAACCAGTGCTGCCCTAGCAAAAACAACCTTTGAGCGCCAAAAAAGATTGTGGGACCAAAACATAGGTTCCGAAATTCAATACTTGCAGGCTAAAACAGATTATGAAGCGCAAGAAAGCGCAGTAAAGCAAATGCAAAGTCAGTTGGCAAAAGCTACCCTTAGGGCTCCTTTTTCCGGAATCATTGATGATGTTATCAAGGAACAAGGCACCGTGGTTGCTCCAGGAGCTGGTTCAGAAGTATTCCGAATTGTTAACCTAAACAATATGTATGTGGAGGTAGAAGTACCTGAAAGTCATTTGCCCAATGTTACCCCTGGGAAATCTGTAGAGGTTTACTACCCCGTTTTAGGAGAGAAAGTTGAAACTAAGGTTAGACAGACCGGAAATTTTATTAACCCTGGAAACCGCTCTTTTAAGGTGGAGATTCCCGTTCCAAATAAAAATGGGAATGTAAAGCCAAATCTAACCGCACAGGTTAAAATCAATGATTATACCAGTGAAGAAGCTATCCTTATTCCGCAGAGTATTATTTCGGAAAATTCAGAAGGTGAAGAATATGTCTATGTTGTTGATGAAGCTTCTAATGGTGAGAATCCAACGGTAAAAAAAGCGATAATATCAACAGGTAAGACGCAGGGAGATTTTGTTGAAGTTCTTGGCGGTTTAACCAATGGAAACAAAATTATCTCTGAAGGTGCGCGAAGTGTAAGAGATGGTCAAAAAGTACAGATTCTAGACTCAACCTCAACTGCCAAAAACCAAGAATAATGAGCAAAGTACAGAAGAATATTAATAAGGAATTCAAGCTTTCATCTTGGGCCATAGACAATCCGTCTGTGATTTATGTGATGATCGGTTTGTTTCTTTTTATAGGATTATCCTCCTATTTTTCAATGCCTCGCGAAGATTTTCCCGAGGTAAAAGAAACCAAAATCTACATTAGCACACCATATCCAGGTAATACCGCTGAAGATATGGAACGTTTGATTACGGATCCTTTGGAAGACCGACTCAAAAACGTAAGCAATTTGGTAGAGCTCACCTCAACTTCACAGGAAGATTATTCTATGCTTGTTGTAGAGTTTGATGAGAATATCACGGTAGAATCCGCAAAGCAAAAAGTAAAGGATGAGGTGGATAGTGAGAAAGCTGGAGAAGATTGGCCAATTTTTAACGGCGCCAAGGTAGAACCCAATGTTTTTGACCTTAACCTGGCAGAATCTTTCCCAATTATGAATGTAAACTTAACCGGTGATTATCCGGTTGAGAAACTCAAAGAGTTCGCAGAATATCTTGAAGATGAGATTGAAGATCTACACCAAATAAAGGAGGTAGATATTAGAGGTGCTCAGGAAAAAGAAGTTGAAATCGCTGTTGATGTTTACAAAATGATGGCGGCCAAAGTAAATTTTACCGACGTTAAAAGTGCCATCAGTAATGGAAATATGACGATGTCCGCAGGGAATTTAGTTACCAGTGGACAACGAAGAACTATCCGAATCCTTGGAGAAATTGAAAAGCCTTCGGAGCTTTATAATTTTGTGGTCAAATCTGAAGATGGTGCAGTTTATCTTAAGGACATTGCCGAAGTTTCCTTTAAAGAAGAAGACAAGACCACTTACGCCAGAGAAAAAGGGGAGAGTGTGGTAATGCTCGATATTAAAAAGCGATCAGGTGAAAATGCTATTGAGGCTGCAGATTTAATTCGTGAAATTGTGAAGGATGCAGAGGAAAATTACCTTCCAAAAGACCTGCATATTACCGTTGCCAACGATTCCAGTGCTAAAACATTGAACCAGGTTGATGATTTGGTCAACAACATCATTTTTGGAATCATTCTAGTGGTTACGGTACTCATGTTCTTTTTAGGTTTCAGAAATGCACTGTTTGTTGGTTTTGCAATTCCAATGTCAATGTTCATGTCCTTTATGATCCTATCCGCTGTGGGCTATACCCTAAACACCATGATTCTATTTGGATTGATTATGGGTCTGGGAATGCTGGTTGATAATGGCGTTGTGGTTGTGGAAAACGTTTACCGTTTGATGGACAAAGAAGGTATGTCCCGTATTGAAGCTGCAAAAAAAGGAATTGGGGAAATCGCTGTTCCTATTATTATATCTACAGCAACTACAGTTGCAGCCTTCGTACCGCTTGGCCTGTGGCCAGGGTTAATGGGGCAGTTCATGATATTTTTCCCAATTACACTATCTGTAGTACTTGGTTCCTCGCTGTTTGTGGCCATTTTTATGAACTCCATGTTGGTTTCCAGTTTTATGGAAGTTGGTGAAAAAGAGTTAACGGTAAAACAATTGATTCGAATTAGCGCCATCCTTGGCGGTTTTGGTTTGTTCATCTTTATAGTTGGTGGAGCTATGCGCGGATTGGGCACTTTGATGATTGTAGTTGCGGGTATGTTCTGGATCTACAAGTATTTCCTTAAAAAGTGGGCGCTTCGTTTCCAAAAAAATACGCTTGTCCGTTTTGAAAACTGGTATGAAAGACGATTGAAACATGCCCTGAGAGGTAAAAACGTATACTGGTTTGCGAGTAGTATATTTATTTTATTGATTACTTCTCTTGTTTTATTTGTTTTTTCATTGGCAAGTCAACGAACAAAGGTGGAGTTCTTTCCAGACAATACACCCAATGAAGTCTATGTTTATATTCAATATCCAGAAGGAACGGATATTGATAAAACCAATATGATTACCAAGGCTATTGAAGAACGCGTTTATGCAATTGCTGATGGTAATGAATACTTGGATACGGATAAAAACCTTTTGGTAGAATCCAGTGTTTCCCAAGTGGGTAAAGGTGCTGAAAATCCATTTACTGAAGGAGGTTCTGCAGCGGAAATGCCACACCGTGGAAAAATCACCATTTCCATGCGTGAGTTCAAATATAGGGATGGTCTGGATACGGAAGACCTTCGCTTAAAGATTCAAGATGGTATTGCCGGTATTTATCCTGGGGTTACAATTTCTGTTGAAAAAGATGCGGTTGGACCTCCAGCGGGTTATCCCATCAATATTGAAATTGAAGGCAACGATTATGATCAGCTGATTGTTACGGCAGAAAGTATGCGCGATTATATCAACGGTAAAAACGTTGCAGGGATAGAAGAGCTAAAAATCGACGTAAATAAAAGTAAACCTGGAATGCAGGTTGTTGTAGACCGAGAAAAAGCGGGCGAACTTGGAGTTTCTGTGGGCCAAGTAGGTAATCAATTACGGCAGTCATTGTTCGGTGACAAAGCCGGTATTTATAAAAAAGATGGGGAAGATTATGATATTAATGTTCGCTTTAATGAAGATTTAAGGTACAACACCAGTGCCTTGTTCAATCAGAACATCATTTTTAGGGACCCTTCCAATGGACAGATCAAAGAAATTCCTGTATCTGCTGTTGCTTCGCAAAAAAACACCTCCTCTTTTAGTGCCATCAAACATAGAGATACCAGAAGAGTTGTTACTGTATATTCAGCCTTAAAACCTGGATTTACTGATGCAGGAGCAATTGTGACCGAAATCCAAAAAGAAATGGAGGAGTTTAAGGGGTTACCCGCTGGCGTTAAGATTGATTATACTGGTCAAATAGAAGAACAGAACAAACAGATGCAATTTTTGGTTGGCGCTTTCTTTTCTGGTTTGGGCCTTATCATGCTCATTTTAATTTTCCAATTTGGAGGTATTTCTAAACCGGCAATTATTATGATGGCCATCTTCTTGAGTTTTATTGGTGTCTTTGGCGGTTTGATCATTACGGGTTGGCCTTTTGTAATTATGATGACCATGATGGGAATTATCTCTCTAGCCGGTATTGTAGTAAATAATGGTGTGGTACTGTTGGACTACACGCAAATATTGATCGATCGTAAAAAGGTTGAATTGAATCTTCCCGATAATGCATTATTGAATCGAGAACAAGTTACGGAAGTACTTATTCGAGGAGGGAAGGCAAGATTGCGACCCGTAATACTGACTGCTATTACCACGGTTCTTGGATTAATTCCCCTAGCTATTGGTTTGAACATTAATTTTGTTTCCCTATTTTCAGATTTTGACCCACAAATATATATGGGTGGGGATAATGTGATATTCTGGGGGCCTTTGGCATGGACCGTAATCTTTGGATTGATTGTTGCCACCTTCCTTACTTTGATAATCGTACCTGTACTTTTTAATATTGTATATCGATTAAAAATTAGGATAAGGGGAAAAAACAAAACCTCAGTAAAGAAAAAAGAAGAACAAGCAGATATTGCTGCTTAATCAAATACTGTGAAATAAAAAAGCCCTGACTGATTGTCGGGGCTTTTTTATTTAAGCATTATTGTAGTTACTTATCTACCGAAACCAATTCTGTTTGATTCCAATTTTTTACATTGACAATACGGTTCTCAGCAAAATCAACTTCTTTTAAAATTTCACCTTTCCAAAAGAACCATTTACCAGATTTCTTTCCTTCGTTATATTTACCAGAGGCAATTTTCTTGCCGCTTACATCGTACATAAACCACTGTCCATGTAACTTTCCTTTTAATAAATAACCTGTTTGGGCTATTTCGCCGTTTTCGTGAAAATATGTAGCTTTTACCATTTTCCCCACTTTTTCAAAAGTCGGTTCAATATCCTGTGGATACATACAAACCGAAAACATCACCGCTAAAAAAAATATTCCTTTCTTCATTATGATATGGGTTTTAAATTATATTCAATAACATTAACGAAACAAATGTAATTATTATTTTACGTTAAATGAATATGTTGATAACATTTAATTTACATTAAATTAACTTTAAATCAATAATTAACTAATAATCAATATTTTAATAAAATCAATATCAAAACAAACAAAACCATTTATCGATGATTTTAAACCAAAAAACTTTGAAAAAATCATGAAATGTAAATTTTAAGTTATCCAAATGTTTATTAAATATTATCTCGCCATATTGTTAAATATATTCCCACACTCCCTTTCAAACCTATAATTGATAAGAAAATTAACATCCCTAACAATAGGTAATGGTATTCCTCTTAAATTTGCCGTTCAGACAAAAATCATGTACAGAAGTAATACCTGTGGCGCCCTAAGGGCATCAAATATCGATTCAGAAGTTATATTAAGCGGTTGGGTGCACAAAGTTCGGGACAAGGGCTTTGTGGTATGGGTGGATCTCCGCGACCGTTATGGAATTACCCAATTG
>JBDWSS010000094.1:0-31457 GCA_039985375.1 Flavobacteriaceae bacterium
CAAAAATCCAAACGACTGGCCCAGGAAAGTAAACAAGCTTCAAAACGCCAAAAAACCTTGGAACGTGAGCTGGATTGGGTGCGACAAGGCGCCAAAGGAAGACAGACCAAACAAAAGGCTCGTTTAAAGAATTATGACAAGCTTTTAAGTCAAGATCAAAAGCAGTTGGAGGAAAAATTGGAGATATACATTCCCAATGGCCCAAGATTGGGTACCAACGTCATTGAATCCAAAGGCGTAAGTAAGGCGTATGGAGATAAATTATTATATGAAGATTTAAGTTTTAACCTTCCACAAGCTGGCATTGTTGGGATTATTGGCCCTAACGGTGCCGGTAAGACCACTATTTTTAGAATGGTGATGGGCGAAGAGACTCCGGATAAAGGAGAGTTTGTTGTTGGGGATACCGCCAAGTTGGCCTATGTAGATCAAAGCCATTCCAATATTGATCCCAATAAAACCATTTGGGAAAACTTTAGTGACGGACAGGAATTGGTGATGATGGGAGGGAAGCAGGTAAACTCAAGGGCATACCTTAGTCGCTTTAACTTTTCGGGCAGTGAGCAAAACAAGAAGGTTAATATGCTTTCTGGAGGAGAACGTAACCGCTTGCATTTGGCAATGACCTTAAAGGAAGAGGGAAATGTTCTGTTATTGGATGAACCTACGAACGATTTGGATGTAAATACATTACGGGCGCTGGAAGAAGGCTTGGAAAACTTTGCAGGTTGTGCCGTAATTATTTCGCATGATAGATGGTTCTTAGACCGTATCTGCACACATATACTTGTATTTGAAGGGGATTCGCAGGTATATTTCTTTGAAGGTTCTTTCTCGGATTATGAGGAAAACAAAAAGAAACGCCTGGGAACAGATATTATGCCCAAGCGTATTAAGTACAAAAAATTGATTCGTTAATTCCGAATTAATTTTCGTTTTCAAGTGCTTTTAATCCTTTTTCAAGGAGTTCCTTAGCTTCTTGCAAGTATGCTTTTTGGTGAGACCCTAGGTTATTTGGGTCATTATCTTCGTTGGATGTGCCATGGTCAAAGGACTTTGAGAATACGACCAATTGCGCTATTGCTTTTTCGGTAGATTTAAGTTTGTCCTTCGCATGCTTATCAAAAACTTTTACCATTTCTTGTTCCATGGATTCCTGGTTAGCTTCATCAGAATCCACATACCCTTCATTTTCAAAGGTACTATTGGCACTATCTTCCACAACTATGGTGGTACCTAAAGTACATTCGTCTAAAATGGTAATTAATTCATTGATGATACCCATGGATTTTTTTGAAAAATAACGCCCCGCATCCCAATCAACGGGTTCAATGGCCTTGTTCAGACTTTCAATGGCATCTAAGGTTTTGTCTTCAGATTTTTCACATCCGCATTCAGACATAAATGTTTTTGACTTTTCAAGTGCCGTCAATGCTCTTTCGGCATAGTACATCTGGTGCTCAAAATTAGTTGCGCTCAATGCCTTCTTAGTATGGCTTAGACCGTAAGTTACTTTGGCATAAAAATTATCACATTGGTTTGAAAATGAAATATTTACCGCAAAGAAAAGTGCAAATACGGTTAATCGATTTGATTTGGATATCATGGTTAAGTATTGATTTGGTTGAATCAATTATAGTAACGATCATAATCCATCAATATTTCACAAAATCAAAAATCATCCTTGGGATACCAATCCAGTTGGACAACCTTTATAGCTGAGTTTCCCTTGTTTACAATCTCTTTGAACTTGTTCACATTGCTTACATTGGGCTTTCCCCTGTAGTGATAGGGGTATATTTCCTTGGGTTTAAACTCCAAAACTGCATCGGCTGCACTTTCCTCGGTCATGGTGTAGGGGAGATTCATACAGATAAAAGCTTTGTCAATATTTGGTAGGGCACGCATTTCAGGGATGTCTTCCGTATCTCCAGAAAAATAGAGTCGTTGTCCACCAATATTCAGCACATACCCATTACCTCTTCCTTTAGGATGAAACTTTAGGGCTTCCTCCCTTAAATTATACATAGGAATGGCTTCAACCCTAATTCCATAACGCTCCTTGGAATCCCCATTGTTCAAAACGTCTATTTGTGGTGTAAACTCTTCAGGTATGTTGTCAGCAACGGCTTGAGGAACCATAATTTTAGCTTTTTCAGTATTCAATTCCTGCAATGTCTCTAAACTGAAATGATCTCCATGGATATCGGTAATCAAAATCAGATCGGGTAGTTTTTGATTTTCAAAGGCTTTTTTTCCTCCTACGGGATCTATATATATGGTAATGTCCTTCCACTCCAAAATAGTGGTAGCATGCTCAATGGGAATAATTTTTACCGCATTTAAAGTGGTTTGGGCTGTTATTTGAGTGCAAAAAACAAGAAGGAATAAACAAAATACAGCAGATGTACTATTTTTTTTCATGAATGAAGCGTTTGTTAGTTCCTTTAAAATTAAGGCTTCTACAGGATTTAGAACTAATTTTTTAACATAATTTCATCTGATATAATCCAAAACAAAGACATGCCCGTATATAAACCAAACGCAATTGATTAGTTACACTTAAAAACACAAAGATCAATTAATTTAAAAGATATGACTGAGACAAAAAGTAACAACGGATTAAAGGTAATAGCTGGCTTACTTGGGGTGGTTCTTTTAGGAACTATTATTTATACGGTAAGTCTTTACCAAGATAAAAAGAAGACTACAACAGCCCTTACGCAGGAGAAAGAATTGGTTGTTGAAGATTTGAACAGCTTGAAGTCAGAATATGACAAAGCCATTTTAGAAAGCAACGCTACTAATGAAGAATTGGTTGCCGCTAGAGATAATATTGCAAAATACATTGATTCTGTTCACGGTATGAAAGCTGATATTGCTTCACTTTCTAGATACAGAAGACAAGTTAGCGTTCTTAAAGCTGAAAGAGAAGCTTTGTTAAAGCAAGTTGATTCTTTAACAAGCTCAAACTCCTTGTTGGCTATGCAAAGAGACAGTACGTTTGTTGAACTTGAAAAGCAAACTGTATTTAATGACTCTTTAGTAGTTCAAAACACACAATTGGCCGATGCCGTTGAAAGAGGTTCTGCACTAAGCCTTACTACTTTTACTGTTGATGCGGTTAAAGAAAGAAGCAGCGGAAAATTGGTTTCTACGTCAAGAGCTAAGTCTACCGATAAATTTAAAGTATGTTTTACAATTGCTGACAACGTAATTGCTGAAGCTGGTGACAGAGAATTTTTTGTTGAAGTATTAGATCCTCAAGGTAACGTATTGGGAGATAGTTTTTCTAAGGCAAATGATGATGGAGCCTCTATTACGTATAGCAAAGGAACTAACTTTTACTATGAGAACAGTTCTTTAGATGTTTGTGATTACATTAATAAACCAGCATCTGATTTCCAAAAAGGAAATTATATGGTAAATGTATATGACAATGGATTAAAATTATTGGGAACTTCCAAGTTCGCATTAAAATAATACACACTATCCACTTTATAAAAAAGCCCGGTTCTATTTGAATCGGGCTTTTTTTTTATTTTTAGATGGTAACTTATTTTAAGCTACCTACCATATCTTCTGGTTTTACCCATGCATCGTATTCTTCTGGGGTAACATACCCCAAATTAACAGCTTCCTCTTTTAAGGTAGTTCCATTTTTATGTGCCGTATTGGCAATTTCAGCCGCTTTGTAATAGCCAATCTTGGTGTTTAAGGCAGTAACCAGCATTAAAGAATTGTTCAACAAAGTTTTTATGACCTCATTGTTGGGTTCAATACCAGCAGCACAATTTACATCGAAACTAACACAAGCATCCCCGATCAACTGGGCAGATTGTAATATGTTGGCCGCCATTACCGGCTTAAACACATTCAACTCATAATGTCCTTGCGTTCCACCTACCGTTATGGCAACATCGTTACCCATAACCTGGGCACATACCATGGTCATTGCTTCACATTGGGTTGGATTCACCTTTCCGGGCATAATGGAACTACCGGGCTCGTTAGCGGGAATTATAATTTCTCCAATACCGGAGCGTGGCCCCGAAGCCATCATTCGGATATCATTGGCAATTTTATTCAAAGAAACCGAAAGCTGTTTTAGCGCTCCGTGACTTTCTACAATGGCATCGTGCGCGGCAAGGGCTTCAAATTTGTTTTCTGCCGTAATAAAGGGATGTCCTGTAAACTCGGCAATATATTTGGCCACTAGCACATCATACCCCTTTGGGGTGTTTAATCCGGTACCTACGGCAGTTCCGCCCAAGGCCAACTCACTAAGGTGATTTAAGGTATTTTTTAAGGCTTTAAGCCCGTGGTTCAATTGTGCCACATAACCAGAAAACTCTTGTCCCAAGGTTAGGGGAGTGGCATCCATAAGGTGGGTGCGCCCAATCTTGACCACCTTTTCAAATTCCTTGGATTTTTGAGCCAAGGTATTCCGCAACTGTTCCAACCCGGGAATAGTGACTTCTACAATTTTTTTATAAGCTGCAATATGCATTCCCGTAGGGAAGGTATCGTTAGAGGACTGACTTTTATTGACATCGTCATTGGGCTGGATGGTTTTTTCGCCCTCACCGATTTTTTTACCAGCAATTTCATGGGCCCGGTTGGCAATCACCTCATTCACGTTCATATTGCTTTGCGTACCGGAACCGGTTTGCCAGATAACCAAGGGAAATTGGTCGTCATGCTTTCCCGTTAGGATTTCATCACAAACCTGGGCAATTAAATCCCGTTTTTCCACGGCAAGAACCCCAAGTTCATGATTGGTATAGGCAGCGGCCTTTTTTAAATAGGCAAAACCATACACTACATCCAAGGGCATGGATGCAGGAGCACCTATCTTAAAATTGTTTCTAGATCTTTCCGTTTGCGCTCCCCAGTATTTATCCGAGGGCACTTTAACCTCGCCCATCGTATCTTTTTCTATTCTAAAGCTCATTTTCTAAAGTTTAATCCTGTAAAGGTACAAGATAGGGGTTTTATCCCCTAAAAGATTTTTGGTGTATCCCTAACAGTTAGTACCTCTTTGGCTAAACGGTAAAAAAGGGACATAGGACAAAAATCCCAGAAAAACTAAGGGTTTTCTGTAATGGGTTTTCTAAGGAAAATGATACTTTCACCGTTCTCCCCCGATATTGCTTACGAATCTATTTTTTGATGAACTAAACGACTTGCTTTAGGCAAGACGATTTTTAACAATTAGTATAATGTGTATTGAGTGTATCAAACAACAACTAGGATTAAAATTGATATATCTTTTGTCTGTACAGGCATTTTGTATACTACCTACTTATTTATGAGTTGGGCATAATTAAAATAGATAAATGAAAAATACAATTGAAGTTTATGGAGTATCAAATGAAGAAGTAGACTCTTATATTGAACGAAGTGAAGTGGATGACTTGTTTATAAATGGCGTTTCGCAAAATAAACACATTATTGTCTTTGGTTCTTCTAAACAAGGGAAAACGGCTTTAACTAATAAACATCTCAAAGAAGATGAATTATTGAGGATAAACTGCGTACCCGAATCTAGACCGGTCGACATCTATAAATCAATTTTGAGACAATCGAGAATTGAGTTCGAAGTGGAAAAGTCTACTCAAACTTCAATTGGATTTGATGGTAAAGGTGGTTTCAAAGCGAAAGTTAAGATTCCACTGATTGCTGATGCGCAAGTCGATGCAGGAGGAAGCACAGACAAAAGAACTACAAAAACCACAAAATCAAAGATTATTGAATATAATTTAGAATTGCCACAGGATATTTCGGAAATTCTAAATAGTATTAGTTTTAACAAGCGAATAGTTTTAGAAAACTTCCATTATCTAGACGAAGAAACTCAAAGAGAACTAGCATTTCATTTAAGAAATTTCGAAGATTACAATATTTTATTTGTAATTCTAGGAATTTGGCGAGAGAAAAATAGACTCGCCCAATACAATGGTGATTTACAAGATCGACTTATCGAAATTCCTGTTGAGCCTTGGCTGTCAGAGGATTTTCGAAGAGTCGCTATAGAAGGGGAACCACTCCTTAACGTGTCATTTAATGATATAATTGAGAACCTAATAGAAGGATCTTTTGATAGTATTGGTGTGTTCCAAGAATTATGCAAAGAAACTTGTTTTGCAGCTGGTGTAATTGAAACTCAAACTGACATGGTAATTCTAAAAAAAGAACACTTGATTTCCGCCGTAAATAAAAAAATGGACGACTATTCTGGCAGACATATTCGAAGTATCGAAAGCTTTATTGAACAGAAAGCAAAAAGCTCGGACAAGACACCTCTATATTTGGCGTATTATTTTGTAAGCATTTTACTTAGTGAATCATTTCAAGATATCGTAAAAGGCATGAGAAGAAAACAGATTCAAGAAAAAATTCAAGCCATTCATCATAGGCCAGATGATGTTAGACCTTCGGATATGAGTAACTTTTTACATAACATTAAGGAATCTCAAATAAAAAAAAGAATAACACCACCAATTTTTGATTATGACATGAGCGTAAGAACACTGAAAGTAATAGATTCCACATTTTATTTCTTTTTGAGAAATTACAATTGCGATGAACTCTTAGAGGAATTGGATAAACCAGAAGGTATTTAAACTGTGCCCAATAACGTATATAGCACATTGCCAAAATTTCGCTAGCTATAAACTCTTCCCTACTAATAAACCTCAGTTTCGACTGAATAATATAAAACAACAAAGATGGCAACGTGCCATATATAATGCCGTTAAGTGCAATTAAAAACAAGCATTTTAGAATAATATGACTATAAGAGAAGATTTTAAGGAGATAGTAAAAGAGATTCAAGAAAATGACAAAGAATTCACAATGTCTCCAAGAGATTTTTTAGCATACTTTGATTGCAGTAAAAGAACTATTGGAAATACAGGGCGAATTGACAGTTTTTTAGTTACTAATAAAATAGAAACAAAACCAAACTATAAAAATGGTTATATAGACGGAGAAATAACTCTCAAGCATAAACCTAGAGCAACTAGCAAAACTGAATCTGACCCAATTCAGAGAATTAATATTTTACCCTCAGCAAATAAGCAACCTTTGACCATTCCTCGTGATGCCAAATTAAAAGATGCTATAACAAAGATGATGATGAATAATTATTCTCAAATTCCTGTTATAAGTAATCCTAGGACCGTAACTGGATTTATTACATGGGAATCGATCGGCTCTGCATTGGCAAACGGAGTTAATTCTGAAGATGTAAAAGATTATTTAATTACAGAAGTCGAAATAGTTCCATATGATAAACCCTTACTTCAAGCAATTAAAATCATAATAGAAAATGAGGTGGTTTTGGTGCAAAAGAAAGATAAAACATTTAGTGGAATTGTAACTCTTGCTGATATTAGCTCTCAATTCCTTGTAGTAACTGAGCCATTTTTGCTTTTAGAACAAATTGAAAACCTAGTCAGACTTCTACTCGATAATAAATTTTTGATTGAAGATATTCAAGAGTTCTGTACATCAGAAGCAGATGATTGTACTATTGAGTCAATTGATGATTTAACGTTTGGTCAGTATATAAGATTAATTGAAAAACCTGAAAACTGGACAAAGCTTGACCTTAGTATTGAACGTAACACTTTTATCAAACAATTAGATACTGTTAGAGAAATACGAAATGACATTATGCATTTTGACCCCGAAGGAATCACGTCAGAACAAAAAGAAGTTTTAACTAATATGGCTAGGTTTTTAATGGAAATTAAGAAGTATAAATAAATGCAAACAACAATGTATAAAAATAATAGCGGTTTTATCGCTAAAACCAAAGTATGTAAATATAAATAAGGTCTATGTATAACCGAAAAATTAGTGCTTTGAAATCTGCTACTATTCTTATACTAGACCGTTGGCTGCAATTAAAATCTGAATGAAAGTAATAACAGAATCATTATTGGAAAATTCAAAATCAGCAATAATTGGCTGTGTTGAATTGCATAATAAGCCTGTGTTCAAATTCAGATATGAGATTTGTACAATTTTGGCAATTAATGGTTGGGAATTATTGCTAAAAGCCTACATAAATGAAAATCATCCCGAGATCAAACTGATTAAAAAAGACGCTACTTCAAAATCGTTTGAGGAATGTCTTGCTTACTTATCAAGTCAACTTGGTGCGGAATTTAGATCGGAACAAGAAAATCTTGAAAAGTTATATGAATTCAGATGTCATATAATTCACTTTTACAAAGATCATATTGGAACAATACTATATTCACTTCTTCATAAATCAATAATATTTTATAATAGATTTTTGCAAAAACATTTCAACATTGATTTAGCCGAAGAAACTAACTTAATGTTGTTACCAATTGGTTTCAAACCTTTTTCTACACCTGTAGATTTTCTTTCACAGCAATCTGACTTAAAGGAATCTTCAAATGCAGTGCAAACTTTTATCAAAAGTATTATCACATCAACTGAAAAACTAAATAAAGAAGGAATTGAAGAATCTATCCTTACTGGTTACAATGTCGCCGTAATTAACGAAAACCGAATAAAAAATGCTGACATTATTGCTGGAATTACAAAAAACGAAACTGACTCTAAACTAACAGTTTCTAATGTCCTTGGTGCAATTCAAGTAACGAATGATGAAACGGCTAAAAAAGTAAACATAGAGGAAGAAACTCTATTCAAGACAATTTACACAATGAAATATCTTGATGTAGCGAAACAAGCAAAAGAAATGTTCTCTGACTTTAAAAGAAATGCCAAATTCAATCAAATAATGAAAGAGATTAAAGAAAATCCAAGTTTACATAGAAAAAGGTATTTGGATTTTGTAAATAAAAGTGGAATCGGACAGGATTTTTATAATCCAGAAGTTCTGAACGAGTTGAAAAATCATTACACGCTGAAAGAAAAATAATTACGGGAAACAACGTTTATAACACATAGCTTATAAGGGCTAATTCGAAAAGTTAGCTTCTTTTTAAGCTACGTTTTGTATGTAAGACTGTTGTACAAAATGCAGAAAACCTACGAATAATGAGTAAATTTTTAACAGGAGAAGAACTTGAAGAAAAACTAACAGATATAATCTGGAATGCTAAAAAATATATTGTTATAGTTTCGCCATTTATAAAACTCGACAATCATGTGCGAAGCATTTTTGATAAAATTAAAGCTATACGTGAAGTACCATTAATTTTAGTATTTGGAAAAAATGATGGATATAAACAGAAAAGTCTAAATGAGATTGATTTTAAATATTTCACCAATTTCGAGAATATATCCATTCTTTACAACAAGGATTTACATGCAAAACATTACTGTAACGAAAAAGAGGGTTTAATAACTTCATTAAATCTATATGATTATTCTATGATTAATAATATAGAATATGGAATACATTTTAGTAAGAACATTTTAAATCCAACAGAAAAATTATACGAAGAAACAAGGGCATTTACCAAAGAATTGATTTATGAAAAAAGTCATGTTATTTTTCTAAGGAGACCACAATACAAGAAGAAAATGCTTGGTTTGGCAAAAGAGTATCGAAATTCTCCTGTATTATTTGATATTTCAAAGGATTTCTTTAATGACCATAACTACAAAACCAAATCACTATCTGAATTCGATTTTGAAAGCTTGAGTGATGTCGATAAAGCATATAACAAAAAGCCAAAAAGAGAAAATGAATCGGAGTTGGAACCTGAATTTGGGTTTTGTATAAGAACAGGTGAGAAAATCCCTTACAATCCCCATAAACCTTTTTCATATTCTGCATTTAAAACATGGCAACAATTTGAAAACTATGATTATGAGGAAAATTATTGTCATAGAACTGGAAAAGAAAGTTATGGAAAAACAAGCATGAAAAAACCGATACTAAAATAATACAGAACAATAATGGCTAAAATTAATTGCTTATTCTCTCTTACTTGGGAATTTTCTGCGGAATTTCCAACTTGGTGTGTACCTGCCTACCGGCAGGCAGGCTTGCAAAGTTTAGTGTTAAACGACGCAACTAATCATAGCCGAGACCGCTGTTACCAACTATTTTGAAATGAAAAAAACCATACTATTAGCCATTGTTGCCTCAATAATTGTAGGCTATTGTTATAATAAAAATCGAAAAGAGAAAGAGTTTGACGAAGCATTGCAAGAAATAAAAGATGAACGGATAAAATATAGAGGGAATGATAAAACTACAAAACACTTTAGTAACGATGAAATTGCATATGCAGCTCAAAAATATGTAGAACAACATTTAAAAGCGCCGTCAACAGCAGAATTCCCTGCTTTATTTAAATCGTCGGTTAACAAGAATAGTTCGGGAATTTATTCTGTCTCTTCATATGTTTATTCACAGAATAGCTTTGGTGCGATGATTAGAAGTAGTTACGTGGTAGAATTAAAACAAAAAGAAGATGGAAAAATCACGCTTGTTGACTTAAATATTACACCATAAAAAAAACGTGCTACAACAATGGTAACCGTTGCACAAGCCAATAATTTTGGGAATATTGAACCTATATAAGCCTCTTGAAGAGGCTTTTTTATGCCCTGTCAAGAGATCAAGGTCGGTCTTGAATACTTTGTAAAAGCCTCTGTAGGGAAGGCTACAACCGGCTAAACGCAATTTGGAACGGCCTACTCCGTATTTTACGATTTTATGTACCTTCGGTTCAACAATCTAAAATCCAGGGCCGCACTGCGCGTAGCCCTTTCGTTGTGTGCAAGCTAAAAAATGAACTACATAAAAAACAAAATAGAACTTGAAGAAAATGGATATTCCGTTTTAGCTGACTTGTATTCAGACGACGAAATAAGCGAAATTTTAGCTTGTATCGAAAATGCTGAACAGAACGGAAATTCGTTTATGAAAACAAAGGACTTATTTGCGATTAGACAATTAATCAAAAATGTGCCTGAATTGAGTGATTTGTTGTTTAACAAAAAACTGACTAAATTAATTTCTGACCTTTCCGAATCCGAATATTTCTTGACAAAAGCCATTTATTTTGACAAACCAAGTGAATCGAATTGGTTTGTGGCTTATCACCAAGATTTGAGTATTTCAGTTGATAAAAAGTCTGATTTGGAAAATTACGTGAATTGGACTTTTAAAAAAGGACAATACGGAGTTCAGCCACCAATTAATATTTTACAAGACACTATAACAATCCGTATTCATTTAGACAAAACGGACAAAAATAATGGTGCTTTAAAAGTAATCCCGAAATCACACTCAAAAGGAATAATCCGTGCTGAATCAAAAGATTGGAATATTGAAAACGAACTTATCTGTCAAGTAGAAAAAGGAGGAGTAATGTTAATGAAACCATTGACTTTACACGCATCGAACAGAACAACAAACGGAAAGAAAAGACGAGTAATACATTTAGAATTTAATAAACATAGTCTAACTGAACCGCTGGATTGGTTGGAACATTATGGAATAAAAGCCAGCACACAACAATGATAATCGTTGCACAACCCCCTAATCGGGAAAATAATGGATTGATATAAGGCTCTTAAAAAAGCTTTTTTCTTATTGAATCAGTATTGAAAGGTCAATTTTCGATGCCTTAGCAAAGCTAAAAATGAGTCTTGAACAACACTTTTCACCAATGCGGTCAAAGCAAGCTTGCCTACCCCACTTTTTGAATGTTTTTGAGCGAATTTCAGGTACTTCTTCAGGTTGTAGGCGATGGAGGCGAGATGCATCACCTTGTTGGCCCCTGCCAGACCTATCGTGTTTATCTTTCTTAACCCCATGAACTGGGTCAATGTCCCAAATACAGGTTCCACCGTACTGTGCTAGGGGAGTTCCTCATCAATGTCGTAACCGATGAAATATAGGAAACCAAGATTTATGACACTTTGAAACGCCTGTAGAAATTGTTTTTGGGAACCTGTTTGCTTAAATGGAAATTGGTAAAGAGCTTTTCCTGTTAATCCTTTTTTCCCTGCATACCTAAAGTTACGATCGTTTCCACAACCGGCAAGATCAAAAACCTACTTTTTTCCCTAATTGTGTAACGGGCGCACAACCTAAACGCAATACGGACTTTAGGACTGAAACCGCAGGTCTGCGTATATTTATAAAGTCGCTAAATCTTATGGATTTAGCTTTGGAACAAAAAAAGAAAAAGCAAAACCCGCCTGAACGTAACCGTTCAGTATGGGCAGGCAATAAACTTTAGCCAAATTACCAAGACCGTAGGATAAGCGACCTATCCGAAAAAACGCTGCAACGGCGGAAATAAACGCTGACACATCACCGCCTAAACGCAATTTGGTACGGCCACATCCGTATTTTACGATTTTATGTACCTTCGGTACAACAATCAAAAATCCGGGGCCGTACTGCGCGTAGCCCTTTCGTTGTAACACATACTGCTCAACAACAATATTTCACCCAAATTCACCGTTTATATTTTGAGGATAGTAACTTTTAAGTTACATTTGAATAATGGAGAAAGTTAGGGAGGTAATCCAATACAAAAACTATTTCGAGGAATTCTTGTTAAAACAACCGAAAAAGGTTCAGGACAAGATATTCAAGGTTATCGAAATAATCGAAACTTATGAAAGAGTTCCTTCCAATTATCTCAAAGCAATTACTGGCACAAAAGGACTTTATGAAGCTCGAATAAAATTGGGCTCAAATATTTGGCGTGTGTTTTGCTTTTTTGATAAAGGAAAACTAGTAATCCTGTTAAATGGATTTACAAAGAAAACGCAGAAAACACCGAAAAAAGAAATCGACAAAGCGGTCGGACTAATGAATTCATACTATGAAGACAAAAACAAATAAGATGGACACTAAAAACTGGAAAGACATCAAGGACACCGTTTATGGAAAAAAAGGAACGGAACGTAGAGATGGATTAGAAAGGGATTTTGAGTCATTTAAAATCGGTTTGCTTTTAAGAAATGCACGCGAAGAAAAAAATCTTACGCAAGAGCAACTTGGAGAATTAGTTGACAAAAAAAGAACCTATATCTCAAGAGTTGAAAACAATGGAAGTAATCTTACTTTGAAAACATTGTATGAAATTGTGGAGAAAGGACTTGGCGGAAAAGTTACTATCTCAATCGATGTGTAAAAAAAAGTACGTGTTACAACAAAACGTAACGTAATGCGGACTTTAGGGCTAAATCAAAAGGTCTGAGTATATTTACAAAGTCGCTAAATCTTATGGATTTAGCTTTGGAACAAAAAAAGAAAAAGCAAAACAAAAAGATTTTGCCAAGTGCGTGGAGGCAAGTAAACGCTAGTTTGCTCCCGTACTGTTCATAGCTAAACCGATGGTGCAGCATTACTCATATCTTTTTTATTGTTTTTTATAGGTATTCATGTGTTCGCTTCGCTCGTGACGCCTGCGGCGAACAAAATTGCTTCCTGCGCCTTCGGCACACTCCCACCATTTTGCAAGGCTGAACCATCGAAAGGGCTACACGCCCAGACCGTAGGATAAGCGACCTATCCGAAAAAACGCCGCAACGGCGGAAATAAACGCTGACACATCACCGCCTAAACGCAATTTGGTACGGCCACATCCGTATTTTACGATTTTATGTACCTTCGGTACAACATCAAAAAATCCAGGGCCGTACTGCGCGTAGCCCTTTGGTTGTGTAACATTTGAGAAATGAACAAAATACTAACTTACATATTAATATTTCTGACTTTTAGTTGTGTTGACAAAAAGAATAAAACAGAAACTCAAACATCACTAACTGAACAAAGTGAACCGGAAATTTCGGATTCTGAAAAAACCAAAAAAACGATTTTTGATAAAGTCTTTAGGAAAATTAATGAAATTGAATATTTCAAAAATTACGAAAACGGAATTAGCTCTGTCATAAATTATGAAGAAAGTAGATGGGAATATGTTTTTGTTGAGATGGTAAATGACAACAAACGAATAGTTATTCTTGAGAAAATTGTTGAGACTGGAAAACCTGAAAAAAAGTATCAAATTTTAGATACCATTCATATCAATAATTTTAAAGAAAATGAATTTACATCATTTGGTGTTTGCCAAAATAACGGAAAAGCAGATTCTCGGATTTTCACAATAATTGAGAGAGCTGAAAATGATTTTGATTTAGAATATTATTCCAAAATTAAAAGTGCGTGGAAAGCAAATCTTAAAACCAAAAAAATTGAAAAAATGACCAAAATAAATGGAATTATGTGTGCGAATGAAAGTTATGGAATTTAAAAAAAACGTTACACAACACCGGTAATCGTTGCACAAGCCAATAATTTTGGGAATATTGAACCTATATAAGCCTCTTGAAGAGGCTTTTTTATACCCTGTCAAGAGATCAAGGTCGGTCTTGAATACTTTGTAAAAGCCTCTGTAGGGAAGGCTGCAACCGCCTAAACGCAATTTGGTACGGCCACATCCGTATTTTACGATTTTATGTACCTTCGGTACAACAATCAAAAATCCGGGGCCGTACTGCGCGTAGCCCTCACGTTGTAACCAATTTCAAAATGAACAAATTAACACTTATACTTTTTATATTTTCTATATCAATTTATGGACAAAAGTCTGAATGTTTATGTTTTAATGGTGAAGAATTACAATTAGAGGGAGCCGAACCTCAAATGACATTTATGCTTGAGAACGGGAAAACGTATAATGTTTGTGGTTTCATCGAAAACAAAATGTCAAATACACAAATACTAATTTCTGATTTTAATATTTTCGATTGCGAAAGCGGAGAATTAATTTTTGAATCTCTTTCGCAGAATTCATTCATTAATTTCAAAGAGGGAGTTTTAGAAATTGTACAAATGGACCTACTAAGATTTGGAGAAAATTGGGAATATGAAACCATTCCTACTGGACTTGTTAATATCCATTACAAGGATAGTATTATTGATAAGACAACAACTCGCCCTGATTTCAAAAATCATAAAATTAATCAAAAGCAAATAGATGAATTTATGCTTGAATTTGAATCCATAGATAAAAGAAATGAAAAGGAAGGGGTAATAGAGAAAATCGAAAAACTGGGGGCTCTTGCTCTAATTGGGAATGAAAAAGCGATGAAAATACTATCTGATTTTAATACTTATTTCAATATAACGGAAAATGAATTAGCCCTTGAAATGCTTGCTACGACAATAAATAGAACTAAAAAACTGGTTACAACAAAACCTATAAACAATACGAGAAACTAGACTTTACTGAGGGTTTGCGTATTTTTATGAAGTCAGCAAAATCTTTGGCCCCGAAGCGTCTGGGTTGCTTTAAACAAGGAAAAGAAAAAACAAAACAAAAAGATTTCGCTAAGTGCGTGGCGGAAACGAAAAGTTTCCTTGCCCCCGCACTGTTCATAGCTCAACCGATGGTGCAGCATCAAGATAACACAGAATATACAAAATGACATTAATATGAAAAATTAAACAATCATTTATGTAGAAGAATATTGAATTATATTTAACTCCATTCGATTAAAATATTATCAGATGAAAAAATGCCAAAACCTAATACTTGTCTCTTTTATTGTGTTTAGCATAGCTAGTTTCTCGTTTTCATGTAGTGAAAAAAATGGTCAGTCTGCATCAGTAATTTATTTGAAAACTAATTTAACAAAAGGAGATACTATTGCTCTTAGGGTTGGTATAAATAATAGTATTTCAGACAGCTTAACTATTGATTTTGGCTCCGGCACTTTAATATCCTTTAAACCAAGTGATAAAGTTTTTGGTCGTAGTGCCCAATCTGGCAAAATAGTTACAGATATTGAAGCTTATCAAACCATTAAATACCCTGTTGAAGGTTCAATAATTAAAATTTACTCTCCTAAAAAATCTCTTATTTTTCTAAAATGTTCCCAGAATAAAATTTCTTATATCGACCTTTCCAATTCTCTGGGTTTAAATACATTAGATATATCATATAATCTTCTTACTGATTTGGATTTAACTAATTCAAAGATTTTAAAATCTATTCAATGTCAAAATAATTCGATTAAAAAAATTCATATTCCAGAATTAAATATAATTCGTAGTCTGGATTGTTCAAACAATAACTTAATTAGGCTAAATACACAGAAATGCAAGTGGTTGGAGAAACTTAAATGTTCTAATAATTTTTTAACAAAACTGCAATTTGTAAATAAAGACAAGATTAATGAGCTTAAATGTGACAATAATAGTATAGCACCTGATAGCATACCTTATTTCAATAATATCTCAAATTACTATCTACCTCAAGATTGTAATGTTTTAGGTTTTGTTGAAAAAAGAGCTAAACTGAGGTACAAAACACCTGAAATTTTTGTTGTTGATGAAAGCTATTTTATCCCTATGATTATAACGGAAACAGATTATGAGTCAAAAACAGATATACTAACCATTAACTTTAAGAGTTTTCAGCCGATTCAGATTAAACTGAATGGGAGAAATCCTATTGGTTTTTCACATGATAAGATAAAAACTAGAGATGCTTGGTATTATTTAGATCAAGATGGCAGAATACAATTACGAAGCTGCTATTTTAATGATATCCAGTATATAGCAAATACTAGCATTAAATGACAAGTAAATTAAAAAGAGAAATATCTAAATAGACTATTGATTTATAACAGTAAACTAAACACAACAATAGTAACCGTTGCACAAGCCAATAATTTTGGGAATATTGAACCTATACAAGCCTCTTGAAGAGGCTTTTTTATGCCCTGTCAAGAGATCAAAGTCGGTCTTGAAGACTTTGTAAAAGCCTCCAAGGAGGTGTCAAAAGTACTTTTTATAAATGCCGACAAAGCAAGCTGCCCTGCTCCACTTTTGGAGCGTTTTTCAATAAATTTTAGGTACTTCTTCAGGTTGTAGGCGATGGCGGCGAGATGCATCACCTTGTTGGCCTGTTTCAGGCTTATGGTGTTCATTTTCCGTAGGCCGATGAGCTGGGTCAATGTCCCAAATACAGGTTCCACCGTACTGTGCTAGGGGAGTTCCTCATCAATGTCGTAACCGATGAAATATAGGAAACCAAGATTTATGACACTTTGAAATGCTTGTAAAAATTGTTTTTGGGAACCTGTTTGCTTAAATGGAAATTGGTAAAGAGCTTTTCCTGATAGTCCTTTTTTCCCAACTTGTGCAACAAGCACACCATAGATAGCTTTGTGTGTAATTTGAGAAACAGTTTATCAATATACCAATTTTTGGTATATTTGGGATAAATAGTTATAAATGAACAAAAACACATCAATATCACTCGGAAGTTATTTTGACCAATTTGTACAAAGTAGTATAAGCGAAGGAAGGTTTAAAAACGTTAGTGAAGTTATACGTGCTGGACTTAGACTTTTAGAGGAAGAAGAAAATAAGGTTATTGCCTTAAAAAACGCAATACAAGAAGGAATTGACAGCGGAATAGCTCACGACTTTGATCCCAAAAAACATTTGGAATCTTTAAAAGCGAAGAAGCACTCGAATGGCTGAATATAAACTGACGAATAAAGCAGTTGAGGATTTATCTAAGATTTGGGATTATACATTTGAGGTATGGTCTGAAATACAAGCTGACAAATATTACGCTGGACTGATTTTTAACTGTGAGGAAATTGCTGAAAATCCAGATTTAGGAAAAAAATATGAAGGGATATCGGGACAACTTCTAGGAATAAAAGCAAATCGACATATAATATTCTACAGAACTTTAAACGAAAATTATGTTGAGATAACGAGAATATTGCACGAAAGAATGGATTTAAAGAAAAGAATAGCGGAATAAAAACTGCACACAACACAACCTAAACGCAATACGGACTTTAGGACTGAAACCGCAGGTCTCCGTATATTTATAAAGTCGCTAAATCTTTGGGATTTAGCTTTGGAACAAAAAAAGAAAAAGCAAAACCCGCCCGAACGTAACCATTCAGTATGGGCAGTCATGAAGGGCTACCCACGCAACTACGTATTGCCAAGTCGTTGCTTACAATTTATAAAAACCCAAAACAAATCCTACGAAAAATCTAATTCTCAGCTCAGTTTTTCTTTTAATTTTTAATTCCCTAAGTGCTCAGGAAATCACTATGTTTTCCAATTTTTTTGGAACTAAATTATATCAAGACGATGAGAAATTGAAGTTGTCAGAAGTAAATGAACTATTGAAGTCCGATACTCAGGCCAATTTTCATTGGAAAAAAGCAAACAACCTAGCTTTGGTTGGTGGTATTTCAGCTTTGGCAAACCTTGGTTTTGTTGTAATTGAACTAACAGATAACAAACCATTCGAAAATACCGATAACAATACGGTCAATTTAATAGGATATTTGGGAACTTTTGCAGCAACAATTGTATTTAGCAGTTTAAGTAAATCGGAAGCTAAAAAATCGGTACTTGCGTATAACCAAGCGTTGGAAAAAAAGACCGCATTCAAGTTAGGGCCTTCAGAAAAAGGGATTGGAATTGCAGTAACTTTTTAATCTAACCTCGGATACCAGGAGTACTTAATCCTAACCAACAGTAAAGTTACTTCATCACCTATATTAGAAAAATCATTGGTATAAAACAGAAAGGGGTAGGAGAATGAAACTTTTTTTAACCAGAGATTTGTTTTTTTATGGCAAATCAAAGTATCTTTGTGCAACAAAAGGATAAATCATGTTCGACTTTGACCAATATTTAGGTTTTCTTGCTTTTTTAACCATCCTTACCATCGGTTTTTGGTTAATGATATTCTTATTGACCTTTGTAGTACCTTATTGGTTGTTTGGAAACCTAATGGAAATGTATAAAGAAAGACGCGAAGCCAAAAAGGCGCAGCGAAACGAATAAAAAAAGGAGCTTTTAAGCTCCTTTTTTGTTACCCTTCAAAATCAAAATCTTCATCACCACCGCCATTCCTGTTATTGTCCCTTCTACCTCTCTCGTTTTGGGGTTGATTAAATCGATATAAGAAAGAGAGTGTTAGTTGCCGTTCCCTACGCTGAAATTCACTTTCTGTAAAAACGGTTTCGGTTGTAGTTTCCGTAATTCTCTTTCTAGAATTAAAAAGGTCGCTAACGCTTAGTGATAGCGTAGCAATATCCTTGATAACATCTTTGCTGAACGCCAAATTTGCATGAAGGATGCCTTTGTTCACATTTTGTGCATCCTCCCTTTTTCCGCTGTAAAATACGTTGGCCTGTGATTCTATGCCCGCCGGAAATGGTATTTTGGAGCTCAACCTCGTAAACCAAGTAAAATTGTCCGCATCAAAATTTTGTAGTATTTCCTCATTTTCAAAATTGATATAGGAGAAATCACCTCTCAAGTTTTGCTGAAAAAGGTTTAAGTTCCAGGTAAGTCGCCAATTCTTTTTAGGTGTATAGGTGGTGGTTAACTCCGCCCCATATCTAGTATCCGTTGCCAGATTTATTGGTGTTCTAACCTGAATGGGCACTAAAATTGGGTTTGCAGGATCGTCAGGATTCTCAATTTCTACAAAACCTCCCGTTTCTTGGGCAATAAATTGAAACACTCCCGTGGAATGATTGTAATAGGCCGAAGTGGTGAACGTCATTTTCTCACCACGGACCAAATACCCTAAATCAAAAGCATTGGTATAGGTTGGGTCCAAATCTGGATTTCCCTGAAACAAATTGGTATTACTAGATCTTGAAGGAAACGGGTTTATATATCTAGATCGCGGCCTCCTTAACCTTTTGCTATAACTGATCGTGAACTGTTCGTAGTCTGAAAATTCATACCCAAGAAAAATGGATGGAAACCAGTCTACATAGTCCTTGTTGCTTATTTCGTTTGTATTGACCAATTCCACACCAATATCCGATGCTTCCACACGGATACCTCCTAAAATACTGAACTTATCCAGTTTGGTACCCAATTGCGTATAGGCCGCATTTACATTTTCTGTATAAATTAATTCATTGCTAAAATCTGGGTCGGGAGATAGTACCTCATTGTCAACGATGCCAAAAACAAAATCGGTATTAAAGGTGTTGAACGTACCCCGATATCCAACTTCAAACTGGGATTGATTGTCCTTTCCCAAGGGCAGCACATAATCGAACTGCAGGAGCTGGTTTATCTGATTCTCATCGTTTATGGTTTGTTCCGTGGGCAAGGCGGAATTTTCACCCAAAACAACTTCTTCGATCAGTGAATCTTCTATTTCTGTTCCCTTGGAATATTGATAATCCGCAGTCAATAGATGGCCATCTTTTTTAAACTTTTTTTGATAGTTTAATGAGTATTGCACATCCTCATCCATTTCATCCTCATTGGTAAAACGATTTCTTTGAATGGTAGGGTCTCCAATCGCATCAAAATTGAAAAAATCCACGTTCACGGTATTCTCCCCATCACTTTTCCTATACACCAGCGAATTGGTTATACTGCTTTGGGCGTCTTTATCCAAAAACAATTCGAAACCAATATTGGTATTGAACCCATTGTCCTTGCGTTGATAGGATCTAAATTCATCCTGAAAACTTACGGTATTTCCATTCTCATCAAAATTTTCCTGTAAAAACTGCGCATTTCCCGGGGCATTGCGATAGCGATAGGAAGTGTTGGTGAAAAGATTGAAATTATCCCTTCGCAAGTTCAAACTAACAGCGCCTCCATAGCTATCCGGGTTTCCGGCAAAAAGATTAACAGAACCATTGAGTCCCGCAGTTTTACTCTGTTTCAGGATAATATTTAGGATTCCTGCCGTTCCTTCGGCATCGTATCGAGCGGATGGGTTTGTAATGACTTCTACCTTTTCAATAGCTTCGGCAGGCAATTGTTGTAGTGCATCTGGGCTTAAACCTGAAAGGGCAGAGGGTTTGCCATTGATTAGGATACGCACGCTTTCGTTTCCACGAAGGCTTATAGTTCCTTCAACATCTACCGTCACCGAAGGTACATTATCCAAAACATCGGTAACGGAACCTCCTTTAACGGTTAAATCGTTGCCAACATTGTATACTTTTTTATCCAACCTAAGTTCAACGGTGGTGCGCTCGCCAACCACTTCAACGGCTTCAAGTTGTTCCACATCTATGGCCAATTGAACAATACCCAGGTCTTTTGATGAGCGTAGTTGTTGTTCTTTTAGTTCATAAGTAGCGTAGGAGATGTATTCAACGCGTATATTGTAAAGTCCTGCGATGGTTTCAACTTCAAACTTGCCTGTTACGTCCGTTATTCCACCAGTTACTTTTTCTGGATTTCTTACACTTTGCAACACTAAAGTTGCATATTCCAGGGGCTGTCCTGTATCCTTATCGACAACCGTTCCGGTAATTTTTATTGAGGGAGGTCGTTTGCCCTGTCCTTGTGGTTTTTGTGATAGAAGTAGTAAAGAGTTGAACAAAAAAAGGACAAGGGAAAGTTGTTTCATATTATTCTTTGGATTTTTTCTTTTTCTTTTTTTTCTTTTTGGTTTTAAACTTGTTCTTTACAAGTTCCAAGTAGGCTTCATATTTTTCTTCGGGCAGACCCGCTTTCATTTCTTCATTCTGCTCCTTTTCCAATCTTTCCAATTCCTCGCGCATTTTTTCAGGCTCAAGTTCAAGGATTCTAAGCTCTTTTCGTTGTTGAACATATTTAATGAATGTGGTCCGTACCACAGCTTCCTCAAAAGGGTCCAGCTGTAATTCTTGGCTTATGGAAGGCATTTCATTATCCACCAATTCTTCAACGGTTAGGGGCTCTTCTTTTTTTGGAGTGTCCTGAACTTGTGGTAATCTACTACCTCTACCGTATTGACCACCCCTACCATATTGACTGCCGTAGCCATATTGAGCAATTAATGAGTTGATCGATAGTAATCCAAATAAAGCGGTGAGCAAAATGCTGGTCTGTGTTCTTTTCATGACTTTATTAAATAGTATGATTTCAAAAATAAACTAGGGTTTAATCCATCTTAGTTAAATCTTTGTTAAAGGCAATTTAACGTTATACTGTTACAATCAAAAGTCTTGCCATTATTATTTAGTTGAGCAACGCATTGATTTTTTCCAAAGGTCTTCCAATGACTGCTTTTTCATCCTTAATTACAATAGGGCGTTCAATTAGTTTAGGATAGGCAATCATAGCTTCCACTACGGCATCGTCCGTTAGATCCTTACCCTTGTAATTTTCTTTCCAAACGGCTTCGTTTTTACGAACCAACTCCATAGGAACAATGCCCAAATAGTCAATAACGGTTTGCAATTCCTTTTTTGTAGGTATGTTTTCCAGATAGAGAACTGTTTCAAATTCTTCTCCTGATTTTTCTAGGAGTTCCAAACCTTCTCTGGATTTTCTACATCTTGGATTGTGGTATATTTTGATCATTTTGAGTTTGTGTTTTGACTTATTCTTCTTTTTGCCCCATCATCATTAGAAATGCTTTTAGAAACTGATTCAGTTCACCATCCATTACGGCGTCAACATTACCGGTTTCTTCTCCAGTTCTAACGTCTTTGACCAATTTATAGGGATGCATTACATAGTTTCGGATTTGGGAACCCCATTCTATCTTCATTTTTGACGATTCGATTTCCGCTCTTGCTTCCTGTTTTTTCCGAAGCTCTATTTCATACAACTGGGATTTCAACATTTTCATTGCTGTTGCCCTGTTATCGTGTTGTGAACGAGAATCGGAACATGAAATTTGAATCCCTGTGGGCTTGTGTACCAATTGCACCTTGGTTTCAACCTTATTTACATTTTGTCCGCCCGCACCACTGGACCGTGCGGTTGTAATTTCAATGTCTGAAGGATTTACATCAATTTCTATGGAATCATCTACAAGTGGGTATACATAAACCGAGGCAAAGGAGGTATGACGTTTTGCATTGCTGTCGAACGGAGAAATGCGCACCAATCTATGCACTCCATTTTCTCCTTTTAACCAACCAAAAGCAAACTCTCCTTCAATTTCTAAAGTAACTGTTTTTATTCCAGCAACATCCCCTTCCTGATAATTGAGTTCTTTAACCTTATAACCGCTCTTTTCACTCCACATTAGGTACATGCGCATGAGCATAGAAGCCCAATCACAACTTTCTGTTCCTCCGGCACCAGCAGTAATTTGGAGTACTGCGGTAAGTTCATCACCTTCATCGGACAACATATTTTTAAACTCCAGATCCTCAATTAGCGTACATGACGTATCAAATTGTTGCGTGACTTCATCTTCGGAAACTTCCCCTAATTGTTGAAATTCCATCAATACCTCAAGGTCACCTACCAATGATTCGGCAGCATTAAAGTTTTCAACCCACCTTTTCTTGGACTTAAGCGATTGCATTTGAACTTGAGCTTGTTGGGGATTATCCCAAAACCCGGGAGCTAGGGTCTTTTCTTCCTCATTTTCTATTTCAATGAGTTTGGCATCAATGTCAAAGATACCTCCTTAACGCACCAAGGCGCTCTATAAGATTCTTTTGTTGGTCTGTAGTAATCATATAAATAAATTTCATGCAAAAATAACGTTTCAACATGGTAAGACAACGAAATTTCTATATTTTTAGGTAGAACTAACTCAGACATGAAAAAACACATTTTTTACATTTTGCAAATTGTATTTGCAACCGGCTTTTTAAGTGCCCAAAGTTTTGATAAAACCAAGAATTATCAAAAATTCAATGGCTATTTTAACTTTTATTATGATGACGCAACAGACAAGATTTTTTTAGAGGTAAATGAACTTGAAAAAGAATTTTTATATGTGTATTCCCTAAGCAGTGGAATCGGTAGCAATGATATTGGACTTGATAGGGGGCAGCTGGGTAATGAGCAAGTGGTATTTTTTAGAAAAGCTGGAAACAAATTGTTATTGGTGCAGCCCAATCTAAAATTTAGGGCATTGACCGAGAATGAATTGGAAAGAAAATCTGTGGAACAGGCTTTTGCCAAATCCGTGCTTCACGGATTTAAAATTGAGGAGGAATCCAAAGGAAATTATCTAATAGATATTACCGACTTTCTAATTCGGGATGCCCATGGAGTTTCCGATAGATTGAAACAAGCAGAGCAAGGAACCTATAGCTTGGATAAATCAAAAAGTGCCCTAGCCTTTGAGCGTACCAAAGCTTTTCCACAAAATATAGAGTTTGATGTTACTTTGACATTTGCAGGGAACGCTAATGGATATTACATTAAGTCTGTTACCCCAAATTCGAATCTAGTAACGGTAGCCCAACATCATTCTTTGATTGCGTTGCCCGATGACAAGTTTGAAAAAAGATCTTTTGACCCACGCTGTGGTTCGTATCCCTTTTCATACTATGACTATGCTTCCCCTGTACAGGAACCTATTTTAAAGCAATTTGTAACACGGCATCGCCTGGAAAAAAAGAATCCGGGAGCTGATGTTAGTGAAGCTGTTGAGCCCATAATCTATTATTTGGACAATGGAACTCCAGAACCGGTCCGGTCCGCATTGCTCGATGGAGGTAAATGGTGGAACCAAGCGTTTGAAGCCATTGGATATAAAGATGCTTTTCAATTGAAGATCTTGCCTGATGATGCAGACCCCTTGGATGCCCGATATAATGTTATTCAATGGGTACATCGATCCACCAGGGGCTGGAGTTACGGAAGTAGTATTACGGACCCTCGTACCGGTGAAATTATAAAAGGACATGTTAGTCTGGGGAGTTTACGCATACGGCAAGACTTTTTAATAGCACAGGCATTGATGAACAGGCCTTTTGCAAAGGGAGACGATAATTATGAACCCATGCTTGAAATGGCCTTGGCCAGAATACGACAGCTATCTGCCCATGAAATTGGACATACCCTTGGTTTTGCCCACAATTTTGCGGCAAGCACAAACGGTAGGGCATCAGTAATGGATTATCCCCACCCTCAATTTGAATGGAATGGAAATGGCATTAATTTTTCTAACGCCTATGATACAGGGATTGGAGAATGGGATAAGGTAACCGTGGCTTATTCCTATTCGGATTTCGCTAACAAAACAGCTGAAAAAGAGGGGTTAAACGCCATTTTAAAGAAAGCCCAAACCGATGGGCTTCGCTATATATCCGATCAAGATGCCAGACCATTAGGTGGGGCCCATATTTTGGCCCATTTATGGGACAACGGTAGAAATGCTTCAGAAGAACTGGAAAGCGTTTTAAAGATTAGAAAAGTTGCAATGGCCAATTTCTCCATGGACAATATCCGCACTGGTGAGCCAAATTCAGTGCTTGAAGATGTTTTTGCGCCCTTGTTCTTTTTTCATAGGTATCAAACAGAAGCCGTTTCAAAGGTAGTTGGGGGGCTTGATTATAATTATGCAACCAAGGGAGATGGTCAACGTACTGTTTATACCATAAATGCTACCACCCAAGAAAATGCCTTGAAATCAATTTTAAGAACTTTAAATGCGGAGGAGATAGCCATTCCCAAAGATAAATTGGAGCTTTTTCCTCCAAGAGCTATTGGATATGGACGCTCCAGGGAATCTTTCAAAGGGAGAACAGGAGTGTCTTTTGATGCCTTATCGGCAGCCGAAACAAGTGCTGACATGACATTGAAGCTCTTATTGCACCCAGAACGCGCTTCTAGATTGATTCAACAAAAAAGTTTGGACAATGCCCAACTTGGACTGGAAGAAGTATTAACAAGCTTGATGAAAGCAACCATTGAAAAAGCCCACAAGGATTCATATTTGGAAGAAGTTCAACAGACCATAAATTTTAGGGTATTGTTCCATATCTTAAATTTGGGAGCATCGGATAAGGTACATCCACAGGTAAATGCCATTGCCATTGAAGCTATAAAGACCATTAGGGCATTGCTTATTGGGAAAGGAAAGAATATAATTTCAGCCGAAATGGTCAGGCGGATAGATATGTTTTTAAAAGCCCCTTCAAGTTTTAAGGTAATTTCAACACCAACAATTCCGGACGGTTCACCCATAGGGATGGACTGCATGAACTAACTAACATTAGCCAGTACATGAAAGTAAATTTGATAAGTGATACCGTCACCAAGCCAAGTGCTGGCATGTTGGATGCTATAATGACCGCTAGAGTGGGGGATGATGTCTTTAAGAACGACCCAAGCGTAAATGCATTGCAGGAAATGGTGGCACGTTATTTTGGTATGGAAGCGGCCCTGTTCTTTCCTAGTGGCACCATGGCCAATCAAACAGCGATAAAATTGCATACAAAGCCAGGGGAGCAATTAATATGCGATAAATATGCCCATATTTATAATTATGAAGGAGGAGGTGTTAGTTTTAATAGTGGGGTATCGTGCAGGTTGGTGGATGGAAACAGGGGTATGATGACGGCGGATCAGGTAATTCAAGCGATTAATCCACCAGATTTTTATCATAGTCCATTGACCACCTTGGTGTGTGTTGAAAACACAACAAATAAAGGAGGGGGAGCTTGTTGGGATTTTGAAGCGCTAAAAAGCATAAAAGAAGTATGTACGGACAACGGCTTAGGTTTTCATTTAGATGGAGCCCGCATTTGGAATGCTTTGGTAGCCAAAAAAGAAGACCCCAAATTATATGGTGGGTTATTCGATTCGATCAGTGTTTGTCTGAGCAAAGGTTTGGGTTGCCCTGTGGGTTCCGTTCTCATCGGAAGCAAGGAATTCATCAACAGGGCGATCATGGTTAGAAAAATATTAGGAGGAGGTATGCGGCAATCTGGATTTTTGGCCGCTGCCGGAATTTATGCGCTTGACAATACTATTGATAGACTTGCCGAGGATCACCAACGGGCCAAGGAAATAGGGAAGGTGTTAGATCAGCTGGTTTTCGTTAAAAAGGTAGAGCCCATTGAGACCAATATTATTATTTTTGAGTTGGATGAATCGAAACTATCTTCCGAAAAGTTTCTGTCTAAATTGGAGGAGAACGCTATTTCCATTATTGGCATGGGACAGGGAAAACTGCGCATGGTAACACACTTGGATTATACGGACTCCATGCATGCTTTTGTATTGGACTTTCTATCCAATTTATAATACCTCACGACGGTTTTACAAAGCCAAAATTTTTATAACCTATACGTTTTAGGAAGGTTACAAAAAACCTTCCATGCTTATTTAAACAACGAATCCATTCCAGGAATATTGGGCATTCCTTCCTTGGCAACAGCTGCCAATTCCGTCTCATTAACGCTTGTTGCTTTTGCTATGGCTTTGTTCAAAGTAAGCACAAGATAATCCTCCAGTTGTTCCTTATCCGATAAAAGGGTATCATCAATTGTGATGGATTTTATTTCCCTATTGGCGGTAATTGTAACCGCTATAGTACCCTCTGGGGATTTTTCATCAATCAAAACGGTATTCAATCGATCTTTAGTAATTTGAACTTTTTCTTGGGTCTCCTTTAATTTACCCATCATCCCCATTAAATCTCCGAACATAATTAGATTTTATTTGTTAGTAAATTCAAAAGTAATAAATTGACTGAAAAAAGTCATGCGGAGTTTATCTACAGGAATCAGTTTTGTTATTTTATATCTTACTTTTGCCGCCTGTTGCCCAAATAAAAAAGAACCATTGATGAGTGTAAATACCCCCGTTGCGAAGAAAGAGCCAAAGGAACTCCAAAAACACGGTGATGTTAGAATTGATGAGTACTATTGGATGAACAATAGGGAAGATCAAGATGTGCTGGATTACTTAAACGCTGAGAATGCGTACTATGCTAAAATGACCGCTCACACAACGAAGTTTCAAGAAGCACTTTTTCATGAGATGAAATCCAGGATAAAAGAGGACGATTCTTCCGTTCCCTATAAATACAATGGTTACTGGTACATTACCAAATTTGAAAAAGGCAATGAATATCCTGTTTATTCAAGAAAGAAAGAAAATCTGACAGCAGAAAATGAGTTGATGTTCAATTGCAATGAACTTGCAAAGGACCATGAATATTTTAACTTAAAGGGTATTTCCATAAGCCCCGACAATACTTTGGCTTCGTTTGCCGTTGATACTATTTCCCGCCGACAATACGATATCCAAATTAAAAACTTAGCGACCGGGGAGATTTATCCTGATATCATAAAAAACACAACAGGAAGCTCCACCTGGGGAAATGATGGGAGAACATTGTTTTATGCTAAAAAAGACCCCATTACCTTGCGTTCGGACAAAATATACCGACATGAATTGGGAACATCTCAAGCAGATGATGTTATGGTTTTCCATGAAAATGATGACACCTTTAACACTTTTGTGTATAAATCCAAATCCAGAAAATATATTATTATAGGCTCATCCAGCACGCTAACTTCGGAATATCGAATTTTGGACTCCAACAATCCCACTGGGGATTTTAAGGTTTTTTCGCCCCGACAAAGGGGATTGGAATATTCCATTGCCCATTACAATGAAAACTTTTTTATTCTTACCAATAAAGATGGGGCAACCAATTTTAAATTAATGAAGTCAACGGAACAAAATACCCTTTCTGATCAATGGGAAGAATTTGTTCCGCATAGGGAAAATGTGCTGTTAGAGGATGTAGACATTTTTAAGGAGTATTATGTGCTCTCCGAACGGGAAAATGGTCTTAATAAATTAAAAATTTCTCGTTGGGATAACGGGGATAGCTATTATTTACCCTTTGAAAGCGAAACCTATGTGGCAGGTGCTACGGTAAACCTTGATTTTGAAACGAATGAGCTCAGATATTATTACAATGAGATGGGTACACCCTATGCAGTCATTGACTTTAATATGGACAAAAAGACCCAAAAGGTTTTAAAGCAACAAGAAGTTTTGGGAGGAACGTTCGATGCATCCAATTATAAAACAAAAAGGGTGTGGGCAACGGCCAGGGATGGAGTGAAGGTTCCAATTTCAATGGTTTATCATAAAAGCACAAAATTAGATGGCAATAGTCCATTATTACAATATGCATATGGGTCTTATGGGAGTACAATTGATCCATATTTTTCCTCTGTTAGGTTAAGTCTATTAGATCGCGGGTTTATTTATGCGATTGCCCATATACGGGGAGGCCAATATTTGGGAAGGTCATGGTATGAAGACGGCAAGCTTTTTAAAAAGAAAAACACCTTTACAGATTTCATTGATTGTTCCAAATTTCTTATTGAAGAGCAGTATACCAACGCAGAACATTTGTATGCATCTGGTGGTTCTGCAGGAGGACTTTTAATGGGAGCCATAGTAAACATGGACCCAGAACTGTATAAGGGGATACTTGCATCCGTGCCTTTTGTTGATGTAGTTTCCACCATGTTGGATGACAGTATTCCCTTAACTACAGGCGAATATGATGAATGGGGAAATCCTGAAGAAAAGGAATACTACCAATACATGAAGTCCTACTCCCCATATGATAATGTTTCTGCAATGTCTTATCCAAATATGTATGTTTCCACAGGCCTACACGATTCTCAGGTACAATACTGGGAACCTGCTAAATGGGTAGCCAAATTAAGAGCTTATAAAACAGATGCAAACCTACTTTTCTTGGATACCGATATGGATGCGGGACATGGAGGAGCTTCCGGACGTTTTGAGGCGTTAAAGGAAATTGCAAAAGAGTACGCATTTATTTTAGATTTGGAAGGAAAAATCCTTTAAAATAAAAGTACTATTTTTGTCCCGGATAAATTTTGATATTATCATTATTGATCCCTTACCTAAACCCAGTTATGAAAAACCAGATAAGTGCGTATAGCAATATTCTTGATTTAATTGGTAATACCCCCTTAGTTAGGCTTAACCAAATTGCAGCATCCCTTACAGGAAATTTTTATGCTAAAATTGAATCCTTTAATCCTGGACATTCTTCCAAGGATAGAGTTGCTTCCTATATTATTGAAGAAGCAGAAAAAAAGGGAGTTCTTAAGCCTGGGAGTACCATTATAGAGACTACTTCAGGAAATACAGGTTTTAGCTTGGCAATGGTAAGTATCGTTAAGGGATACAAATGTATTTTGGCGGTAAGCTCAAAATCTTCCCCTGATAAAATAGACATGCTTCGTTCCATGGGAGCAAAAGTGTATGTTTGTCCTGCGCATGTAAGTGCGGATGATCCAAGATCTTATTATGAGGTTGCTAAAAGACTGCACAGGGAAACCAAAAATTCCATTTATATCAACCAATATTTTAATGAGTTGAATATTGAAGCGCATTATAAAACCACAGGGCCAGAAATTTGGAATCAAACCAATGGTGCAATTACACATTTGGTTGCTTGTAGTGGGACTGGGGGTACCATTTCCGGGATTGCCCGTTATTTAAAGGAACAAAACCCAGAGGTAAGGGTTTTAGGCGTTGATGCTTATGGATCGGTTTTAAAGAAATACCATGAAACCGGCGAATTTGATCATAATGAAGTGTACCCATATAGAATAGAAGGTCTGGGCAAGAACCTAATCCCAGGAGCTACAGATTTCAACAGTATAGATCGTTATGTAAAAGTTACGGATGAAGAAAGTGCTCACATGGCTAGGAAGATAGCACATACCGAAGGTATGTTTGTAGGCTATACCAGCGGTGCTGCAATGCAAGCACTTTATCAACTTAATACCGAAGGAGAATTTACGGAGGATAGCAATGTTGTAGTCATCTTTCCAGATCATGGTTCCAGATATATGAGTAAAGTATATAGCAATGACTGGATGGAGAATCAAGGTTTTTTCGATACAAAAAACACAGAGACACCCGAAAAAATCGAATATATAAAGTAAGAAAACACTTATAATACCTATAAAACTAACGACAATGGATTCCATTGTCGTTTTTTTATATCAAGATTTCGTTATGTGAGCTTACTAAAAATCTATATTTTTGCATCTGAATTAAATTTAGTGTAGATGAGAGATTTATTTGATAGAATCATTGAAAACAAAGGGCCTTTGGGAAAATGGGCATCACAAGCAGAAGGCTATTTTGTGTTCCCAAAATTGGAAGGACCCATCTCCAATAGAATGAAATTCCAAGGAAAGGAAGTCATCACGTGGAGTATCAATGACTATTTAGGGCTCGCAAATCTACCCGAAATAAAAAAGGTTGATGGAGATGCAGCATATGAGCATGGGGCAGCGTTTCCAATGGGAGCGAGAATGATGAGTGGTCACACGGATTTTCATGAACAACTGGAAAATGAGTTGGCAGAATTTGTGGATAAAGAATCATCCTATTTATTAAACTTTGGATATCAGGGTTTCATGTCCGTTATCGATGCGTTGGTTTCTAAAGATGATATTATCGTTTACGATGTGGACTGTCATGCCTGTATTATTGACGGTGTTCGTTTGCATATGGGCAAACGTTTTACCTTTAAACATAATGATGTTGATAGTTTAGAGAAAAATTTGGAACGCGCCACAAGAATGGCTACCGAAACCGGTGGCGGGATTCTTGTAATTTCTGAAGGCGTTTTTGGAATGCGAGGGGAACAGGGCATACTAAAGGAAATAGTTGCGCTTAAGAACAAATATAAGTTTCGATTACTTGTCGATGATGCACATGGTTTTGGAAC
>JBDWSS010000095.1:0-19959 GCA_039985375.1 Flavobacteriaceae bacterium
AATACGTTGGCTTTGTAAAAAAATTTGGGGTCCGCATTGGTTGCCAAAAATTTGTTTTCCAGATATTCCTTTTCCTTAACCAAACCATGTTTTTCATAATGGGACTGATAATAGGAATGGTTATACCAGGTAATCATGGTCCCGATATGGTCAAATCCATCAATTAGCACACCAACTTTATCCATATTTGAAAAACCTACAGGCCCTTCCATATACTGTAAATTATGGCTGTTTCCTATTTTGGCTACCTGTTCTAAAAGTGCCTTGGATACTTCAAAATCATCTATAAAATCAAACCAACCAAAACGCATTTTCTTTAGTTGTTGCTCATTTACCTCCAACCAATTTATGATCGCAGCAACCCTTCCAACGATTTGATTGTTTTTATAGGCAAGAAAAAAGGAAGCTTCTGCACTTTTAAAAACAGGGTTTTTGTCAGCATCGAAGGATTCCAATTCATCCTTAATTATTGGAGGAACCCAGTAAAGGGAATCTTTATAAAGGGAAAATGGAAATTTTACGAATTTTTTTAAATCAGCTTTTGATTGTACCTGCTTAATAGTAACCATTTCGATAGTACTTTGGGGATGTTAACCCGGTACAACAGGCACTTCACTTTTAATATAGTGTAATTCCAAATTGCACCGGAACGGATAGTTTATGTTCTTATGTACAATAATAGGAATATTCGGATTGGAAGAAAAATGATACTAGAAAAACTTAGAAATCAATTTTGTCTTTCTTTTTTTTGCCGTTTTTCTTTTTCTTTTTTTTGGAGGCATTCTTTTTGATTTTTCCGTTCACACCGCTTTTTTGATCCTCTATGGCCACCAATTTATCTTTATGCAGGTCCAACCTATACGAGAAGCCCAAAACAGCAAAAATTCTGGAAGGTGAATTTTTAAAGCCCGAACCTAAGTGAAAATCGGCCTGGAAGTTTGGATTTAATAAGTAAGCTACCCCCGTTCTAAGTAGGAGGTCTGTATATCGATCGCTTTTAATACCTTGATTTTCTATAAAAATACTCCATTTGGGATCTTTGAATGAGTGCGTAACAGAGACCGCATAACTCCATTCGGGAAAATCCGTTCCAATTCTGTCATAGGCGATGTTTGAAATCAAAACAAACTGGGGAGAAAGTCTACTTTGGGTCGCCAATGCAACTCTTGGCGATACAATGGGATCTCCTGCATAAAATGGATTATCTCCCAAATTAAAAGTGCCCCCGGCATATAAAGAGACCGCCGGAATTAAGTTCTTCCATTGAAAAACATTATTGGCTCTCCAGCTATAAAGATTGGGCTTGTTATTTTCAGGATTTTTAAAGGGATCAAAAACAAGGTATTTTAACCCCAGTCGGTTTCTTGAAAAGTCGGTAAAAGTTTCCTCCGTATCTAGATTGGTATAGGTAATGTTTTGATTTATGAACGTCCCCTCATAGTTGATTTCCAAAGTTTCAAACAACAACCCATATCTTATAGAAAAATCTGCCCCGAAAATATTGGAATCAGAATTTAATATGGCATTATCCTGCTGTTCATAAACGAAACCAACCTCTGCCTGAACCACATTCCTTCCAACGGCATATGCGCTAACAGCCCTACCGGGTCTATTTGAGTTGATGACATCCGTGTATTGAGAAACCATTAAAAGAGGAAAGCACAAAAAGAAAATCAGGGTTTTACCAGGCAAGGAATAATCCATATAACGCATTTTAATACTTTTTTATGATACTTTAAGGTCTTTTGAAAGACTAACAGTGTAATTTTGATGCAATAGCTATTGTTATATGGTTTTATTACAAACGATTTTACTGGTCATATTAGTATACTATGGCTTTAAATTATTAGCAAAATGGTTAGCACCCAAGGTGCTTAACTATGCCATGAGAAAAACACAGGAACGTTTCGGGCAACAATTTGGCAACTATCAAGATTTTGGAAACAAATCCAACGATAACAGAAGCACCAATGCGAATAAAAAATCGTTTAAAAAATCCAATCCTTCAAAAAAAGTTGGAGAATATATAGATTTTGAGGAAATTGACTAATATTTGTCTTTTCAAAACCTATCCATGAATCTTTCCCTAAAAGCTGTCATCACCCATATTAGTGTAATTGCTTTCTTTATTCTTGCATCCCTAATTTATTTTTATCCAGTATTACAGGGAAAGGCAATTTTTCAATCAGATATTGCCCTGTATAAGGGTATGGCCAATGAACGTGACACCTTTAAGGAGGCTACCGGAGAGGAATCTTATTGGACCAATAGTGCTTTTGGAGGCATGCCTACCTACCAATTAGGAGCCAATTACCCACATGATTATATCAAGAAATTGGACAGGATAATTCGGTTTTTACCCAGACCGGCAGATTATCTTTTTCTATATTTTTTAGGGTTTTACGTTTTAATGCTCTGCCTTAAAGTGGAGTATCGGTTGGCTATTTTAGGGGCTTTGGCCTTTGGTTTTTCAACCTATTTGATTATTATTTTAGGAGTGGGACATAATGCCAAGGCACATGCTCTGGGATATATCCCAATGGTTTTAGGGGGTGTCATCCTTGTATTTCGAAAAAAGTACCTGCTGGGGTTTATATTGACGGCCTTGGCGATGGCCCTGGAAATAAGTGCCAATCATTACCAAATGACCTATTATTTTATGCTGTTGGTGCTCGTATTGGGCTTGGTACACTTAATTTATGCCATTAAGGATAAGAAATTAAAACACTTTTTTGTTTCGGTTGGAATTTTGATTGCGGCAGTTGCCCTTTCGATTGCTACAAATGCTACAAACTTGATGGCTACCAAGGAATATGCAGATTGGAGCACCCGTGGAAAATCGGAACTGACCATTAACCCGGATGGCAGCCCTAAAGAAGTCAGTAATGGATTGGATAGGGATTATATTACGTACTACAGTTATGGAATTACGGAATCTTTGGATTTATTCGTTCCACGAATGTTCGGCGGATCAGGAAATGAAGATATAGGAAAAAATTCCAAAGTTTATGAATATTTAACCAGTCAGGGACTTTCGCCAACAAAAGCACTCGAAGTATCTGGTCTTTATCTTTATTGGGGTCCTCACCCTGCCTCAGGACCTGCAGGGCCAGCTTATGTTGGTGCAATCATTGTTTTTCTGTTTATTCTTGGTCTCATTTTGATCAAAGGCAAAAAGAAGTGGTGGCTGCTGTTCGGGACTATTTTATCTCTCCTGTTGTCTTGGGGGAAAAATTTTCCAGCACTTACCGATTTTATGATAGATAATTTTCCTTTGTACAATAAGTTCCGAGCAGTATCATCGATTCAGGTTGTACTAGAACTGTGTTTCCCTGTACTGGCAATTCTAGGACTTAGAGAACTTTTTAAAACTTCCTTAAAGTCAAAACAAAAAATAGCTGCCTTAAAGCTTAGCTTTTTCATCACTTTGGGGTTAGGGGTATTTATATTTTTATTAAAAAGCTTTTTTGATTTTGAGGGATCTAATGACGAAACCTACCGACAATATTTTGGAGACCCATTGTTAGATATTTTAAGACGGGACAGAGAAGCCGTTTATGTAAGTGATACCATTAGGTCATTGATTTTTGTTTTGTTGACAGCCGTTGCCCTTTGGTTATTTATTAAAAACAAAATAGGGAAGAATCTGATTTCAATTGTTCTTGGGGCATTGCTTTTGTTTGATTTAATTGGCGTGAACCTTAGGTATGTAAATGAGGATGATTTTGTTCGGCAAAGAAACGTGAACACACCGTTTCAAGCTTCCCAAATAGACCAGTTGATTCAACAAGATGACTCTATATTTCGGGTCTTTGACCCACAAGAAGGTTTAAACGGGTCTAAAACCTCATATTTTCATAAATCCATTGGAGGGTACCATGCCGCCAAACCAAGACAGCTTCAAAATTTATTTGAATATCACCTGTACCAAAATAATATAGAAGTTTTAAACATGTTGAACGTAAAGTATATCATTCAACAAGATGAGGAGGGAAATAGCTTTCCAGCGGTTAATGACAATGCCAATGGTAATGGATGGTTTGTGGACAAACTAGTGCCTGTTAATTCTGCAAATGATGAAATTCAAGAATTGGAAAAAATCGACTCCAAAACAGAAGCAGTAGTGAATACTAAAATATATCCTACTATTACCAAATTAAGCTTTCAGACGGATTCTTTGGCAAGGATACGCTTAACAGATTATAGGCCCAATTATATTCAATACCAGTCCAATACTATAAATGATGGGTTTGCCGTGTTTTCAGAAATGCATTATCCCAAAGGATGGAATGCTTTTATTGATGGAAAAGCTGAGCCGCACTATAAGGTAAATTATGCATTACGGGGAATGAAAGTACCTGCCGGACAGCATGAAATTGAATTCAAATTTGAACCAGAGGTTATTCAGACAGGAAGCCAAATCACATTGGCTAGCTGTATTTTGTTAGGCGTAATTGTAATTGGTGGCTTTGGATTTTCGCTTCGCCCTAAAAAATCAAAAACCAAAGCATAATGCATAAAGTTTTGGTCATAGCATATTATTGGCCACCGGCTGGTGGGCCAGGTGTACAGCGATGGCTGAAATTTGTAAAATACCTAAAGGATTTTGATGTTGAACCTATAGTTTACATTCCCAAAAACCCTAATTATCCAATTCTGGATAAAGATCTTGCCAAAGAAATTCCAGAGGGTATTCAAATTATTGAACACCCCATACGGGAGCCTTATGCGTTGGCATCAATACTATCCAAAAAGAAGACCAAAACAATAAGTTCCGGCGTTATCCAAGAAAAGAAACCATCTTTTGTTGAGAAAATATTGCTGTGGGTAAGAGGGAATTTTTTTATTCCTGACGCACGAAAGTTATGGGTAAAACCTTCCATTAAATATCTTTCAAAAATTATTGAACAGGAAGGTATCAAATCCATTATTACAACTGGTCCGCCCCACAGCATGCATCTGATTGGACTTGGTTTGAAAAAACTGTATCAAATTCAGTGGGTTGCAGATTTTAGAGATCCTTGGACTTCCATTGGATATCATTCTAAGCTAAAATTATCTGAAGCCTCACAAAGGAAACATAAAGCCTTAGAAAAGAATGTACTCAATACGGCAGATAAAATAGTAGTGACCAGTAACACTACTAAAAAGGAATTTGAACAAATAACAAAGAAACCAATTAAGGTAATCACCAATGGTTTTGATGCTATAAACCAAGAAACTGAGTTAGATACTGGGTTCACTATTGCTCATATTGGCTCTTTGCTTACTAGACGTAACCCAACACATTTTTGGAAAGTAATAAAAGAATTGATTGATGAAAATGAAGACTTCAGAAAGCAACTTAAAATCCAGTTGATTGGAGTGGTGGGGGAGGAGGTACTGGAAACCATAAAGCAAAATGGTTTACAACCCTATGTGGACCAATTGGGATATCTTACCCATGAGGAGGTACTAAAAGCCCAGCAGAAATCGCAGATTCTGCTATTGTTGGAAATTGACTCGGAGGAAACCAAGGGCATAATTCCCGGGAAACTGTTCGAATATTTAAATGCAGGTAGACCAATTTTGGCCATTGGCCCATCTGGATGGGAAGCAGGTGGTATTGTTGAAAAAACAAATGCAGGTGCACGTTTTACCCAAGAGGAAACAACACGTATAAAAGATCTACTTTTAACCTGGTTTAACAGCTATCAAAAGGGGAGGTTGAACTTAAGCCCGAAAGGAATTCAACAATACCATAGAAAGGAACTAACCAAGGAACTGGCAAATTTTATTGCATGGGAATCGTCTTAAAACAGTCACTTAAAAACATTTCCATCACGTACTTGGGCTTTGCTTTTGGTGCGATTAACACCTTATTCCTATACACCCAGATATTGCCCGATGAATACTATGGTCTTGTTACTTTTATTTTGGCTTCCGGAGCTATTTTAATGCCGCTGATGGCATTTGGGGTTCATAATACCATGGTCAAATTTTACAGCAATTATGGCGACTCGGAAAAGGATGGCTTCTTGACATTGATGTTGATTACGCCATTACTGGGCATATTGCCCTTGGCAGGGACCACCTTCTTTTTCCATGAGCAGTTGGCAAAGTTGATTTCCGAAGTAAACCCCATGGTCAAGGATTATGTTTGGCACATCTTTTTGGTTGGCTTATCCATGGCTTATTTTGAAGTTTTTTATGCCTGGTGCAAAGTACATTTAAAATCGGTCTTTGGGAATTTTATGAAAGAGGTTTTTGGACGTATTGGTGTTAGCATTTTACTCCTGTTGCTATATTTTGAATTCATTACATTGGATTGCTTTTTCAAGTCCTTGGTGGGACTATATGTTTTGCGGACCATAATCATACAAGTTTATGCTTACCGTATTCGGTTTCCTAAAATCGATTTTAGGTTCCCGGCCAATACCAGAGAAATCATGCTTTACACTTTTTTGATTATTCTTGGTGGATCCGCGGCACTTATTCTGTTGGAAATTGATAAAGTAATGCTGAATCAGTTTATCAAAATTGAAAATGTAGCTTACTATGGTGTTGCTACATACATAGCCACCGTTATTATAGTACCTTCAAGGGCAATGCACCAAATAACCTATCCTTTAACAGCAGAATTGTTAAATACGGGAAACCATTTTAAACTGGAAACATTATATAAGAAGACCTCACTAACACTTTTTATAGCCTCTGGCATTTTATTTGTGCTGATTGTTTTAAACCTGAATAACCTATACCTACTGTTACCAGAATCTTATAGAAATGGTTTTAGTATTGTTGTTTTGATAGGTTTGGCCAAGGTATTTGATTCCCTTTTGGGGAACAACAATGCTATACTTTACAATTCAAAATATTATAAAACGGTACTGGTCTTTGGGGTTTGTTTGGCTTTGATGACCATTGTACTCAACTACGTTTTAATTCCGGTATTTGGTTTGGAAGGCGCTGCTCTGGCCAGTTTTATTTCCATATTTATTTTTAATCTTGTAAAGCTGGTTTTTGTAAAATTAAAGTTTGGTTTTCTACCCTTTTCAAAGGCTACGCTAAAGGTTTTGGCCACATTAATCTTGCTAGGTGTACTATTCCATTTTTTACAATTTCCATTTCATCCCATTTTAAACATTGTTTTGAAATCGATGATGATTGTGATGATGTATCTAGGAATTTTATATCGTTTTGAAATCTCCGAAGATGTTTCAGGAGTACTTTCCAAATGGTTGAAGAAACGAACAGAATAACATCAAGAAAAACCCCGTAGCGGATAAATCCAACTACGGGGTAACAACTAACCAACCTAAAAACTATCTTTATTGCACTCTGGAACTTCTCGTTCTAGTGCTTGCATTGCTTTTTCTAGCGCCTGTGTTTCCAGAGCTTCTCTTTACTGTTGTGGAAGAGCTTCGTGAAACGGTCCTCTTCGCTGAATTATTTCTACTTGCAACAGCCCTATTTGTACTTGTTCTGGTCTGGGGCTTTTTATATGTTGTAGTACTTCTTGTAACCGTACGTTGTCTTGGTGTCTGTGTAACCTGTCGTTTGGTAACAGAGGTGCTCCTAGGTGTACGGGTAACAGTTCTTTGAGTTGCCGTATTCCCTCTATTGGAACGTTGAACCGTAGTGTTACCTCTTTTTACAGTTCCCTGTCTAACCGTGGTATTTCTATTTACTGAAGTTCTGTTTCCAGATTTTTTTAAACCATTATTATTGGATCTAACAACACTTCTTGAGGTAACATTTCTATTTCTTCCATAGTCACCACCTCTTCTGGTAGCATTGGTACGAGCTACGACTCTCTTATCATTTCGGTATATATTGTTCCGTCTATTATTGTATCTATATTCCCTACCTCTTTTTACATAAGCACGTCTTACATTGTTTCTATAGGGACTATGAAACGAATATCTCACAGGATTGTAATATCTTCTATAAGGAGTGTTCCAAACCGTACAGAATCCTAAAGCCGGTCTTGCAAAATACCTATGGAAAGGTCTGTAAACATATCCTCTGTTGTATACATTCACGAAGCCAGTATAATGACTAAACACACCTCCATTATAATAGACATTTAATCCTCCAACTCTTCTCACACGTCCATTGCTGTACCATACGTCTACACTACCAATTTGTGATACACGTCCATAGTAATCGTAATAAACAGGAATGTTTTCTACTTGGACAATGGCACCGTAATCATCATACTGTACATAAGGATTGTAGTTATAACCAGAATTAAAGGTCAGACCTACATTTCCAATTCTAGCGCCAACACCAACGTTAACACGATTGTCTATATAAAAATCAAATTCTCCATCGGGATATACAGAAAATGTAACTCCATTTTCTACAAAAATAAATGAGTTTCCATTGTTGTAAGCATTGCTGATCGCAACCTTATCTTCTGTTGTGGTAGCAAAGATACTAGGCGTACCTAAAAAAACCACTGCTATAATAAGTACTAACTTTTTCATACTATAAGGTTTTAAATTCCGAATGCAATTATTTACATCCCGACAAGTAAATACCAAACAGCGTGCCAAAAAATTAGAATTATGATTAACTAGTTGATTGTAAGTAGTTTAAAAACCATTGATTGTATTTATAATTTTGAAGAGAGATACTTTGCGGTAAAGGATTCCTTATTAAGGATTATTTCTTCTGGAGCTCCTTCTGCAAGTAGATATCCTCCGTTTTCACCCCCTTCAGGCCCAAGATCAATAATATGGTCTGCACATTTTATCAATTCAATATTATGTTCAATTACGATGATGGAATGTCCTTTGCCTATAAGCTCATCAAACGATTTTAGCAGTTTTTTAATATCATGAAAATGAAGTCCCGTAGTAGGTTCATCAAAAATGAACAACGCTTTTTCCTTGGTATTTCCTTTCACTAGAAAAGAGGCTAACTTAATGCGCTGTGCCTCTCCGCCAGAAAGCGTAGAGGAGGATTGCCCTAGGGTTACATACCCAAGCCCCACATCCTGAAGGGGCTGTAGTTTGGAAATAATTTTTGTTTGGCCATGGATTTTAAAATGATCAATGGCCTCGTCTATGGTAAGGTTAAGGATATCATCAATGCTTTTACCTTCAAACCGTACTTCTAGGATTTCTTTTTTAAAACGCTTTCCAGAACACACATCACATTCCAAATGTACATCGGCCATAAATTGCATTTCTACTGTAATTTCACCCTCTCCTTTACATTTTTCACACCGGCCTCCATCAACATTAAAAGAAAAATGTTTGGGTTGATAGCCTCTTAGCTTGCTTAATTTTTGCGATGAGAATAGCGCACGAATATCGTCATAGGCTTTTATATAAGTTACAGGATTGGATCTTGAAGAACGGCCAATGGGGTTTTGATCTACAAATTCTACATGTTTAATATGGGAATATTTGCCTTCAATTTTAGTAAACTGCCCGGCCTTTTCTCCATACCCTCCAACTTCCTTTAATATAGAAGGATATAGTATTTTGCTTACCAAGGTACTCTTTCCGCTCCCTGATACCCCAGTAATCACAGTTAATACATTCAAAGGAAAAGTTACATCGATATTTTTTAGGTTGTTTTCCCTTGCTCCTATAATTTGAATATAATGTTTGGAGTTTCTTCGTTCAACTGGAACTACAATTTCTTTGGTACCATTTAAATAGTCTGCAGTGAGCGAGTTGGCTTTTAAAATTTGATCTAAACTACCGGTGGCCACTACATTTCCTCCAAGCGTTCCTGCTTCTGGGCCAATATCGATTACTTCATCAGCTGCTTTCATGATATCCTCATCATGCTCAACTACAATAACGGTATTCCCTAAATCTCTAAGGGATAGCAATACTTCCACAAGATTTTCCGTATCCTTGGGGTGAAGTCCTATACTGGGTTCATCAAGAATATACATGGAACCTACCAAACTGCTTCCCAATGAAGTTGCCAAATTAATACGCTGGCTTTCACCACCCGACAAGCTGTTCGACTTCCTATTTAGGGTTAGGTAATTTAATCCTACCTTACTCAAATACTCCAATCGGGTGGTAATCTCTTTTAGCAGACGTTTTGCAATAGTATTGTCATGATCGGACAATTCAAGTGTATTAAAGAATGGAATCAGTTTTTTTATGGGCAATTCTATCAGGTCGGAAATAGAATACCCTCCTACCTTAACGTAATTGGCTTCTTTTCGCAATCGCTTTCCCTTGCAAGTACCACATTTGGTCTTGCCCCGATAGCGTGAAAGCATTACCCTGTTTTGGATTTTGTAACTTTTTTCCTCCAGCATCTGAAAAAATGCGGTAAGTCCTGTAAAATGCTCGTTCCCGTCCCAAACCAACTGTCTTTGTTCTTCATTTAATTCAAACCAGGGTTTATGTATTGGAAAATCAAATTTGTAGGCTGCATTGACCAACTCATCTCTATACCATGACATACTTTCGCCACGCCAGGGGAAAACTGCATTTTCATAAACGGATAAAGCTGTATTGGGTGTAACCAAATCCGGATCAATTCCAATTACGTCTCCATAGCCCTCGCACTTAGGGCAGGCACCATAAGGATTATTAAAACTGAAAAGATGAACGTTTGGTTCTAAAAATTTTAAACCATCCAATTCAAACTGATTGCTAAAAGTAATGGTTTCACTGCTTTCCAAGTTCTCAATGGCACATCGTCCCTTACCTTCAAAGAAAGCATTGTCAACAGCATTTGCCAAACGATTGTAAAAGTCTTCATCATTTTTTACAACAACCCTATCCACAACTAAATCAAACTTTCGTCCAATATCTTCCGGGACTTTGTCAATTCGCAATACCTCCCCTTGATATTTTATTCTGGCATAGCCTTGTTTGGAAAAAAGCATCAAGGACTTTAAAGGTTCCCTTTCCTTCTTTATTTGTATAGGGGCGAGTAGTAATAATTTAGTTCCTTCGGTCAGGGGTTTTATAAAGTTGATAACATCGGTAACGGTATCCTTTTTAACTTCTTTTCCGGAGATAGGGGATATGGTTTTACCAATACGTGCATAAAGCAGTTTTAAATAATCATAAATTTCAGTAGTTGTACCCACTGTAGATCTGGGGTTAGTGGAATTTACTTTTTGCTCAATGGCTATTGCTGGAGCTATTCCTTTTATATAATCTACTTTGGGTTTATCCAATTTCCCCAAAAATTGTCTTGCATAGGAGGATAGACTTTCAACATAACGTCTTTGACCTTCGGCATACAAGGTATCGAAAGCAAGACTGGATTTTCCAGAACCAGATAATCCGGTGATAACAACAAGCTTGTTTCGAGGTATAACCACATCGATGTTCTTTAGGTTATGCAGTTTGGCACCTTTTATGATAATATTTCTCTTAGAATCTGCGTTCTTAATAGTGGTCATATGTTAAAATTAGGGTCTCAAAGATACAATACCCACTACTTAATACGTATATTGTAATAGTTAACATCGAAAAATGCCCAAGTCACAACATTGTTTTTTACTGGGCATACTGTTTTTCTATATTTGATGTGTAATTAAAAACCTGATAGGCCTATACAGAAATAATTACTTTTTTAAAATTAAGCTAATAACTAAAGCCTTTCCTAGTAAGGGGAGACTACTAATTTTAACCAAAAAAGTAATTTGTATGGAACTACAGATTGAAGATTCGATATTAGTAAAAAATTATATTGCCGGAGAGGAAAACGCACTTGAGGTCCTCATTAATAGACATAATCAAAGAATTTCCAGTTTTATTTATTCAAAAGTAATGGATAGGGATGTTGCAGAGGACATCTTCCAAGATACTTTTATTAAAGTAATAAAAACCCTTAAAAGAGGCTCTTACAGCGAAGAAGGTAAATTTCTACCTTGGGTTATGCGTATCGCGCATAATCTTATTATAGATCATTTCCGTAAGAATAAAAGAATGCCAAAGTTTGAAGGAAGTGATGATTTTAATATTTTCTCCGTAATAAAGGACGAAAAATTAAATGCTGAAAAACAACTCATCAAGAATCAAATTGATAGCGATCTTACATTATTGATAGATGAATTACCCGAAGATCAAAGGGAAGTTCTCTTAATGCGTATCTATAAAGACATGAGCTTCAAGGAGATTTCAGAGAATACGGGTGTTAGTATCAACACGGCATTGGGTAGAATGCGTTATGCCCTGATTAACCTTAGAAAGATAGTTGAACGTAACAATATCGTTTTAACGAATTAATTTGCATTCCATCGAAGTCAGCAATAATTCCATTTTAGCAGCGTTATCTAATAGTAACATTAATGCTAGAATATGGAAAACATTTACTCTGAAGAACAAAAAACTGTTAAACCGGTTAAAGCGAGACGAGAGACCATTGATTTCTTATTGAGCTATTCTAAATCGATTCAAGTAGTTGATTACAAGAAACACAAATTTGAGGTGACATTAAATTAAGCACCTCCAAAAAGTAAAAAAGAGCCGCTATTTGCGGCTTTTTTTTGTTTTATAGTATTCCTCCAGCACCGTTTTTCGCCCAATGGTCCTTGTAATTATGTCTTTTTCCATGTCCCAGCCCCTTGCCGGGGAATACTCTCGCCCATACCAAATAATTTGAAGATGCAATTTATTCCATATCTCCATGGGAAATAATCTTTTTGCATCTTTTTCTGTTTGCACCACATTTTTACCATTGCTAAACCCCCAACGGTACAGTAATCTATGGATGTGCGTATCCACAGGAAAAGCTGGAATTCCAAAAGCCTGAGAAACCACAACACTGGCAGTTTTATGTCCAACGGCCGGTAGTTCTTCCAATAGTGCTATTTCCTTAGGTACTTCCCCTTGGTATTTTTGAATTAAAATTTGGGACAGGCCATGAATGCCCTTGGATTTCATAGGGGATAGGCCCACGGGTCTAATGATTTCCCTAATTTCGTCTACCGTAAGTTTTACCATATCGTATGGGTTATCAGCCCTTTCGAAAAGCAACGGGGTTATCTTGTTTACGCGTACGTCCGTACTTTGAGCTGATAATAGAACTGCAATTAGTAACGTATAGGGATCTTTATGATCCAATGGAATTGGAATTGTGGGATATACTTTATCCAAAGTAGTTATTGTGAAATTTACTTTGTCTTGTTTTGTCATTTTGTTTAATTTTGATAAAATTAGATTAAACAATTCAATTTAATACTAGCGATATGAATACCTTAAAAGTAGGAGATAAAGTACCTGAATTTTCTTCAAAAGACCAAAATGGAAATACAATAAATCTCAGTGATTTTAAGGGCGAAAAGCTGATTGTTTTTTTCTATCCCCGGGCAAATACACCTACCTGTACTGTTGAAGCTTGTAATTTAAATGACAATTATGCAAAACTACAGAATGAAGGGTACAAACTACTTGGCGTAAGTGCTGATACAGAGAAAAAACAATTCAATTTCAGTAAAAAATTTGGGTTCCAATACCCATTATTAGCGGATGTTGATCATTCTGTAATCGATGCATTTGGTGTTTGGGGACCCAAAAAGTTCATGGGAAGGGAATTTGACGGTATTCATAGGATAACCTTTCTTGTAAATGAAAATGGCATTGTAGAAAAGGTAATCGACAAGGTAAAGGCCAAAGAACATACCACCCAAATTCTAAGCTAATACAGTATTAGGCTTTTTCTTTTGGAGAGGACTCTTTTCTGATAAAAAGCTGTTTTTCCTTGATCATTTCCGCAATACCTTCGGGTAACATTTCTTCCCAACCATCTTCACCGTTGGTAATACGTTTTAATACATCCCGAGAGAAAATGTGCATAATGTCTGGGTCATAATCAATAATGTCCATGACCTTGCTGTTATACTTAAAGAATTTATATAACTCCTTCATTCTTGGATGAACCTTAATATTATTACTTGTCATAACCTGACCTGTGGCAGCATCTTTCATAGGATATAGATAAACCTTTAGGTCTTTAAAGAATAGCTTGCCAAAAGCTTCCAAAATACCACCACTTAAGTGGCGATAGTATTTTTCGTCAAAAATATCGACCAAATTGTTAACACCCATGGTCAATCCAATCTTCGACTTTGTATAATTGTTGAAATACTCCACCAACTTGTAGTACTCTTGGAATTTGGAAATCATTACGGAATGTCCTAAGGAACTTAAAAGTTCTGCACGGTCCATAAAATCTTGCTCATCTATTTCACCGGACGCTTTCAGATTGGAAAGCGTAATTTCAAAAATTACAATAGTGTTTTCATATTCCACAGTCTGTTCCCGTACAAAAATATCGTATGATTTTTGAAACATATCCAAGTTCACTTTGGTGACTGGTCTGAAACTGCCCCGCAACGCCAAGATATTCTTTTTGTACAATACGGAAGCAGGCAATAAGTTATTGCCATCGGGTCCAAACATGACCGCATCGGTCATATCATTTTTAATTAGCTGCAGACTCATAAGCCTGTTATCAACTTCTTTGAAATTGGGTCCCGTAAAATTTACCATATCGATTTCTATGGTATCACTATCTATATGATCATATAGATATTTTAATAATTTTTTTGGCTTGTGGTATTTAAAAAATGCGCCGTAAATGAGATTTACCCCAAGGGTGCCCAATGTTTCTTGTTGTAATCTGGCCTCGGTTTGTTTAAACCGAATATGCAGCACTATCTCATTGTATTCCTTTTGTTTTGGATCTAATTGGAACCGTATGCCAATCCATCCATGACCTTTATAACGTTTTGAAAAATCTATGGTCGCAACCGTGTTGGCAAATGAAAAGAAAAGATAATCAGGATTGTTTTCCCTACTAATGCGTTCTTCTACCAATCGCATTTCGTGGGAGAGCATCTTTTTTAACCGCGATTGGGCAACGTATCTTCCGTCTTCTTCGGTACCGTAGATGGCATCACTAAAAGATTTATCATACGCACTCATCGCTTTTGCTATTGTCCCTGAAGCACCACCGGCCCTAAAAAATTGACGTGCGGTTTCTTGACCGGCTCCAATTTCGGCAAAGGTCCCGTAGATGTTTGGATTTAGATTTATTCTAAGGGTTTTTGCCTTTGTCGATGGAATATTTTCAAAGGCATTCACAGTGTTGGAAACAGTGGACATATCCGGTTATTTAGTATGAACAAAGGTACACTCTTAATCAAATCTATTAAATAAATATGTTATAATTTTGAATTTAATGGATGACTGGTTGACCATTACTTTTTTAGGAACAGGGACCTCTCAGGGAATCCCTGTAATAGGCGTTGATCACCCTGTATGTTTTAGCAAGGACGTTAGAGATACGCGTCTACGTGTATCCATTCTGATATCGTGGAAGGATTTTAACTTTGTTATTGACTGTGGACCGGATTTTAGACAGCAAATGCTATCCCATCCGATACCTAAATTGGATGGGATACTTTTTACCCATGAGCATGCAGACCATACAGCGGGAATAGATGATATTAGACCCTTTTTCTTTAGACAGGGAGATATTCCCATTTATGCCCATGAGCGCGTTTTAAACTCATTGAACATTAGGTTCGATTATATTTTTGCCGATAAAAATAGATACCCGGGAGCTCCAGCGGTAAAAATAAATGAGGTGATAAAGGACAAAACCTTTCTTTTGGGAAATATGGAAGTACTTCCTATAGAGGCATATCATAACAGACTTCAAGTATTCGGTTATAAAATAGGAGGGTTTGTATATTTAACCGATGTAAAACACATGGAAGACGATCAGCTCCAAAAAATTGTTGGAGCAAAAGTTTTGGTAATCAATGCGCTTAGGGAAGAGCCGCATCATTCCCATTTTAATTTGGAAGAGGCTCTTGCATTTTCAGAGAAAGTGGGAGCAGAGAAAACCTATTTAACACATATTAGCCATTTAATGGGGTTCCACGAGACGGTGGAAAAAAAACTGCCACAAAACGTGTTTCTGGCCTATGATAATTTAAAATTGAAGATTTAAAATCTATGAAAAGTAAAATATTCCTTTATTTATTTGTTTTCGCAGCCTTAATAGTACTATACCAGTTTATCAGTGTTGGAAATTTTGAAAAAGCTGTCAACTCAGAAATGGGCAATCTTAAAACTGAAGTTTCAGAACTAAAGGATTCGCTCCAGCAAGCACAACTAAAAATATTGGACATTCAATATTTCTCTTTAGAGAACAATGATGATGCGTTGGCTTATTACGATCATCTATCGTTAAAGAATCCAGCGCGTTATATAGAGGATAAACTTTTAGAAACCAATGAAAGTAGGGGAAACAATCCACTTGTTCCCTATGCTGGAATGGAAGGTGATTTCAAAATAAACAAAATAAATGTGTTAAATCACAAATGGATTTTGGCTGATTTTTCAGACGGAAAATATTGGGGAGACCTGATTATCAAATATGAGCTCAAAGATGATTTGGGGGTAGACTTCACGTTGGTTGACCATCTGCTCTATGCTCGAAGCAACTAAAGCCGGTTTACCAACCAATCCCGAAAAGAATAAAAATTTTGTTGGGAGACCCCATGTCCAATGGGAAACTCTTCATAGACATGCTGAACTTCCATATTTCTCAAGAAATCTGGAGTTTTTTGTGCCCACTCCAAAGGAATAACTTGGTCTACCTGCCCATGGGAAGTGTAGATTTGCAAGCCACTATGGTCCTTGTCTTTATAACCTTCCACTAAGATGCCTTCATTGATATAACCGCTGAGAGCGATGACATTTTTCACTTTCTCAGGAAAAGAAAGTGCAACGGCGTAGCTAAGAATGGTTCCTTGACTAAAACCTAAAAGTGTAATGTTCTTTTCATCCAAGTTATAGCTTTGGCAAGCCTCATCAATAAAAGCAACTATTTTATCCCGAGATATTTTTGCCTGCTCATCGTCACTCCATTTGCCTTGGTCGGCATCAAAATTTATAGCGTACCATGCATGTCCAAAGGGCTCAAGATCATAAGGTGCCTTAACGGACAGTACGGTCAATTCTTCCGGTAGTTCGGCAGCGAATGAGAATAGGTCTTCTTCATTGCTTCCATAGCCATGAAGCATAAAAATTGCAGGAACTTTTCCAGATTTCACTGAAGGTCGTAGCAGATATTCTAAAGATAATGGGGTGGGGGACATTGCTATTAATTATGGAATAAAGGTAAACCATTTTTGAAAATACTGCCCCAACAGGGGTAGTAATTGTTGCTTCTGGTTAATGGCACCAAACAATCCGTATCCCAGGGAAACAATATAAAAAGCATACAACAAGAGCCAGCCTGAATTTACATGTGAATAATTCAGGAATATGGCAAAAGAATGGTAGATTAAATGTATTCCAAAAGCCTGTCTAATATGAAACCGGGCAAAAGAATTCTTGGGTTCCATGTTCATTGTAATGGCAATCAAACTACCAATTATGGTAACGTATGCAATTATTGCTTTGGTTTTTCCAGAATCGATTTTGTTCAAAATACTAAATTGAGCTTTGGTTGTTGTTGATTATGCCATATGCCCTACCTTTAAGTTTATGGCCTAAAAACATACTGTTTTTGGAAGTAGATTTAATATCATCCAAACCAAAGATGTGTTCATCATCAGGGTTAAATAAAGTTAAGCAGGCTTTTTCACCTTTTTTTAATATTGGAGTTTCCAAACCAAAGCGTTCATGTCCTTTGGTCAACAGTGCAATGGAACCTTCCAGACCAAAAATTGCATTCAAACTTCCAAATGCAGATTCCAGACTTAACGTACCATCAATTGCATTATCGAACTCCACTCGTTTTTCCTCAACATCAATGGGCAAATGGTCTGAGGTCACAAAATCAATGATACCATCTTTTAGTCCTTTTATCAACGCCTTGCTATCGGACTTGGTTCGTAAGGGCGGTGATACTTTATAATTGGCATCAAATTCCTTTAAGTTTTCATCGGTAAACATGAGATGATGTATAGACACGCTGCAACTAACATCAAGCCCTTTCTTCTTGGCATTGGCGATTAATTTTACCGAGTTTGCTGTTGAAATGGTGGGAATATGAAGCTTTCCACCGGTATATTCCAAAATAAAAAGATCCCTTGAAATTTGAAGCTCCTCGGCAAGCCCTGGTATCCCTTTAAGTCCAAGCATCGTAGATATTTCTCCTTCATGCACGATTCCCTTTCCCTTTATTTGACCATCTTGGGGGTAGGAAAAGATAAGCCCATTAAAACTTTGGGCGTACAAAAGCGCAATTTTTAAAAGGTTTGGATTGGCAATTTGTTTCTTAAAGTCATAAAAAGCCACAGCTCCGGCATTTTTCATGTCGAAGAGTTCGGCTAGATCCTTTCCTTCAGATTTTGTGGTTAGACTGCCAAGAGGGTATAAATTGGTGCTCTGTTCCTTTGCTCGATCCTTTAGAAATACCATAGTAGAACTCGTATCTGGTATGGGATTAGTATTCGGATTCAATACAATGTCCGTATACCCACTTTGCCCAGCTACTTCAATTCCATGGGCAATGGTTTCCCGTTCTTCAAAACCAGGTTCTCCAAAACTTACACCACTATCAAACCATCCTAAAGAAACATGCAGGTTATTAAAATCAACCGTTTTGGTACTCGAAGGGGCCTCAATTTTAACCGAAATATTTTCAATAATTCCTTTTTGAATTAGAATATCCCGCTTTTTTAAATGTAACACCTTGTTTTGAGGGCACACTATTTTTGCAGACTTGAGCAGCATGTTCATGTAACGAATTTTTGGATGATTACTTCAATAAGCGCAAGAAATACTGCTAAAATAACAAACCATTTCCAATAAGCGGTAATACTGTTTTCCGCTTTTAAAAATTGAAAAAGCGAAATAATGGAATCTTGAAGGACGACATTGCCTATATTTTCAATATCTGGGAAGTCAAGCCTACTTTCATTTCTCGCATAGTTAAAACTGATATTTTGAAGATGCCCTTCCTTGCTTGATACGCCATATATTCCGTCAACGGACGGATTTTCATTAAATGACAAACTGACTTTGTTTGGAAATGCTTGTTGTAACGGAATAAATACATATTCTGCCTTGGACACGCTTAAAATATTATCCCTTCCCAATTTCACTGGAACATCAATGGTATTCTCAGTTCCAAGAACATGGTATGGTTTGGATGATTGAAGACTAAAAGCTGCCATATTGTAGAAAGTGGGAACAATTAAAGGGGAGTTTTTAAAGTTGGTATTTTCAATTTCCAGCGAAGTCGAGAAAATATAGAAACCATCAATGCCCAATAGAAATGCATCACCTCCTGCAAGTGTAAGTATTTTTGGAGCTTCTGATTGTACTTTAAAATACTCCTTCAGATCAGGATATTGAAAATTGGTTACTTCCTTATCAAAAACATTCCCGTAGATAGGGTGGTCAAAAGAAATAGTGGTTATTTTTTTATCCAGCATCACGGTATCCTGAAATCTTGTTCTAAAAAAACTGGACAAAAATTGGTTATAAGATACAAGATTGCTAGTAGTGGCAGGTACAATAATTAGAGTGCCCCCGTTTTCCCTAAATGTGCGCAGCAACTGTTGAAGGCTATTGGGGATGGCTGAAAGATTATTTAAAATAACTACATTTTGATTGTCCAAAGCACTGTAATTCAGTGTGTTCAAGGTGTACTTAGAAAAACTAAACTCCTCTTGGGTGTACAATCGTTCTAAATAATCGTCGCTGGAGTCCGTTATTGCCAGTACTTTTATTTTTTGTTTTTTGTTGATGGTAAAGAAAAACCTGTTGTCATATTTTAAACCATTATCCTCTATTTGCACACGACCATTGATTTCCTTGTTCCCTGGGATTGAAAAAACCACCTCGGTCTTCCCATCCTGATTAAAACCAGCAGAAGTTTTGGCAATTAAAGTGTCTCCATTATAAAGCGAAATGGGCAGATTTTCTTTATGGTATCCACCAGATAGTAAAACAGTTAGCTTAATTTGATCCGCTGGGGTTTCCGGTAGGAATATGGAATCTATGGACATAT
>JBDWSS010000096.1:0-75595 GCA_039985375.1 Flavobacteriaceae bacterium
CTGCCCAACCGCCAGGAATTGTCCATTTGCCATCTACACTTTCCTTGGCCATTAAAATTTCATTCTTATCGTTCAAAACAAAACCTCTTACATCTACTTTAGGCGTTGGATAATCCTTAACAGGCATAAAAAAATCCTGCAATACTTCCATGGGAGAATCCGCCATATAAGCCATTAATTTTAGGCTGATATGTTTTATTTCTTCGTAACGCTCCCTTGAATAGGCATCGGTGGTATAGACCAAACCAGTTTCGGAAATGGCTTTTATTCTTTTAATTAAATTGAGTTGCTCCCTTGAATCCATCCAGTGGTTTATGCCTTGTTTTCCAATAATGCTATCATGGTATTGGCCTCCTGCATTTTGGCATGATCCATGGCCGTACTTCCGCGGGCATCTTTAATAGCCGTGTCGGCTCCATGTTCCAGGAGTACTTCGGCAATCTCAACACGATTAAACGTTGCCGCATAGATAAGGCATGTTGCTCCCATGGCATTGATATGGTCAACTTTGGCCCCAGCCTCGATCAGCATCTTTGCAATTGAGGTAAATCCTTTGAAGCAAACCCCCATCAATGCGGTATTGCCCGATCCATCCTTTGAATCGATTTTGGCTCCTTTTACCAACAACATTTCTGCAATTTTTTCGTGCCCATAATAGGTTGCCAAAATTAACGGAGTCGAGCCTCTCTGGTCTTCGGTTTCCAATAGTTCCGGATTGGATTCCAAAAATTGTTCAACGGCAATAAGATCACCATTTCGTATTTGATTGAAGAACTTCTCTTTGTTATGCATATCTTATGGAAAGGTATAAAAAAACTGTCATAACCCAACTGGATCATGACAGTCTTATATGATTAATTTTCTTTTTCTTTATTCCTATTGATTCAATATTAAATTACCTTAAATCAAAACGGTCAAGGTTCATTACTTTGCTCCAAGCGACAACAAAATCTTTTACAAACTTTTCCTGTGCGTCATCACAAGCATATACTTCTGCAATGGCTCTAAGCTCTGTATTGGAACCAAAAATTAAATCGGCACGTGTTCCCGTCCATTTTACTTCCCCGGTTCTTCTATCTGTACCCTCAAAAATTGCATCATCGCTTGACGTTGCCTTCCATGAAGTTCCCAAATCGACTAGGTTAGTAAAAAAGTCATTAGTAAGTGCCTCTGATTGGCCCGTAAACACGCCGTGTTTTGAATTGTCAAAATTGGTGCCCAATACGCGCATTCCACCCAATAAAACTGTCATTTCAGGTATGGTTAAAGTCATTAATTGTGCTTTATCCACCAATAATTCTTCCGCGGTAGTTCTAGGATTTCCCTTTACATAATTACGGAACCCGTCTGCCCGTGGCTCAAGAGCCTCAAATGATTCAACATCGGTCTGTTCTTGTGTAGCATCTGTACGACCAGCGGTAAATGGAACAGTAATTTTGCTCCCCGCTTTATGGGCAGCTTCTTCAACAGCTGCGCATCCTGCTAAAACAATCAAATCTGCAAGCGATACTTTTTTATTACCAGACCCATTGTATTCTTGTTGAATGGCCTCAAGTGTTTCCAACACCTTTGCCAATTGCTTTGGATTATTTACTTTCCAATCTTTTTGAGGAGCTAGTGCAATACGCGCACCGTTGGCACCACCTCTTTTATCCGAACCTCGGAAGGTTGAAGCAGAGGCCCATGCTGTTGAAACCAATTCTGAAATGGATAACCCGGAAGCAAGCACTCTTTTCTTTATATCTGTAATATCGTTCTCATCGATCGGCTCATGACCCGCTGTTGGAATGGGATCTTGCCATATCAATTCTTCGGAGGGCACTTCAGCTCCCAAATATCTTGAAATAGGACCCATATCGCGATGTGTTAATTTAAACCATGCTTTTGCAAAAGCTTCGCCGAACTCATCGGGGTTTTCATGAAAACGTCTTGAGATTTTCTCATAGGCTGGATCCATTCGTAATGACAAATCCGTTGTCAACATTATAGGTGTATGTCTTTTGTTAGCATCATGTGCATCAGGAACACTGTTTGCACCAGCTCCATGTTTTGGGATCCATTGGTGGGCCCCAGCTGGACTTTTTGTCAATTCCCATTCATATCCGAACAGATTCCAAAAGAAATTGTTGCTCCATTTGGTTGGTGTTGTCGTCCAAGCACCTTCCAATCCGCTACTTATGGTATCGCCGGCATTTCCTGTTCCAAAATTGTTTTTCCAGCCCTTACTTTGTTCCACAATTCCGGCAGCAGCAGGTTCGCGCTCAACATATTTATCAGGGTCGGCGGCGCCATGGGTCTTTCCAAAGGTATGCCCACCAGCAATCAATGCTACGGTTTCATAATCGTTCATGGCCATTCTTCCAAAAGTTTCACGAATGTCATGAGCGGCCGCTACGGGGTCGGGGTTTCCATTAGGGCCTTCAGGATTTACATAAATTAATCCCATATGTACCGCCCCAAGTGGGTTTTCCAAATCACCTTCCTTATTATACCTTTCCTTGTTACCTAGCCATTCTCCTTCTGAACCCCAGTAAATATCTTCTTCTGGTTGCCAAATATCCTCTCTTCCTCCACCAAAGCCAAAGGTTTCAAATCCCATTGATTCCAAGGCACAATTTCCAGCAAGAATTAGCAAATCTGCCCATGAAATTTTCTTTCCATACTTTTTCTTTACGGACCAAAGCAACAATCTTGCCTTATCCAAGTTTGCATTGTCCGGCCAACTGTTTAATGGGGCAAAACGCTGAGCTCCCGTTCCTCCTCCACCTCTACCATCGGCTATTCTATAGGTTCCCGCGGCATGCCATGCCATACGCACAAAAAATGGACCATAGTGCCCGTAATCTGCCGGCCACCAATCTTGGCTATCCGTCATTACAGCGGTAAGGTCTTTTTTAATGGCCTCCAAATCGAGAGACTTAAATTCCTCCGCGTAATCAAAACCCTCGTCCATAGGGTCTGTTAAGTTTGAATGTTGACGCAGGATATTCAAGTTCAGAGCATTTGGCCACCAGTCCTTATTTGTGGTACCACCACCTGCTGCTTGGTTCATTTCTCCGTTCAAAAACGGACATTTGGCGCTTGATTCGTTTACACCCACAGTATTTCCATTTGAAGATGTAGCTTTGTTGTTACCCATATAAATAGTGTTGTTTATTTGATTTTTAACCTTCATAAAATTACTAAAACAGCTGCCTAAGCTATAGACAATTGATATTAATATATTATTAAAACATAAGCATTATCTATTCCATGTATATTCCTAAACGTATAAATGACACTATGATTTGGCGTAATCACCCCTTGTCAGGGCATAAAAAGTCATTATCTTTAAACGTTTAATCTTCCCTTTGGAAAGAATAGTTATACATATGTCCAATACCTGCATCCATAACCGTCTAAATATCAAAACCACAATTTTAATTTAAATCCTATCACTATGAAAAAATTATTCTTGCCCGCAATCGCCTTAATGCTATTCAGCTTTGGCACCGATACCGATAAGCTTACGGATGAAGAACGTACAATGGCCGTTAAACAGCTAGCGGAAACAAGCGAACATATGGCCAAGGTCCTCAAAGGGCTTACCGAGGAACAATTGAACTTTAAGGCCGAGGAAGAAGCATGGTCCATTGCCGAATGTGCCGAGCACATTACCATTTCAGAAAATGCCTTTGGAGGATTACTTCAGAAAACCGTAGCCTCTGGCCCAAATCCGGCCCTAAAGGATTCTTTAAAATTTAAGGATGATCAGCTTATGGCCATCATTATCGATAGAAGTAATAAAATAAAGACCGCCGAACCATTTGAACCTAGTGGACAGTTTGGTTCGCATGAAGCTACTGTAAAGGCTTTTATGGATAAGAGAAAAGAGCATATTGAATATGTAAAGACCACAGAAGATGACCTTAGAAATCGATATTGCAATGATCTTCCCTTTGGAACCGTAGATGGTTTGCAGGTGGTAATTTTTATGGCCGGCCATACAAAACGTCATGTGTTGCAAATGGAGGAGGTTATGACACACAAGCTATTCCCTAAAGGAAACTAATTCTTATTAACAATTATTGGCAAACCCTTTTCCAGTGGAAAGGGGTTTATTTTTTACCTTTGTCATAATTAAATAAACCACTCTGGATTTGAAATCCAGAGTTTTAACAAAAGAATGAAATTCTTTTCTGGGAATAGTTTGTCATTCCGAATGAGGCACGAAGAGGAAGCTCATTATTATTAAGATTTCTCGTCACTCGTTCCTCGCTCTGTCGAAATGACAACAGACTCTTAAAAGTTTATAGAAACTAAAGTAACTGCAATAAAATTGCAGGGTTTTAACCTTTAACTAGATAATAAAGCGATGACTATGAGAACCTTGAAATCTTTAATGATAGTTTTGGCAGTACTTGCGGCCACTGTTACCACAGCTCAGGATAAGAAGGATAGAAAAATAATGAACGATGCGAAAAAGGCGAAAAAAACCTTGTTAAAAGCAGATTCGGCCTTGGAGCGGTTTTTTGAAAATTCTGCAGGCTATGTACTGTTCCCAAATGTGGGAAAAGGAGGTTTTATTATTGGTGGCGCTTCTGGAAATGGAGTACTTTATGAAGGTGGGCAAAGTGTAGGAATGGCCAATCTTAAAAAGCTTAACGTAGGCTTTCAAGCTGGGGGGCAGGCCATTATTGAGGTTATCTTTTTTGAAACACCCGTGGATTTGGAACGTTTTAAAGAAGGTAAATTTGAGTTTGCTGCCGAAGCATCTGCAGTTGCCCTAAAATCTGGAATTGCCGCTAATGCAAAATATAAGGATGGCGTGGCAGTTTTTGCCTTGCCAAAAGCAGGCCTAATGGCAGACGCATCTGTGGGTGGACAAAAATTTGGATATAAGCCTTTTTAAGCAAAAACCTACCTTCTTATTGAAGGTTTAAAATCCTCTCTGTTACTATGAGATTGGATTTCAACAAGAGTCTTGTACACTTCATGAAAGTCTCTTAACTTCATATATGAGGCGGATAAGGGAATTGGTTCTTCACTTTGTTTTAGATAAATATCTAAGGTCAAGTCCGAACTGTACACTTTTATTTCCAAGTCTTTTATATAACTGTACTCCAATTCAATTCCGAGAAAAAGGAAGTTTCCTCTTTTAAAAATAATTTTATTGTCCTTTAGGCTAAAATACCTAAAGAAGGCATTGATTAAATAGCCAGACCAAACCATTAATCCCAAAGACGCCACAAAGCAAACTATATTTATCCAATCTTCCTTTATGGTAAGGACCCCTAATCTAAATATTACAAAAGCTCCATACAACTGCCCAATCCCCAAAATTAATAGGTGGTACAAAGGTTTTAACTTTATGGTCTTATCTGATTTAAATGTTGCTTTTTTTTTATCTTTCAACAAGGTTAAGTTTTTATGATGGTTAATACACTTATAGGAATTGTTATTTCTTTTTGGATTTATAAGTTGATAAAAATCATCCATAATTCAAAAGAATTGAACAGCTTTTCTAGGGAATGCTTGGATTTGACCAGAAGAAAGGGAGGTCTCATGTCCGAACAATTTGAGTTAGGGGCTGAACACTACAAAAGTGCCAATAGAAAAATAACCATCTCAAAACTCATTTGGTTTTTTATTGAAGTGGCCAGCTTTGTTGGCATCTACTTTATTTTCATTGGATAGCCTCTATGGAAGTGTTCTATTCTCTTGAACCCGGGGTGAAATTCTCGGGAGCATTTTGGGGCTGGTCTATTGTACCTGCTCCTCCGGTGTCATTGGCAATGACCCACTCCCCAAAGCTATAATTTGGATTTCCCATGGTAATATTTCCTTTCCGTAAGGCCCTCCCGTCTTCAAACTCGTGATTGGTACCGGAACCATCTTCACCAATAATCCCAAAAATGTCGATTACCACCCCAAAGGGGTCAACCAATGCTAAGTTGTCATCCCCATTGGAGTCTGCAGGGCTATTCGTAGAAACACCAATATCAGGAGGAAAGCCGTAGACCAATTCAAATTCTGATTGGTTGGGGGAAATGACCAAGGTACCCCCTGGTTCAATTTTAAATCCGGATAAATCAATGGTACTACTAATTTCTGTATTGGCATTTGTATATCGCCGTAAAGTCCATTGGTTCAAATCCAGTGGCTCAATACTTGAGTTGTATAATTCTACAAACCGTGCCCCTGAATTGTTATCCGGATCTGCCAACTCAGAGATAAAAACCTTTGTTGAGGTAAACTCTGTAATGATTTCAGGGCACCGGTCATTGCTTAAATTAACATCATTTAAATCTCTGATCACCAATTGGAAATCATTGCCATCCTTAACCAAAACTCCTAAAACTGTCCCATTACCTTTAGGTAAAATCTCTTCTTGAAAATCGGCGTATCCACTGTTGAGCAACGCAATCCCATTCTCCATACAATCAACAAGGGTTCGCTCGGTTTCTTCGGTCTCAACTGCAAAGGGCAGGCCCAACTCGGCTTCATTTATTTCAACACTTTCAAAACTTATCAAAGTACCAATATCATCATTTGAGATACTATCTATGGTCATCGCTTTGGGTTGCACGGTTTCCAGATCTTCACAGGACAGAACAATATGCTCTGTAACTTTTAATGCCGGCAACCTGCCCACCGAGATATTGCCAAATGCAGTGAATGTACCCCCCAATTTGAAGGCGTCCCCGCTTTTGCCCAAATAAAGTCCTTTTGTCTTTACCAATATTTTGCTTCCCACTTCATATAATAAATAGGAATCCCTTAAATCTATTTCTATTTGGAGGCCTTGGGAAGGTTGGATCGGATGGTCTTGAAAGTGAAGCACACTAAAAAAATTTCCGGCCCTGTCCGAAGAAATAACATATCCCTCAATAATCAAATCTTCCTGGATTTGAATTGTTTCACCTTGATACAAGTCTATGATTTCTTCAAAACCCGCATTTGCCTCTATGCTATTGGAACAACTTTTGGTCAAAACGTCAAAACCATTATCGCCAACACAGCAAGAGAGTATAAAACATGCCGAAATTGTACTCCAAATTGATTTATTAAACATCGCTTATTTTTAAAAGCTTATAGCCAAATTCAAAAAATAGGTCCTCCCGAAACCATACCAATATTTTGGCGCAAAGGAAGGTTTTCCGCTCAAGTTATCTTGTTGCAATTGCCCATAATTCCCATTTCTACTTTGTTCATATCCTCCGGTTCTAAATATGCTATCAAAGGCATTGTTTACACTGGCAAAAATGCTGATGTACTTTTTGTTTACAATCCATGATTTGCCCCCGACCAGATTCAACAAATAGATTTCATCCATATCCTGCTGTTTTAAAATTTGAGCTACGTTTTCGTCCGTTGCCTCAATAAAGCGCTCACCCGTATCTGGATCTAGCAGAAAACTCTTTGTCCGTGTAATGGTGGAAATATTGGCATAGTTATTAGACAAATAGTTAGCGGACACACCTAACCACCAGTATTTTGGGTTTCAATACTCCATTCCAAATGCAAATGCAGTCTGGGGACCCTGAGCTAATTTTAGGTCTTTTATCTTAGAAATTCCCAAATCTATACTTCCTTCAGGGTCCAATAGATCTTCTTCTGCTCCGGCCGTATCAAAATTTATTTGAACAGAAGGATCACTTGCAAAAACATAACTTCCCAAATTCCCCACCAGTGATATTTTTACATTTGATGAGACGTCATAAACCAGTCCAAGTTCTATGCCTCTATGTAATTTGTCCAATCCTGTTACCACTTCTTGCACAAAATCTGAACCGACACCGGAATCCACAAAAAAGAAGTTTACATCTGTAGTGTTTTGAAACCGACTATGGAATGCGCTTAGCCTTCCAGTTAAATCCGGTAAGCGAATAAAATAATTTACATCTATAGTGGAAATAGTCTCATTCTGAATTCCTGCAACTATATCATTATTCTCTCGAGGGTTGATAAATATATTTTGAAGTACTGGTGCTTTTTCTATGATTGCCCCGTTCACCGTGAGCCAATGCCTTCCAGAAAAAAAATAACTAAACCCTCCTTTTAGTCCAAGGTTGGGAAACATGATTTTTTTACTTTTACCCCGCGAATTTTCCAAAAACCGTTCATTCAAGAATATACCTTCTCTTTGAAAATTGGAATTTGAAAAAGTTGAAGAAATAAAACCGCGCCAACGATCAAAATTCCCTTCCACTTGCCCAAAACCACTAATTTGCGAAACATCCATTTTGTAGTGATAGTTGAATTTTTCATTTTGGGTTTTTGCCAAACTTCCACCCAAATCGTTGACTGTATTGGAAAAAGAATCAATATCCTCGTGAAAGCTCGCCCCCAACAAATCTTGAATCTGCGCAAAGCTATGGGATGATAATGTTTTAAAACTTGTTCCAAAACCCAAATTAAAATGTGCATTGATGGCATAATGCATATTACTGGACAGCGATATCTGGGTATCCTTAATTACATCATCATATAATAGATAGGCGGCTTTTCCGGCATTAAGTGTATTCGAATTGGCCTCATATAATTGCTCCCACTGAATTTGGGGGTTTTTTAAAAATGCCTCTTCGGCCAAATTTGCATTTGTAAAGTCTGCTCCAATTGAACTATTAATGTAGTAGCTCGGCAGATATCTATAATACGTCCGGTCTGGGTTTGGAGCATTGAAATACCCTAATCTACTTCTGGCGTTTGTTCCAAATTGATAAGCTATCCCAGTATTCCAGTTTAACTTCTTGGTTTCCAAAAAGTGGTTCAACATTAACAAGGGTTCAAATATATCCCGCTCTCTAGAGTTCCTTATTGTTCCTTCTTGATTTCCCCAATAAGGGTTATATTTATTTCCCATTAAATCAAACACTTCTTCGGTAAGTGCCGATGAACGCCCTCTCCTGTTCTTTGCCAAAATGGTGGTCAGTGCAAAACTATTATTGTCATTTATTTGATATTCCAAGGATCCAAAAAAGGAATACGCATCATACAGGGTGCCAGCTATGAAGCCCTCGTCTGCCCATCTTCTTGAGGAAGACAATGAAAAAGCCAATCCATTTTCCTTCAATCCTGAATTATATGTTGCCATAATTCGCCCACGATAGGTGCGATTTGTCATGGAGCTTGATATACGCATGCCCGGTCTTAATCCAGAAGGTCTGGTATCAATGTTCGTATTTCCGAGAATCCCACCAAAGCGATATGGATTTATTTCCAAACCATTTGTAAACTCTTGATTTCTTATGGCATCATTTAAACCTCCCCAGTTGTTCCATTGGGGTCTCCCATCATAAAACTTGTTCATTGAAATGCCATTGATGGAAACGTCTCCATAACTGGAGTCATATCCCCTAACCCTAAAAAAAGCCTGTCCAAAATCAAAGGCCGCCCTGTTCAAAAATATATCCTTTGTGGATTGTAACAAACCAAGGGAACCAGATATCGTTTGCACATCGTCAGAGAGGTCACCATCCGTTAGAGTAATAAGATTGTCCACTTTTTCAGAGATAAAATCTTTCTCCATTGCTATCTGACCCAGGTTCAATGGTTCAGACTCCAAAATAATCGGCAATCTTTTAGCGAGATAGTCTGTAGCGCTTATTTGCAGTATATGTGCTCCAGTTTGTGAAGTTTCAAATTCAAACTTTCCATTTTGATCAGTATAGGATTCAACAACTGAACCAAATATACCCACAACCACGTTGTGCATTGGTTTTTTGGTAACTCCATCGATAACGATCCCATAAACACTAGTACTATGTTGTCCCCGTAAATAGGATATACAACTGAGTACTATCAAGAACACAGTAGTTCTCATAGACTTGCTAAGTAGGTTAATCTTTGTTTATTGGGGTTATTTCCTTATGATTTCGTAAGAAAAGAAAACAATTCTAATTATTTTTGGATTAAAATCCAAACTTACATGCGTTTTTTATCATACCTACTAGTATTAATGTCCCTTTCCTTATACGGTCAATCCAAAAAAAACTACAGGCTAAGAACAGTTGTCTTTTATAATGTTGAGAATCTTTTTGATACGGTAAATGATTCTTTAACATTTGATGATCAACGCACCCCTGATGGTGCTTATAATTGGACACGGGAGCGCTATGAACAAAAAATTGAACGCATATCACAGGTACTATCAGCAATTGGGGAAGAGACCACCATGGCCCCAGATGTTATAGGATTATGCGAGGTTGAAAATAGAAAGGTTATTGAAGACCTCATAAACCATGAAAATTTATTGGGGGATGACTATGGCATTGTACATTTTGATTCTCCCGATGCCCGTGGTATTGATGTTGCACTACTTTATAAAAAAGCTTCTTACCTACCTTCATCATTCAAAAGCCATAGGCTATTACTTTTTGATGAGCTGGGGCAACGAAATTATACCCGAGATCAACTCGTAGTAGGTGGATTATTGGACGATGAGGAATTTTATTTTATAGTTAACCATTGGCCATCCCGAAGGGGCGGAACAAGCAAAAGTGCCCCCAATAGGCTTAAGGCTGCGTTTTTGAACAAACGTATCATCGATTCTATTCAAAAGCTTAACATTGATGCAAAAATTATAAGCATGGGCGACCTGAATGATGACCCCAGAGATGATAGTTTAAAAAAGGTCCTGAAAACTACTGGCAAAGAAAACCAATTCGATAGTTTAAGCCTTTTTAACCCCATGGAAAAATTACATAAAAAAGGCCTCGGGTCATTAGCCTATAGGGATAAATGGAATCTTTTTGACCAATTTTTCATGACCCCAAACCTAGTCAACCGAAGCAAGGAAACCTACTCCTATTGGAAGGTAGGAATACATTCCCCTTCCGTGCTAAGAACCCCTCAAGGAAAGTACAAGGGATACCCCTTTAGAACCTATACGGGAAACAACCATGCTGGTGGCTATAGTGATCATTTTCCTGTTTATCTCCATTTGATAAAAGAGGTAAAATAATGGGGTTTCGCTTTCGCGGGAATGGCAAAAGAATCTTAATTAAACCACTGTCCCCATGGAATACGGCTTAATATTAAAAGCAGCCCCAAACCATAAAAAATAGCGACACTTTTAAATTTTGCAATGCTTTCAAGTTTTTTCTTATGCCGTGACCAGCCAATGGTAATTAAAGTAATTGCTATAATATTAGTGAAAGGATGCTCTAGTGCCAATAATCTGGCAGGGGCATTTAGCCCTCCCATACCCAAGGTCTGGATTGCCTTTAATCCGTTAGCAGAAACAAAGAATAGTATTAGCCCCAATAACAACTGAATATGGCTCAGTATCAACGCAAAAAGGCTAATTCTAAAATCTTTTTCAAAACGAAATTCTTTCTTTCCCAGCCAACCCGCTAGTGCATTAAAAACGGCAAAAATTAAAATCGCCAATACAATATAGGCCAAATAGGAGTGTACGTTGAGCAGAATTTCCATGATAGTTATTTACAGTTTAAATGTAGTTGTTTTTTGGATATAAAAAAACCCTGCCAAATGGCAGGGTTATAAACACTATAAGTTCGTTATCTAGAAATTGTATCTCATGCTTACATTCCATGTTCTTCCAAATCCAAAGAAAACCTTGTTACTGGTATCAATACCTCTGTAAACATCATCGCCTGGACCTGCAAAATTATTTGTCAAAGACTCAGCAATGTACTCTGTATCAAAAAGGTTATTTACATTGGCCGCAATGCTGATATAATCATTCTTCTGGCCAAATTTAAGCTTGTAGTAAACTCCAAAATCAACCAAACTATAACTTGGCAATCTCAATGAACCTTGATTATCGGCGGCATCAAAATCCTCTGCATTGATCTGAGCAAACAATCTTGATGCTGAGTATAGGTTAGCACTTAACTTTAAGTTTTCTACAGGCCTTACAATCATTTCTAAATTGGTTGTAAACTGGGCAGCATCACCAACCTTTACTTCATCTAAGTATAGTGTAACTTCAGGATCAATTACGTTTCTATCATCATCCAAAGCTGCACCGCTGGCATTGCCGCCATATTCCCAATTACCCAAGGATAGCATCCCCCTGAACTGAACTATTTCAGATGCCCTGTAGTCTGCCTCCAATTCGAAACCTGAATGAATTTGTTCAACTCCATTGATGTTTGCGATACCTTCATCTCCACTGTCGGTCTCAATGCTAAGTGTTTCAAATCTATCTTTCCAAGAAGTTCTATAGATGTTTACTTTGGCTCTAAAATCTCCGAGGTTTATTCCATAACCTGCTTCAAGACCCAATATTTTTTCATTGGTTAAATCTGGATTTACAAAATTGTCGAAGTTAATGTACACGGCGTCAAATAAAGGTTGTTTTGAGTAATACCCTGCATTGAAGAAAACATTATGCGCTTCATTTAAATTGAAGTTAGCGCCCCCTTTAATGTTACCTCCCAAAAGATTTTCAAAATCAGATTCTTGAAGTGGGTCTGAATCCTCGTATCTAAAATAGTCGATTCTTTTGAAGCCTTGCTGCGATATACCTCCTTGTAAGAAAGCGGAAACCACACCATCTGTGTATTCTATTTGGCCAAATGCACCCAACCATCTTACAAGGCCGTCATTATAATAGTCTATTTTTTCCTCATCATCAATATTCTTAAAAATATTTAAAATAGAGGCAAAATCGGATTCTATCGCCCCATCTTGTCTTACTGTATGATTAGGGTTGTTGGCATCATCATCGTCAAAATAACCATCGGCCCCTAAAAGGTTATCTACCCTTCTGTAGTGGATTCCTTTATATGTTCTAGCATCCACACCCACGTCATAGCTCCATTGGTCATCTATATCTGTATGAAGATTAGCGATTAGGCCAAACCAGTTATGCGAGTTCATAGATGCTCTTCTTATAATACCATCGCCAAAACTAGTAACGATCTGCTCTCCATTAGTTGGGTCTATCTGATAATCATTCCCATCATAGAAGGTCACTTGTTCACCAGAATTTAACCTTGAAATCAAATCATAATCCACCTGTCCTGTTTCTGGAATTCTATATCTACTAGAACTGGCAAAACCAAATCCTGCACCACTACCAATATCACCAGTTCCACCACCTCTACCAACAGAGGCATAGGCTGAAGTGGAAAGTGTACTTTTGTCATTTAACTTATGATCCCAATTTAAAGAAGCAATTGGCTTGTGATAAAAGTTTCTTCTCCATCCAAATTCTTCTCCGTTAAGGAAGCCATGGTTAAAATTGTATTTAGTTCCGTATTCAACGTGATCTTCTAAAGTTGCTACGTTAAAAAAGCTCGATGTTCTTTGGTTATGTACCTGAGGAGCTCCTGTTAATACAAACTGGAAGCTATTTTTATCGTTAGGCTCGTAACCCAAACCAACAAAATAATTATACCCTTCAAATTTGGTTCCATCCACATATCCATCACCTGATGTTCTTCCCAACAATATTGAGGCTGCAAATCCATTCTCACTTTTACCTGTGTTATAGGAAGCGGTCATTTTCATATAACCATCATTACCCCCACCAAAACGGACCGATCCACCTTCTTCTTGTTCTGTTGATTTCGTGATAATATTTATAGTTCCACCAACAGAGCTAATAGCTAATTTTGAAGATCCAAGTCCCCGCTGAACCTGCATCGCAGTTGTTACATCGCTTAGACCTGCCCAGTTACTCCAAAACACTCTCCCGTTTTCCATATCATTAACCGGAATACCATTGATCATAATAGCGGTGTTCTGAGAGTCAAAACCTCTTACGTTGATTCTTCCATCTCCAAATCCACCACCTGTTTTAGTGGCATAAATAGAAGGTGTTGATTTCAATATTTCAGGTAGTTCCTGAGACCCTATTTTTTCCTGAATCTCAGCAGCCCGTATAGTTGATACAGCAACCGGTGTTTGCCTGTCTTTGGCAATATCCAGAATTCCTGTTACAATAACGCCTTCCAGTTCTTCGGCATCAGGATTTAGCGAGATAGTACCAATACTTCCTGTTGTTGTGAAAGAAACTGTTTTTGTTACAAATCCAATGTAAGAAACCACAAGTGAACCTGTTGTTTCTGATACTTCAATTGAAAAGTTACCATCAAAATCTGATGTTGTTCCATCTTCTGTTCCGCTTACCATAATGCTGGCACCTGGAAGTGGACCTCCCAATTCCCCGTCTACGACCGTACCAGTAATTGTTCCTTGTGAAAAAGCCATAGTGGACACCAAAGCCACTACTAAGGCCAAATAGAATTTTTTCATCGTCTGTGTGTTTAATTTGTGTGTTTAATTAGCGATGCAAATGTGCTGTATTTTCAACACATCCCCATTAAGCTAAAGTTAAATGAGATTAGTATTCTTAACACGAATTTAACAAATAAAATGAACTGACAAACAACTACTTAATATATTTCCCGAAGAATAGTAACCTGTTAATTTACCTCTTAAAAAATTGCAAAAGATTGTGTGTAGAACTGTCGTGTTTGCTTATTTCGGAATTCCCTATATCTGAAAGGATATTTTTGGCCAGTTGTTTGCCCAATTCCACCCCCCACTGATCATAACTAAAGATGTTCCAAATAATTCCTTGAACAAAGATTTTATGTTCGTACAGGGCAATTAATGTTCCCAAATTTCTAGGAGTAAGTTTACTTATAAGAATCGTGGTAGTTGGGTTGTTCCCTTCAAATACTTTAAAGGGCAGTAGGGCCTCAACCTCAGTAGCTGCTAAATTTTGGGATTGCAATTCCTGTTTTACCTCAATAGGGGTTTTACCATTCATCAACGCTTCTGTCTGGGCAAAGAAATTGGCCATGAGTTTATTGTGATGACTTTGATCCGCATGCAATGATTCTTTGAATCCGATAAAATCTGCAGGGATAAGCTTGGTTCCCTGATGAATCAATTGAAAAAAGGCATGCTGGGAATTTGTACCTGGCTCTCCCCAAATAATGGTACCTGTACCATAATTTACCCTTTTCCCGTCACGGCCCACACTTTTGCCATTGCTTTCCATAATACCCTGTTGCAGATAAGCTGAGAACCGACTTAGGTATTGCGTATAAGGAATTATAGCCTCTGTTTCGGCACCAAAAAAGTTATTGTACCAAACACTGAGAAGTCCTAAAATTACTGGGATGTTTTCCGAAAATTCTGTTTCCTTAAAATGAACATCCATCTCATTGGCTCCGGATAACAGTTCATCAAAATTTTCATATCCCACCGACAAGGCAATTGAAAGTCCAACGGCGCTCCAAAGTGAAAAACGACCTCCAACCCAGTCCCACATAGGAAAAACGTTGTCATCCGCTATTCCAAATTCCCTAATTTTCTGCGTATTTGTTGAAACGGCCGCAAAGTGTTTTGCCACATCTTTCTGTGAAGCTTTACCTAAAAACCATTTTTTTATGGTAAGTGCGTTACTAAGAGTCTCTTGTGTGGTAAAGGTTTTTGAAACCACTACGAACAACGTTGTTTCAGGATCAAGTTCCTTCAATACTTCATGCACATGGTCGCCATCCACATTGCTCACAAAATGCATGCTTAGATGGTTCTTATAGAATTTTAAGCTCTCGGCAACCATAGCGGGCCCTAAATCTGAGCCCCCTATTCCAATATTCACAACATCTGTAAATGTTTTTCCGGTATACCCTTTTCTATTTCCAGTGATTACGGATTCCGAAAAATCTTTAATTTTTTCCTTTACTGCATAAACTTCATCAACAACATTCACTCCATCTACCAAGACACTATCTCCTTTTTTGGCCCGAAGAGCGGTATGCAAAACAGCCCTCCCTTCCGTCTGGTTTATCAGTGCCCCGCCAAAATAGCTTGATATGGCCTCTTTTAATCCCACTTCATCTGCCAACTCCAACAACAGTGTCATCGTTTGCCTGGTAATCCTATTTTTGGAAAAATCCACCAAAAAATCATTCCATAGTAAAGAGAAGTTCTTTCCACGTTCCGTATCGGCAGCAAATAAGTCTCTTAGATGTTGGTCTTTGGTATCGTTAAAATGTTCTGAAAGTTTGTTCCAAGCCTTGGTTGTAGTAGGGTTGATTTTGGGTAAGGTCATTTTGTCAATTGAGTGTTATCAGGTTTTCTTGAGACTCTAATTCCGGATTCGGTATTGCGTATTCAATACAATCCAATTGCGCTTTTAGTGGATTTATATGTTGTATAAATGCCACCCTTAGCGAATCTGCAATAGGTTCCGCTGCCGGCAGTTTTTCACGAAGTGGATCCACTTGCCTTCCATTCTTCCAAAAGCGATAACATACGTGGGGGCCACCGGTATTTCCGGTCATTCCAACCCAACCAATAACATCGCCCTGCCTCACAAACTCTCCTCTTTTCACTTTCTGCTTTTTCATATGCAAATACTGCGTGCTATAGGTTCCATTGTGCCTTATCTTTACATAGCGGCCATTACCTCCTCTTCGAGTAGATTCGGTTACCGTGCCATCTGCAGTGGCAATTATGGGGGTTCCCACAGGGGCAGCATAATCTGTTCCTTTGTGTGGCCTTATTTTGTAGCCATAATAGGCTATTCGACGCTTAAGGTTATACCTGGAAGAGAGTCGATATCCAAATTTAATTGGAGCCCTTAGAAAGGTGCTTCTTAAATTATTAGCCTCATGATCGTAGTAATCCAAAATATTTTTAAGTGAATCCGTAACATATGGGAATGCATATATTGGTTTTCCCTTATGTTCGAAAAAAGCCGCTTTTATAGGACCGCGACCTGCATATAGAGTGTCATTGATAAACCGTTCATCATAAATGACCTTGAACTTGTCCCCTTTTTCAAGTCGGAAAAAATCTATGGTCCAGGCATAAATTTCGGAAAGATCAATGGTAACATTGTAATCCACCCCCAAACTATCCAGCGTTTGCGAAAGGCTACTGTTTATAATGCCTCCCACTTCTCGCTCTATCAATTTTACCTTTCTTCTTCCTTTGTATGCATTAGCCGTACTATCCCTAAAATCAAAAACAGTATAATTTATCTTATCGTTTTGATAAATAAAAACCTCAGCAGTTTCAGAGGTATCTTTTGACTTTAAAAGCACATAGGGTTTTCTGTCTATACGCCGAATGTCAAAAGTGTCTTTGTATTGTTCTGCAATGTGAATTATCTTAGGATAATCCACTTTATTTTTGAGCATAAGCTCTCCAAAGGTTTCGCCTTTTTTTATGGTATCTTGAACAACCTTGAACTCCTCAAGGTTAAAACCAAAATGTTTAATTACAGGTGGTTCAACAATTTCTTGCGCTATTTCTTGTAGTTGTTCCTTTTTATCTTCCTTGCACGACACTAAACTTATAAGTGCCAAGATCGCCCCAAAAAATCTTTGCATTTTATTTACTTATTAGTTGGGTTAAAAATGTGATCAACCCATTGTTTACCCCAAGTATCCTTCTCATTTTCTGAATGCAAAGTTGGGAAAAATATTATTTTCTGAAAACTTGGTGGCAAAAAGTCCTTCCAATTGGTACCTCCAGTAGCCTCAATTTCTTTATTTTCCTTTGCCAAATACCTATAGGCAGAACCCATGTGCATTAATGGCCAATTCACATTTGCATTGATATCCAATTCCTTTAAGGATGCTATAAGTTCCTGATTGGTTTTTGATGCTTCTGGAAGCTTCAAGTATTTATCGTAAATGGTACTTTGCTTTACTTGGTTTGCTATTCGCAGCAAACGCGGTGTATAGCGAAACTCAAACTGCTTAAGCGTAAGCGTTTTTTCACCTGTGGTTACATCTGTTGCTCCCTTCTTCCAATAAATATGCTCAAACAGTTCCTCAATAGCATTTTCTTCTGAATAGGAACTGCGCTCTTTGTGGTATATCAGGTTTTCCAATGGTGTTGCATAAATCTCAATCATCCTATATTGGGCCGACTGAAATCCACTGGCCGGAAGCAATGCCATTCGGTAGCGCAAAAACTGCTCCCGCTCCATACCCTTAATCATGATACTGAAAGAAGATATAAGCGCCTTAAAGTAGCTATTGATCCTTCTTACTTTTTCTATAAAAAACTGTAAGTCCTGGGATTTATCCTCAACAATCTGTTTTTGTTCGTGCAAAATCAGTTTAAAGTAAAGTTCCGTAATCTGATGGTACATGATAAAGATTTCCTCATCTGGAAAATGTGTACGCGGTACCTGTATGCTCAGCAATGTATCTAAATGGATATAATCCCAATAGGTAAGGTACTTTTGGTATAGAAGCCCATCGAGGTATGAACTTAAGTCTTGTCCTGAATTTTTAAACTTTTCTTCAAGCTTATTGATTTGGGACTCAATTCGCTCATCATTCTTCATTCAAACTATCTCATTATTATTTTAAACTGGTTTCGAAGCCCATTGTAAGCTTCTAAATCTGCCTTTAATGATCCAACAGCCAAATCTGCCTTAATACGAACAGGAATCTTGTTCAGGTCATTGGAAACCCAAAGTGTAAGACTCTCTTTTTCCTTGAATATACGCCCTGATTGAACCAAAGGTCTAAATTTAAGACATTCTACCTTTCCAAACTTGGTCCGTATGACTTCTTTTCCCAAAAATTTAAGTTTGAATTTGTAAATTCCATCATCATCGAACAGCATATCCATATCAATGGACTTACCCACTTCAAATTCATCAAGTGAATAGCTATTCCTTAAATGGTATGAGGCTGACAATAAATCTTGGATATCATCATGCACGGGAATATTAAATTCCTTGCCATTCTTGTTATCCGTTAAAATTGCTTTGTCCTCACTATGGTAAAAATCTATTTCAATATCCTTGGTATACCCCCCTTCGTTTATTTTACGTATAAACCGGTATGGTTTCCCGTCGTTTCTGCCAAAATAACTTTCATAGGTATCATCCACTTTAAAAAAGATACTGGCAAATCCCGTTGTTTTTCCCTTGCCTACAACATGATATACAGGAATACTGTCAATGGTGTCCGTACTTAGGTTCAAGGTAGCATAGCTTGCATTCAGAAATCCATAATGAATTCTAAACTTTAGCCATTCACCAGCTTTATAGGCTGGATGGCCCTGTTGTGCCATTGTTGGCAGTGAAAGCATAGCAAATAATAAAATACAGACCTTTTTCATCGCTTCTTGTATTGATATAAAAGTACTAAAATCACTTTACAGCGTGACTAGTTTACAATTACATAAACAAAAGTTATTCCAAAATATTATATAAAAAAAAGCCCAGTCTTTTAACTGGGCTTTTCCTAAATAACCAACCAAACTTTAAATTATGAAAAACCAATACTTAAAGTTATAAGGGAACCACCCCTTATGTTTTGTAAAGATACATCAAGGTTTTGTAGGAAAATAAGTTTTTAACGGACTTTAACTATCCTTTTCGCCTATTGGTATTGCCTTGACAAATATTTAGGAAATAGTTAAGAAAAACCCTGAAAAAATTGGGGTTTTTCATCAGTTGTACATGGGCAAAATCCATCTTTTCATTGAGGTTTTCAAAATTTAGCTAAACCATGTTGAACGTATAGCCGGAATATCATCTCCATTTTTATTAAAACCAATACCCAATACTGAAGAAAAAATTGTCATTTTCTATTTCAGGGGTCCATGAATAATATATTTGAATGGGGCCTATAAATGATTCAAAACCATAACCCAAACCATAACCGGAAAAACTTGGTTCGGTAAACCATTCTCCTGTACGAAACAAATCGTCATCAACATTGGCAAAATTAGCGGAGAACAGAAAGTGGTTTTTGGGAGCAAACTCATAATCCAATCTACCATAAGCTTTCACAAAACTATTCCCAGGTAGGCTTAAAAAATCATATCCAAAAAAAGGTGTGAAATTATTTACAAAATCATTTCCAAAACCACCCAACACAAAATCAAATGAAGTTACCCCCGAAGTTCCCAATTTAAAACCTCCTTCACTTTCCAACTGAAGACTGAGGTTATGAGACAAGGGAAGTACCGTTCCTAGTTTAGCTTTTCCTATGGAAAACTCTTTGAAATTATTATTAAAATCCGAAGAGAACAGATACAGATTAAATGTACTATCAAAAAAAACGCCTTTTGAAGGAAAATATTTATCGTCATATGTGTCCAAAGTAATTTTTCCATAAGCACTAAAATAACTGGAGTTCTCAAAAAAAGTACGTTCCGATACACTCGGCACAAAGGTATTATCGCTTTCCTCTATCAATTCGTTAAGGGTTCGGGTACTATAGCGTAAAAGTTTATGTTCGGCCCCAACGGTAAATGCAAACTCTTCCCGCAAAACAGTCTGCAGGTATATCTGGTTGGTAAGGTCTGTTACATCCAGGTTTACTTCACGGATATTTGGATCGCCGGGGACATCAAAATTTGTTCGAATCAATTCAAAGTCTATTTCCTCATCAAAATCCGTAAACTTAGAATTAATGCCAAAACTCCAATAAAATCCTTTGTCCAAATAGTATTGCATGTTGTACCTGATATGATCTCCAAGGATAAAATCAAAGGAAGCCACATCGTCCTTCATTAAAAAATTCTTTTTTGTAAGATTAATCAAGGCCGCACTTTTATATAAATCATCATAATGGGCGGCCATCTTTAAATACATCTTGGTAGGGTCTTCCTTTAATTTCAATATAAGATCTGTCCCTAGTCCATTTGAACTCAGTTCATATCTAATGGTTTTAAAGTTTCCGGTTGCCGATAAGTTGTTAATGCCCTGTTTTAATTTATCGAATGATATCTTCTCCGATAGGTTAAATCTAAGCTTACCTTTAATATAGCCCCTGGTATACCGATCGTTCCCTTTAATGATCAATCTATTTATGGTTAAACTATCTTGTTTTACCACCTTATTTTTAATACTTGTAAAATCACTTTGCTTTCGGGCAATTTCATACAATTGTTTAATTTTCGCTTGTGCAGCTTTTTCTCCAATCTCCATGATTTCACCTCCCCGATCAAAATCGATTACTGAAAACTCATCTATATTCGGTCTTATGTAAATCTCCGTGTTTTCGGCTTTTTCTTTCATATCGTTCACCGTCCTATAGTTATTGATCTGAAGAAGAATCTCTGTGGCAGAGGATAATGATTCCCTAGTCGCCAGACCATGCTGTACATCTACCCCTATTATTACATCTGCGCCAAGTTCTTGTATTTCGGCTATGGGATAATTGTTCACCACCCCACCATCAATCAAAATTTCCCCTTCTATTTCAGTGGGTTCAAATAGGGATGGAAATGTACCACTCGCCATTATTGCCTCGGGCAGATACCCACTATCCAGAAGTACTTCCTCTCCAGTTTCCACATTGGTGGCAATGCATAAAAAAGGTATTGGCAATTTTTTAAAATCTTGAATATCCTTTACATGGAACAGCAGCCTTACCAGCTCATTATAAATGTTCTGTCCTCCTGAAATTGCCTGTGGAAATGTTACGTTAAAATTTGTAAATGGAAGACCCAAAGCATACCGTTCCGAATCTTCTTTTTCGTAAAAAGTTTTTGCCCCTCTGGGCACATTATCCTGAATTAGTTTTGAAAAATCGGTAACACTAAAAATGGAATCGAGTTCCTTGGCAGAATATCCAGAGGCATAAAGGGCACCAACTATTGCGCCCATACTGGTACCTCCTATATAGTCTATTTTAACGCCGGCTTCTTCAATGACCTTAAGCGCACCAATGTGCGCCAAGCCCTTAGCACCTCCCCCGCTTAAAACAAGACCAATTTTGGGCGTATGGGCCTGATTCCCTGTTTGGGATATTCCCAAAGTGCCAAAAAAAATAAAGGTCAATAACGTAACAATGTTCTTCATTTATTGCTATTAATGAAAAGACTTATAGACTTTCTTTGCCTTTGCCATACCTATAAATTCAGCAAGGCTCTCAATGGTTGCTTCCTTTATGCGTTTTACAGATTTATACCGTTTCAATAACTGTTCAGCGGTTTTTTCACCAATCCCTTCTATACCTTCCAATTCCGAATTTATAGCACCCTTGCTCCTCTTGTTCCTGTGGTGGTTAATACCAAACCTATGAGCTTCATTTCTAAGCTGCTGAATAATTTTCAAGGTCTCGGATTTTTTATCCAAATACAAGGGGATAGGGTCTTCTGGAAAATAAATTTCCTCCAATCGTTTTGCTATACCAATTATGGCAATCTTTCCGCGAAGCTCCAGCATATCCAAACTTTTTATGGCAGATGACAGTTGCCCCTTGCCTCCATCAATAACAATAAGTTGCGGCAGAGGTTCATGCTCATTTAGTAGTCTTTTATACCTTCTAAAAACCACTTCCTCCATACTTGCAAAATCGTCAGGACCAGTAACAGTCTTAATATTAAAATGGCGATAGTCCTTTTTTGAAGCTTTTCCATTTTTAAAGACAACACAAGCGGCTACCGGATTACTCCCCTGAATATTTGAATTGTCAAAACATTCAATATGAGTAGGTTCCCCTGAAAGCCGCAAATCTTTCTTCATCTGTGCCATTATTCTTTTGGTATGCCTGTCTGGATCGGTTATTTTAATTTGTTTGAACTTATCCTGTCTAAAAAAGCGGGCATTGCGTTCCGAAAGTTCCAATATCCTTCGCTTATCTCCCAATTTAGGTAAAGTAACCTTAAGGTTTTCTTCCACAATTACGGGAAATGGCAAATAAATTTCCTTGGATTCTGAATTAAATCGATGTCGAATCTCCGTAATGGCCAGTTGCAACAGAACTTCATCCGTTTCCTCCAATTTCTTTTTGATTTCCAGTGTATTTGATCTTACAATAGCCCCATGAGATAATTGCAAAAAGTTGACATAGGCGTGGGTTTCATCAGAAATAATAGTAAACACATCCACATTATTGATTTTTGGATTTACCACGGTAGACTTGACCTGATAGTTCTCCAATATTTCAAGTTTATCCTTTATTCGCTGTGCTTTCTCATATTCCATATCCTCGGCCAAAGCCTTCATCTGTGTTTTGAAGAACTGCAACGAACTCTTAAAATTTCCCTTGATAATGGCTCTAATATCATCAATATGTCTATGGTAGTCATCCTCACTTTGAAGGTTTTCACAAGGCCCAATACAATTGCCCAAATGATATTCCAGACATACCTTATACTTCCCTGACAGAATTTTTTCTTTTGAAAGATCATAATTGCAGGTCCTAAGAGGGTACAGACTTTTTACCAAATCCAATAAGGTTCTTACCGTTTTCATACTGGTATAAGGGCCATAGTACTCAGAACCATCCTTGATAAGCTTACGTGTTGGAAAAACCCTTGGAAACCGCTCATTCTTGATACATATCCAAGGATAGGATTTATCATCTTTTAGCAGCACATTGTATCTGGGCAACAATTTTTTTATGAGGTTATTCTCCAACAGTAGCGCATCCGATTCTGTGGCCACTACAATATGCTTAACCGAGTGTATTTTTTTTACCAACACCCTGGTCTTGCCATACTCTTGTTTTTTATTAAAGTAGGAGGCTACCCTTTTTTTAAGGTTTTTGGCCTTACCAACATATAAAATTTTGTCATCGGTGTCATAAAACTGATATACCCCCGGGCTGTTGGGCAAAGAACTTATTTGTACACTAATGGATGAGGAAGGCATAAAGCTTTGGTGAAATAATGCTTAGACAAAAATAAGTCTTAATGCAAGTGTATCAATTTTAATTTACAGCATATGCTATCTTGTTGTTAAAAATATCTAGAAAACTAGGCCCTTGGAATGAATCAATTGTTTTTAGGATTGTTCATTTTTAGGGGTGTTTTTTTCAATTTTTGTAAAAATACATTACTTCATTTTATCAATATTAAAACAATCATCATGATTTTCGATTGAAAAAATGAGCTTAGTTTAAAAAAAGTAAGATTTTTCCTGTAAATCCAATTTTAGCCCTATAAAACACATAGTTCTGATTCATAGGTGTTTACGAAAAACAGTGTGTTATAAAAGTTTCCATTGGACCCTATTTTTGTTAAACTGTTACTAAAAATCATGTATTTCGTCGGTAAAAAATGCATTTCATAGTAAACTTTCCAATTTATTTACTTATTTTTAAAGCAACAAAAACAAATCGATGGAAAATTATGTTATCGTTTTGGGAATGTACTTGATTTTGATGCTTTTCTTCAAAATCTTTTTTTCTGTTTCAACCAGAGAATAAAAAATAGGTTTCCCCAGAACAACCACCCCAAAAAAAATTTCAGCACTTGATGTTGAAACATGAACTAAGAATAAAATACAAAGCATTGAGAAATGGGTTAAGCCCAGTTGAAATCTCAGATTATAGTATTTCCTTGGCTAATCATGTATTACAAATCCCAATTTGGGATTTTTTTTATTTCCATATCTTTTTAAGTATTGAAGAAAATAAGGAAGTAGACACACTTCCGCTAATCACGCTGCTACAAGGAAAGGATAAGAATATCGTTATACCAAAGGTCCATGGTGAAAATACTATGGAAAATTATCTCCTCACGGACAATACCACGTTCAAGAAAAACAAATGGCATATTCCAGAACCCGCAGATGGCATTAAAATTCCCGAAAACCAGATTGAGGTTGTATTTATACCACTATTGGCTTTTGATGAAAAAGGGCATCGTGTAGGTTATGGTAAAGGTTACTACGATACCTTTTTAAATAAATGTGGTACAGAAGCTATAAAAATTGGATTATCCCTTTTTGAAGCAGACGCTAACATTGTGGATATCCATGAAAAGGATGTTAAACTAGACTATTGTATTACGCCTAAAAAAGTGTACACCTTCTAATCTTCAGCTTGTTGTTTTTCCGATTTTGGAAACGCTTTTTTGTTAAATACAATTAATATTCCAACACCTGTGCTAATTGCGGTATCAGCAATATTGAATACGGGTTCAAAAAAACGAAATCGGTTGCCCCCTAACGAGGGTATCCATTCCGGCCATGTAGTGTCTATTATGGGAAAGTAAAGCATATCCACGACCCTTCCATGAAAAATTTTCCCATAAGGATCATCGGAAAACAGGGTCGCAACCTTTCCAAAACTATCATCAAAAATCATCCCATAAAAAACGGAATCTATAATGTTGCCCAAGGCTCCGGCAAAAATCAAAGAAACGGCCAAAATCAAGGTTTTTGGAGATTGTTTTTTGATGATGTCCCATAGCCAATAACCGATTCCAAAAATTGCAAAAAGTCTAAATATGGTTAAAACCAACTTCCCTGTTGATTCTGAGATTGGTAAAAAATCACTAAGCTTTGTCCCCCATGCCGCCCCGGAATTTTCAATAAAAAATATCTTGAACCATGAGAAAACCTCTTCTGAGTGTTCATACAGAAAGTTTGTCTTGATATATATCTTGCTTATCTGGTCTATTAGTAGGACCAATATGATGATACTGAGGGACTTCTTTAAATTCATATCTTTAAAACAGATTGCGCAAAAGTATGGATATTATTTCGTTTTCCTTAGATTGATATTTCCAGTTATTGTCTTCAAAACGTATTGGTTGGGGCCTTGCGGAATTTCTTCCATTTTAACATTCCCGTATTGACTCTCCCCAATAACACTTCCTGCTGCGGCATGTAACAGGATATCCCCATTTTGTGTGCTTACCTCCACCATTTCACCAACCTTGTGCAGTATACACTTGCCATCGTATAACCGCACATTTAAACTTTTGTATTTTCCTTCAACCCTAACATTGCTGGTAGTACCGTAGAGCGTAACATCCATATATTCCGGAAGCACTATTTCAAGTTTAATGGAAATGACCTTATGTGCACTAAGTTTATCATTGGGGTTGCTGAAATTGGGCTGAAATCCTGCGTCTATAAGCACCGTTGTCCCTTCTTCCACCATGGAAACCAACAAATCATTGGAATATTCCCCTTCAATGTTAGCTACCACACGCACTTCATTGGTTTTACCCGTTAAAAGGTCTACTTGGTAACAGTATTGAGAATTAATCTGAAAGGATGTTGTCCTATCATTTACGAAAGCTTTCTTTACCAATTTTTGACCATCAATGTTCAGTAAATAAAAAAAGCTCAAGACAAGAAATATCCTTTTCATAAACAAAAAAACGCCCTTGGGCGTTCTTATTATTTCTGCATGTTTTTTGCTTCAATGCTCAATGTAGCATGTGGAACCAATTTTAACCGTTCCTTATTGATCAACTTGCCCGTTACACGGCAAATTCCATAGGTTTTGTTCTCAATTCTCAACAAGGCATTTTTTAAATCCCTTATAAACTTTTCCTGACGAATCGCCAGTTGTGTATTGGCCTCCTTGCTCATCGTTTCCGAACCCTCCTCAAAAGCTTTAAAAGTAGGTGAAGTATCATCGGTGCCATTATTGCCATCGTTCATATATGAGCTCTTAAGCAACTCTAAATGCTGATTGGCCTTGTCTATCTTTTCTTCAATTAATGTTCTAAATTCTTTAAGATCTTTATCCGAGTATCTTACTTTTAAGTCTTGTGCCATGTGCTAGTGTTTTTGGATAAACAATTTTGTATTTACTTCATCAAAAGCTATATCTATACCTTTATCTAATTTTTCTTCAAAATCCAGTTCTGCGATTAAGGTCTCTGTTTTAATATAATCTTCATTACTTAAAACCGCATTTTCCACAAAACCGTCCTTCAGTATTTTAACATCTATTCGGTCGGTAACTTCAAATCCTGATTCCTTTCTAAGGTTTTGAATCCTATTGATCAACTCTCTTGCTATTCCTTCCTTTCTAAGGTTTTCATCAATAGTTACATCCAACGCAACGGTTAACGAGCCCGAACTTGCTACCAACCAGCCTTCAATATCTTGAGAGCTGATGTCAACATCAGTTAACTGTAAAATAATACTTTTATTTTCCAAAGCAAGCATTAATTCGCCTTCTTGCTCAATTTTTTGGATATCCTCCTGCCCCAACAAGTTTACGGCAGCGGTTATAGCCTTCATATCCTTCCCAAATCTTGGGCCCAAAACCTTGAAATTTGGTTTGATCTGCTTTACTAAAATTCCTGAAGCGTCGTCAAGAAGTTCTATTTCCTTTACATTTACTTCGGATTTGATCAATTCTGAAACCCCTTCAACATCTGCTTTTTGCTGGTCATCCAAAATTGGTATCATAATTTTTTGCAGGGGTTGTCTAACCTTAATTTTTTCCTTTTGACGAATGGAAAGCACCAAGGAAGATATTTTTTGCGCCAATTGCATCTTCCGTTCCAACTGCTTATTGACCACCGCATGATCCACCACGGGAAAATCGGCCAAATGAACACTTTCAAACCCTCCTTTTTTCGTCGTTGCATCTAAATCTTTGTATAACCTGTCCATAAAGAAAGGTGCAATGGGAGCCGATAATTTGGCTACAGTGGACAAACAGGTGTACAACGTTTGGTAAGCAGAGATTTTATCCTGCTGATAATCTCCCTTCCAAAAACGCCTCCTACTTAGTCGTACATACCAATTGCTCAGGTTTTCCTGAACATAGTCCGAAATAGCCCTAGCTGCTTTGGTTGCCTCATAATCCGCATAGGCTTCATCTACTTTCTGAATTAACGAATGTAGTTCAGATAAGATCCATTGGTCTATTTCCGGTCTATCCTTAAGTGCAATATCTGCTTCCGAATAATCAAATTCATCAATATTGGCATACAATGCCATAAAGGAATAGGTGTTGTATAGGGTGCCAAAAAATTTGCGTTTCACCTCAATAATACCGTCCAAATCAAACTTCAGATTATCCCAAGGATTTGCATTGGATATCATATACCAACGTGTGGCATCTGGGCCATGTTCTGGAAGTACCTTAAACGGGTCTACCGCATTTCCCAAACGTTTGGACATTTTCTTGCCCTCTTTGTCCAGCACCAAACCGTTTGAAACTACATTTTTATAGGACACGGTATCAAAAACCATTGTTGCAATGGCATGCAAGGTATAGAACCAGCCTCTTGTTTGGTCTACCCCTTCGGCAATAAAATTCGCCGGAAAGGCCACTCCTCCATCTATTAGTTCCTTGTTTTCAAAAGGGTAGTGCCATTGTGCATATGGCATGGAGCCACTATCAAACCACACATCGATCAAGTCAGATTCCCTTTTCATAGGTTTTCCTTTAGGGGAAACCAAAGTAATCTTATCTACAATGTTTTTATGTAAATCGATTTTGTCGTAGTTAGACTCGCTTTGGTCACCAACAACAAAATTTTCAAAGCTATTTTTTTCGAGAAGACCGGCTTCAACAGCTTTGGATATTTCAGCTTTTAACTCTTCAACCGATCCAATGATCATTTCTTCACTACCATCTTCAGTACGCCAAATAGGTAATGGTATGCCCCAATAACGGGAACGGGAAAGGTTCCAATCGTTTGCATTTGCCAGCCAGTTTCCAAAACGCCCTTCACCTGTGGCCTTGGGTTTCCAATTAATACTTTGGTTCAATTGAAACATCCGGTCCTTGACATCCGTAACTTTAATGAACCAAGAGTCTAACGGATAATATAAAATAGGTTTGTCCGTACGCCAGCAATTTGGATAACTGTGCACATATTTTTCAACCTTAAATGCCTTGTTTTCTTCTTTTAGCTTGATGGCGAGTTCAACATCCACCGATTTTTCTGGGACCTCATTATCGGCATAGTACTCATTCTTCACATATTTCCCCGCAAACTCTTTAAGTTCTGGTCTAAATCTTCCTTGTAAATCGACCAAAGGCACTGGATTGTTATTTTCATCCAACACCAACATCGGTGGAATTTCTGGCACTGCCTGTTTTGCTACCAAGGCATCGTCGGCACCAAAAGTTGGCGCGGTATGGACTATCCCTGTACCATCTTCTGTAGTCACAAAATCGCCAGCAATAACTCGAAATGCGTTTTCAGGATTTTGATAGGGCAGCGCGTAAGGCAATAACTGTTCGTATTTAATTCCAAGCAGGTCCGCCCCTTTGCATTCGGCAGCAATTAAGAAAGGTATTTTCTTCTGCGCTTTGGAAAAACTTGAAAGTACGGAAACCTCATCTGTTTTCTCATACTTTCCTCCGAACTGCTTCCCAACCAAATTTTTAGCGAGAATAACATGGATTGGTTTAAAAGTATATTGGTTGTAAGTGGCCACTACCACATAATCTATTTTAGCGCCAACCGTTAAGGCGGTATTACTTGGAAGCGTCCAAGGCGTTGTTGTCCAAGCCAAGAAATGAAGATGGTCAAACCTTTTTAAAAACTCCGGCAGGCTGCTTTCAGCTGCCTTGAACTGGGCTGTTACAGTAGTATCCGTTACATCTTGATAAGTGCCAGGTTGATTTAATTCGTGTGAACTTAATCCTGTTCCGGCTTTTGGCGAATAGGGTTGGATGGTATATCCTTTATAGATAAGCCCCTTATCATAGATCTGCTTTAGCAACCACCAAACAGACTCCATATATTTAGATTTGTAGGTAATATAGGGGTCTTCCATATCTACCCAGTACCCAATTTTTTCGGTCATTTCATTCCAGACATCCGTGTAACGCATCACCGCTTTTTTGCAGGCTGCGTTATATTCTTCTACCGAAATCTTATTCCCAATATCTTCCTTGGTAATCCCCAACGCTTTCTCCACACCTATCTCAATGGGCAATCCGTGTGTGTCCCAGCCCGCTTTTCGCTTCACTTGGTACCCTTTCATGGTTTTATACCTCGGAAAAATATCCTTGATGGTACGTGCCATGACATGATGAATTCCAGGCATTCCGTTTGCAGAAGGTGGCCCTTCGTAAAACACGTAGCTTTCTTTCCCCGCTCTAGTGGAAACACTTTTTTCAAAAATTTGGTTGGCCTTCCAAAAGTTCAAAACTTCTTCGGACACTTTGGGCAAATCCAATCCTTTATATTCTGCAAACTTCATATTTTCTGCTACTTCTTCTTGAATTCCAAGTTTGCAAAATTAAAAATTTAGATGGAATTATTGCTCATCAAACCATGTATTTAAAATTACTTAACCTGCTTAACCTAAATACAATACCCTATGAATTCCCATTTCCCGTAAAATACATATCTTGCTCCCATTAACACTAAACCATTTTACATGAAAAAAGTAGTAATCGGTGCATTGGCACTAACATTATCAATGTCAGCACTTGTATCTTGCAAACAGGCTGCAGAAAAAACAAAAGAAGTTACAGAAGAAGCTGCAGAATCTCTTGAAGAAGCTGGTGAGGAAATGAAAGAAGCGGCAGAGGATGCCAAGGAAGCCATGAAAGAAGCCGGTGAGGAAATGAAAGAAGCAGGAAATCAGGCATTGGATAGTATTAAAAAAGCTGGTGAGGAAACTATGGACAAAGCCAAAGAATTGGGTGAAGATGTAAAAGATGCAGCCAACGAAACGGCGAACGACCTTAAAAAAGTAGCGGATGATGCAAAGGATAAGTTAGATAACTGATTCCTTTTTAAAGCTATACTATTGGGACCCGGAAATTTCCGGGTCTTTCTATTTTAACGTGAGTTCGATATAAAACCTTAGCGTTTGTACCTGAAATGTCAACAAATATGGACATCGTCACTTCGAGCACAGTCGAGAAGTCTTTAAAAGTATACGCTCCAAGGAGGTCTCGACTGCGCTCGACCTGACAGTTAATCATAAATAATTGAAAATCAGTTTAATATTGATTGGCTTAAGTCGAACTCATGTTATTTTAAAAACTGTACCCCACTCCAAGGATGAGATTCATTCCCGGGGCTACAATTCCCGAGGAATAGGTTCTGTACCGCTGATTGGTCATATTTTCCAGACTTACCGTAGTCTTAAAAGTGTTGGATATTTGATACTGCGACCTAAAATTCAAAGAATACCAGGAAGGCGAAAATGGATTCCCATTGGCATCAGATGCATAGATATAATCTTTACTCTGTTCTGACAAAGCCAAATCATCATTGCTAATTTCCCCGTTATAATTTAAAAATACGTCTGCTTTTAGTTTTTGATTTTGCCAAACCAAGTGAACATCTCCAAAGGTTGGGGCAACATGCCTTGCAGCAGAATCAACTCCACTATCGTCCTCTTCTATGCCTTCGGTAAGAGTTAAATTTGAGGAAAGCGACCAATGCTCGTTAAAAAAGGCTTCCATACCAAACTCAAAACCATAGACATATGCTTTTGCTGCATTTTGAATGGCCTGCACATTGCTTAATTCTCCATTGTACAATATTTGGGTCTCCCCGTTAAACTCAAAATCCCGTCTTACCAAAGCATCTACCAAATAGCTGTAAAAAGCTGCTCCTTTTAAAACAAGTTTGTTCTTAACGTTCTTTCTAAAACCCAATTCCATATTATAGGCATATTCCGGTTCCAAATCGGGATTAGGAACTACCACGGATCCCGGTTCTGAATCAAATACTTTACCAATGTCATCTATATTTGGGGCCCTAAAACCAGTTGACCCATTCAAAGTTACCTGAAAATCTGCTTTTGGAAACCAGCTAAAACCAAGACTCCCGGTAAATGCTCCGGTAATTAAGTCGGCCTCATCAAAAGGAAATGGATAGTAGGTTGTATCAAATTGGGCATCTACCCAAACCTGACTATAACGAACCCCGGACAGTACCGTAAAATTTGGTTTTAATTTATATTCCCCATTTATATATCCAGCAAGGGTTTGCCAGGTAGCACCATCTGGATAACGGGATGCCCAGCCAGAAACCGTATGGGTCTCAATATTTTCTTGACTTCCTTTTGAATTTACTTTGTTAAAAATATACTCCGTTCCATAGTACAACCTCAAATCGCCTATCTTCTTATTCTCAAAATCGATATTAATAGATAAGGCATCCAGTTTCTCTTTTGTTGTATATCGTTCAGGTTCTTGAAAGTCGCGATTGTTTCTGCTTTCTTCAAAATATTGATATGCCGTGGTCAATTTTACCCCATCATAAAATTTGTTCTTTCCTTTTTTCGTCAATTGAAAATTTCCCATCAACCATTTTTGTGGTCCATAAAACCATTCTGCTGAACGCAGTCCGTCCCCATCGCTATTTGGACGAATTAACCTATCGTATCTAGAAAAATCTGATGTTTCTGAATAGTATAATCCCAAATCATAGTTCCAAGTGCTATTGGGTTTGTAGGCAAACTTTTGTAAAAAATTAATTTGGTCGTATCCCGTCGTAAGCTGCTTTCTAGGGTTACTGTTCGTTGCCAAAACATCGGTCCCGTTTTCCCGTATGGCATAAGTCTCCCTTAAATAAGAGTCCCGTCCATTTTTACCCATGACCAAATCATCAAAACTATTGTAGGTGAAACTGGTAAAAGAAGCCCATTTTTGTTGCCCCAGATTAAAATCTACATGCGAAGTGCTTTCATTGTTTGCCGATGAAAATCTGTAATTTACGTTTCCAGAAAATGTAAGACTATCAGTAAATGAAAATCGAGGTTTATGGGTGAAGAAATTCATTACGCCCCCAATGGCGTCACTCCCATAAATTACGGATCCTGGGCCAAAAATAACTTCTGTGTTTTTAATCGTAAATGGGTCTATAGAAATTACATTTTGAATGTTTCCCCCTCTAAAAATGGCATTGTTCATACGAACCCCATCCACAGATAGTAACAAGCGGTTTGTAGCAAAACCTCTAATCATGGGACTGCCCCCACCCAATTGACTTTTTTGCACAAATACCTTTCCGCTGTTCTGTAAAACATCTGCTGCTGTTTGAGGAGCCGTAAAAGATATGGTTCTGGCATTGATGGATTCTATTTTTTGCGGAATATCCTTCTTTTGCTGCTCCCATTTGGAAACGGACATGACCACTTCCTGCAATTCTTCTGGTTTTAGGGACAAATAAACCCGGTTCCCTTTGCTAACAAGCTTGGATTTTGTTGCGATAAAAACCTCATAGCTAATATGCTTAAAGGTGATTTTTTCATTTCTAGAAAATAAATCCAACCCACACTTCCCATTGGAATTGGATACTGTTGTCTTCGATTTGTCCTTGTTGTAAATGGCAACATTGGCAACAGGATTACCCGTGTCCGCATCCAAAACCGTAATTTCTTGAGTAAAAACGGTAAAGGGAAACAGTAAGAAAATGAGGACAGGACCTATGTTGCGCATACTACTCAAAAACTGCATTTAAAACCGCTAGGGACTTGGGCTTTCTAAATCCGTGCAAATGTAATTCAAAATATAGAATGACCATTTTTAAAAGTTCTTGTCGTTGGGTTTTGTTTATTTGTATGGTATGAAGTGTATCAAAATTTATGCCCAAAAACTGTTTGAAATTTTTTAACTGTATTCCTTCAAGCATTGGATTTAATGTGGGCGATTCACAAAAGCTCCCTTCCAACAGGTCAAAATACGAAGCATTATTAAAGGATGTATCAGGATAAAACCCTAAATACTTGGTAAGATTAAGTAAAAAAAGTAGATGAAAATTTGAAATGGAACCTTGTTCATCCAACCAAAACAAGGCATATTCCAAATAGTTGAATACACTTTTGTCCTGTTCCTGTTCTTGAATACTGTTTAACAACATTTCGGCCAAGAAAAGCACTATACTATTTTTAACAATATCTGTATGAAGGGATTTATAAGGGCTTGAGACCTTAACTTCCCGAATGCTTTCCAGTGTTCCTTTATTCCTATGATCGGCCACGATTTCCAACTGCATTAGGGGGAGAAAATAGGCGGCCTTAATCTTGCTTTTTTTTGAGCTAAGCACCCCTTTTAGCAGGTATGATTTTAATCCATCAGAAGCAGTATAGGCCTTAACAATAAGACTGGTATCCCCATATTTTAAAGAAGAAAGCACAATGGCTTTTGTGGTTACTTGCATAAAATTGCTTTCTACAACAAAATTTGTTACCCTTTTGCAGATGGATAAACCCGCAAAAAGTAGGTATGGGCAGTGTCAACCGGAGAAACTGGCATAAGGTTATTTGATTTTGGCTTTAGAATAGGCATATTCCACCGCTTCGTCTTGGTAATTGACTTATCGCGTTTATTGTTCTGTTCCAAGATGGATTTTATCTCACCCTGTTTTTTTAATATGGTAAAGGCGTTTTTGGAATAAAGTTTCGGGTATGATCTTTCGTTGAATGGAAGTTGGGATTCCTCCTGCCCAATCAATGGAAATGAAAAACAAAAAATCACTATTAAAAAAAAATACCTCATTACAACCCTTATTGATTAAAGGTATTAATTTTTAAAATAGAAATGAGGTGAAAAAAACTTTCACCTCATTCATAATCATTGATACAAATACATTTTAGATAACCCCTTGTGCAAGCATGGCATCGGCCACTTTTACAAAGCCGGCAATATTGGCTCCTTTAACATAGTTGCAATATCCATCCTCCTCTTTTCCATATTCAATACAGGAGTCATGAATATCTTCCATAATTCCTTTTAGTCGTTCATCAACCTCTTCTCTGGTCCAGCTAATTCGCAAGGAGTTTTGTGACATTTCCAAGCCCGATGTGGCCACACCTCCTGCATTGGAAGCCTTTCCTGGAGCGAACAAAATTTGGCCTTCGTGAAAAGCATGGATAGCCTCTGGGGTAGAAGGCATATTTGCACCTTCTGCAACTGCAATACAACCATTCTTTATTAAAGTAGTCGCATCATCTCCATTCAATTCATTTTGGGTTGCACAAGGCAGTGCTACATCACAAGATACTTCCCATGGTGTTTTCCCTTTGTGGTATTCTGCTGAAGGATATTTATCTGCATATTCTGAGATTCTTCCCCTTTTATTATTTTTCAAGTCCATCACAAAGGCCAATTTTTTGGCATCAATTCCATCTTTGTCATAAACGTATCCACCAGAATCTGAAAGTGTAAATACTTTTCCACCAAGGTGCATTACTTTCTCAGCGGCATATTGTGCTACATTTCCCGAACCAGAGATTACCACTTTTTTATCTTTAAAAGATTCTCCCTTTGTTCTTAACATACTATCCGCAAAATAAACGGTTCCATAACCGGTAGCTTCTGGGCGAATCAATGACCCTCCCCATGAACGTCCCTTGCCCGTTAACACCCCGGTAAACTCATTCCTAATTTTCTTGTACATTCCAAATAGGAATCCTATTTCTCTGGCACCTACGCCAATGTCACCCGCAGGAACATCTGTATTTGGGCCTATATGCCTGTTTAATTCCAGCATAAAAGCATGGCAAAAACGCATTACCTCATCGTTCGATTTGCCTTTGGGATCAAAATCGGAACCTCCTTTTCCCCCACCCATGGGCAATGTCGTCAAGCTATTTTTAAAGACCTGTTCAAAAGCTAAGAATTTTAATACACTGGCATTTACCGTTGGATGAAACCGAAGACCTCCTTTATAAGGTCCAATGGCAGAGTTCATCTGAATCCGATAACCCCTATTGACATGGATTTCTCCTTCATCGTCTACCCAAGCCACTCGGAAAGAAAGTAACCGTTCCGGTTCAACCATCCTAAGCAGGATGTTTTTTCCGTGGTAGATGTCGTGTTTCACAATGTAGGGAATAACCGTTTCGGCAACTTCCTGAACCGCTTGAATGAATTCTGGTTCGTGGCCGTTTCTGGCTACCACCTCATCCATAAATGCTTTAATTTTTGCTTCCATATTCGGATTGATAAATTGTTAATTTACACCTATAAAAAAGACACTAATTTGTCAAATTGCTAATTCGACGGCAAAATTATATTATTTAAATAATTTATGGTCGATTTTTTGAAAATTTTTCAAAATTCAATTACCCTATCGCCTGTTGCAAGTCTGCAATTAAATCATCAACATCCTCGATACCTACACTAAGACGGATCAAGGAATCCACGACCCCGCTTTTTTCCCGCTCTTCTTTGGGGATACTGGCATGAGTCATACTTGCCGGATGTCCGGCCAAGCTTTCCACACCTCCCAAGGATTCGGCAAGGGTAAAAACCTCTAATTTTTCAACTATTTTAATGGCATCTTCATAACTGCTGCCTTTGGGAACAAAGGAGATCATACCTCCAAAATCGTCCATTTGGTCCTTGGCAACTTTATGGTTGGGATGGGTCTCAAACCCGGGCCAGTACACCTTTTCAATCTTAGAGTGCTTAGACAGATATTCGGCAATGGCCTTTCCATTTTCGGAATGCCTTTGCATACGAACATGAAGGGTTTTTATTCCACGAAGGGTTAAAAAACTGTCCATAGGCCCACAGACTGCCCCGCTTGCATTTTGAATAAAATACAACTGTTCGGCCAATTCCTGGTCCTTTACTACTAAAGCGCCAACAACTACATCACTGTGCCCGCCAAGATATTTGGTGGCTGAGTGCATTACTATATCAGCGCCCAAATCTAACGGGCGTTGCAGATAAGGTGTGGCAAAGGTGTTATCCACAGCCAACAGTACACTGTGCTTTTTTGCCAGCGCAGCAACGGCCTTCACATCAATAACGTTCATCATAGGATTAGTTGGTGTCTCAACCCATATCAGTTTTGTGTTACTAGTTATCTGCGCTTCTATCTTCTCAATATTTTGCATCCCCACAAAATGAAAGGTAATCCCATATTTCTCAAAAATCCGCTTAAAAAGTCGGTAGCTACCCCCATATAGGTCGTTTGTTGATACCACTTCATCACCAGGGTTCAGCAATTTAATAACTGCATCCATTGCAGCAAGCCCACTGGCAAATGCCAAGCCATACGTTCCATTTTCAATACTGGCCAATGCATTTTCCAAGGCCGTTCTTGTGGGGTTGGCGCTTCTAGAATATTCAAACCCCTGATGTCCTCCGGGAGTGGTCTGGGCATATGTGGAAGTTTGATATATAGGAGGCATTACCGAGCCATAGGCCTTATCGGGAAACTGTCCTCCATGAATGGTCTTACTATTGAATTTTAAATTTTTCTTGCTCATATTCTATTGATCTTCATACAAATGTATCGTTATCTTTTGGAGTAATCAATGATGTCTTATTTTTGGAAAACCCAAAAGCCCCTTTTTATGAAAAAGTCCGGTATCCTAATGCTACTTTTATTGTGCACACTTGGTTGTGAAAATGAAGCCAAACTTACATTTGAACCCCTACAGATTCATGGGAATGCTTGCGACCAATGCCCGAAAGTTGAAATCAATATTCCCAAGGCCTTGGATAAAACGGCAATTGCAGGTACCATAAATACTGCTATGACCGAGGAAGTTATTGCTTTGTTGTCCTTTGATGAAGAAAAGGAAATCTCCTCAGTTGCTGATGCCGTTGCATCCTTTACCAGAAGTTTTGAGGAGTTGATTGAAAGATTTCCCGATGAAACCGTGGGCTGGGAAGCAACATTGGATAGTGAGGTTGTTTATGAGGACAAGAATGTGATAAGCTTGGTACTCAATACCTATACCTTTACCGGAGGTGCCCATGGATACGGTTCCACCACCTATTTAAACTTTGATAAGCTTAAGGGAACCGAGTTCGAAAACCGAGAGCTTTTTAAGGATATGGAAGGCTTTCTAAAATTTGCGGAAAGCAAGTTTAGGGTTCAGGAAACCATTCCCCAGGATGAAAATATCAATAGCACAGGGTTTATGTTTGAAAGGGATACCTTCCACCTTGCGGAAAATATAGGGTATACGCCAGACGGGATTCAATTGGTGTACAACCAGTACGAAATTGCCTCCTATGCAGATGGGCCTGTCATCCTTACACTACCCTATGCCGAAATAAATAAATATTTAAACAGCGAAGTAATTCCTTAGGCTACTGAGGCAATGGCCCTTTTTAATGCCAGGATGGAGCCCAAGTGTATACCTTCATGAAATACATTGAAGGATAGGGCATCCTCCACATTTTGTAACTGCACTTTGGGTGTGGTTGTATATTCGTTATACTTTTTAAACTTCCCGCTTTTATAATCGGCTTCCATTTGCTCCACCGTACTGAACAAGTATTTGGAAATCTTTTCCACTTCTTCTTCTGAAGGTTCGCCTTCCGGAAAAGTGCCTTTGCGGTATTTGTTGACCAATTCTTCCTCAATGGTAAAATCGAGGTCACTAAATTTGTAAACCAAGATTTGTGTGGTTACCACCACATGGGCAATATTCCACCAGATATTATTGTTGAATCCCTTGGGGATGGTATACAGATCTTCTTTTGGGATGTTCAATAAATGATGGTGCAACATCCTCCTGTTTTTAAGAATAACATCAAATAATTTATCCATGCTGATTGTAATGGGAATAAAAATTTGTTAAAACATATCTATATTTTTAGATATGTAAATATTTAATTTATTTTTGTCCTATGAACGTCGTTGAAATTAGCAAAGTATTGGCGAATAAAACTAGGGTTAATATTTTAATGTGGCTGAAAAATCCCGAATTAAATTTTCCTCCGCATCAGGATATTGACCATTTTAATGACGGGGTATGTGTGGGGTATATTCAGGATAAGACTGGGCTTTCGCAGTCCACGGTTTCCACCTATTTAAATGCCATGCAAAATGCAGATCTGGTCATCCCTACCCGGCATGGCAAATGGACCTATTATAGAAGAAATGAGGAAGTGATCAAAGCGTATATCACAGCCTTACAAAAGGAGTTGTAATTTTTTTTGAAATGAACAAATCGATAAATAGCGAAATATAAATTTGATATTATGGAAAACTGTATGGACATTAGTGGTATACATGCCCATGAGGGAGCCGAAAAGACATCAGGTACATGGAAAAAACGTCTTATAAAATTACTGGCCGCTATCCACATTGAGGGAGCGGAACATCTATCAAAAACTAAATAAAAGAGCATGAAAACAATTGGGTTAATAGGAGGAATGAGTTGGGAATCCTCAAAAGTATACTATCAATACATCAACGAAATGGTCAAGGAAAGTTTGGGTGGTTCGCACTCGGCCAAGATTGTACTGTCTTCGGTAGATTTTGCGGACATTGAGCGTTTTAGCTTTTCCGGTGAATGGGATAAAATTGGAAAACTCATGGCACAGCATGCCAAAAACCTTCAAAGGGCGAGTGCGGATGTTATCCTGCTCTGTACCAATACCATTCATTTGGTGAGCGATGCCATTACCAATGCCGTGGACCTTCCCTTTCTGCACATAGCCCATGCCACTGGAGAGGCCATTGCGGACAAAAAGGTGAAAAAGGTGGCCCTATTGGGGACCAAGTTCACCATGGAAAAGGATTTCTACACCAAAATACTGGAGGAAGATTATGGTTTGGAGGTTTTGGTTCCGGATGAGGCGGACCGGAACACGCTACAGTCCATTATCTACGATCAACTCGTGAAAGGAAATTTCTCCGAAGAGTCTAAACATATTTGTTTGGACATCATCAAAAAAATGGAAGCGCAGGGTGCGGAAGGCGTCATTTTGGGCTGTACGGAACTGCCCATTTTAATTCCAGATAACGAGGTGAACTTACCAACTTTTGATACCACCAGCATCCATGCCCAAAAAGCGGTAGATTTTGCGTTAAACTAAATCTTTTGAAAATCATGAAAATACTTATTGTTGGAGGTAACGGAACCATTGGCAAAAAAGTGGCCGCTTATTTTAAAGATGGCCATGAGGTCTTGATAGCCGGAAAAACCCAGGGACCCTTGTTGGTCGATATTGCGGATAGCAATTCCATAAAGGCACTGTTCGAAAAAACAGGGAAATTAGATGCCATAATCGGTATTGCCGGAGATGCCAAATGGGACTATTTCAATAAATTATCGGAAGAAGATTATTATATCGGGTTTCGAAGTAAACTTATGGGGCAGGTGAATTTGGTGCGAATCGGCCAGCATTATTTAAACGAAAAAGGTTCCATAACATTGACCACCGGAATTTTAGCCGATGATCCCGTAATAAAGACCGCAAGTGCTGCCATGGTGAACGGAGCAATTCATAGCTTTGCACAAGCGGTTGCGCTGGAACTGGAAAACGGGATTCGGATCAATGTAGTTTCATCAGGAATGGTAGCGGATGCCTATGAAAAGTACAAGGATTTTTTCCCGGGACATAATCCCGTTCCCATGCAGAAAGTAGTGGCCGGTTATGAACGCAGTGTCCTGGGCAAGGACAATGGAAAAATTATAAGAATTTACGAATAGAACCTATACCCAATGAAAAAAATATACCACTTAGGAAGCTGCTCTACCTGTATCCGTATTTTAAAAGAATTACAACCTCTGGATGGCGTTGTGCTGCAGGACATTAAAACGGAGCCGATGACGGCCCAACAATTGGAGGAAATGAAGGCTCTTGCGGGCAGCTATGAGGCGCTCTTTAGCAAAAGGGCCATGCTGTACCGCCAAAAAGGACTGCACGAGCAAGAATTGTCCGAGGGCGATTATAAAAAATGGATCTTGGAACATTATACCTTTCTAAAGCGTCCGGTGGTGCTGGTAAATGACCGGGTCTTTGTGGGCAATTCTAAAAAAACAGTTGAAGCCGCCAAGGTCGCACTACATCCATGAGCAAAAGAACCTTAGCATTTTTGGCTGCCCTAGGGGCAACCATTATTTATGGTATTAACCATACCGTGGCCAAGGGGGTTATGCCCAATTATGTGCAACCCTTTGCGTTTATTCTTTTGCGAGTAAGTGGCGCTGCCGCCCTGTTCTGGATCATATCCGTATTTGGGCCAAAAGAGCGGATAGAACGAAAGGACTGGGGGCGCATCTTGATCTGCGCCATTTTGGGCATGGTGATCAATATGTTGTCTTTTTTTAAAGGACTTCAGCTGTCAACACCCATAAACAGTTCTGTTTTAATCACTATAACACCCATTATTGTTGTGGTCTTATCGGCCTTTTTCCTAAAGGAAAAAGTGACTTTGAACAAGGGATTGGGTATTCTTTTAGGTTTTGTTGGCGCCGTTGCTCTTATCCTTTTTGGGGTAGAGGTACGGCAGGACGCCCCCAATATTCCCCTTGGCAATCTTTTGTTTATAATAAATTCCACCTCCTACGGAGCCTACCTTGTTGTGGTAAAAAAACTGATTGAAAAGTACCACCCCTTTACATTGATGAAATGGTTGTTTACCATTGCTATTATTATTAATCTTCCCATTACATTGCCACAGTTTTTAGAGATACAGTGGGCCACAATGCCAGGATGGGCCTATGCCACCATTGCCTTTGTTGTTTTGGGGACCACCTTTTTAACCTATCTTTTTAACGTTTTTGCCCTTACACAGCTAAAAGCCTCCACAGTGGGCGCTTTTGGATACCTACAGCCATTGATCGGAATTTCTTTTGCCTTGTTTTCTGGCAAAGACCAACTAACCCTGATAAAGGTGGTGGCAATGATTCTGGTATTGGTAGGGGTCTATTTGGCAAGTAAAAGGCCAAAGGTTAAATCTTAAATAGAGCGTGCGTTTTTCTGATTATCTTAGCTCCGTCCAATAAAAGATATATGATTATATACAATTGATTGTGGCACATATAAAGAAGAATCCGAAATAGAAATAATGATGTGGTCATATAAAAAAACACATACTTGAAAGACATGGAAGCTATCATTACAGTTGTTGGTTTTTTGGGAGCTGGAAAAACAACAGTATTAAAACACCTTATGACCAGCTATATTGATAAAGGTTGGAAACCGTTTATTATTCTCAATGATTATGAAAATGCAAATCTAGATGCCCAGCAATTTATAGAGCAAATAGAATCGAAACATGTCAGGGCACTCAGCGGCAGTTGTATTTGTTGCAGTGGTATAAATGAACTTAGAGATTTTGTCAATAGAATCCCTAAGCGGACCAATGGAGTTACACTTATTGAAGCCAATGGTACTTCTGATGCTTGCTCGCTTATGAGCTTTCTTGGTGTTGGTCTTAACGATCGGTTTCTACCACCCATTCAATTATCGGTTGTTGATGTTAAAAATTGGCAAAAAAGAGGCGAGCACAATGAACTTGAAGCAAATCAGATTCAAGTATCGTCCTTGATTGTATTAACCCATACTGAAAATGTACCATTGGACAGACTAACCTTTGTGGTTAAAGAACTAAACAAAATCAACCCATCGGCAGAAATTATAAACATGGACGAGATTGATGTTTCCCTTATACCAAAGCTCTCCCCATCTAAAAACAATGCTCAAAAGTTTGAGCACCTTAAAAGCCATTGGTCTTCCTGCTCCACTGATTTACCAAATTTGCCAAATTCAAATTGCATTTATGATATTTGTAATGCGATTCCGGAGCATGTCTTACGAGTAAAAGGTTGCACCCAAATCGAAAACGAAGAAGGGTACACTTATTTTGAACGAACTCCAAATGGTAAAGTATTTGTTAGACCATTTAACGGAGTGCCAATAACCGGATCAAAACTTCTCACTATAGGCCCTGGCAGTGAACCTAAACTACTTGAAAAAGTAATCCAAACATGTCTAATACAACAGAATAAAACTGTAGTTAAGCACACCTCAACATAGTATAACCGTTATTAAACCAAAGCGTGCCCAAGTTTGTAGAAAATTCACCCCTCCTCCTGTAACACCCCAACAATCCCTCGAATGGGTGAAAGACCAATTGAATAGGTCTTCAATCACTCTAAAGCATCATGTTCCTGGACGGTTTCCACCATAACTTCATCTGGGTTTGGATTGCAAATGACCACCTCTATTTGGTATTTCATATCAAAAGCCATTGTTCGGGTCATGGGAAAGGATTTATTATATAATTTAAACAGAAATTCCTGTTCGCTATCCAAAAGATCTTTTACCTCCTTTTTCATGGATAGTTCAGCCATAAATTCTAAATCGGTATTAATGCTATTCTCTTTTCCATTTGCGTCAAACCTATTCAATATTTCTTTTAATTTCCTTTTATTGATCTCATTCAAGCCAATATCTATTTTCTCAGTTGAATTTGTTTCAAACTCGAAGAAACCTGAATAAATAGCATCATCAAGGTAAGCGATTGAAACAATTACTGCTGGTTTTCTTTTTGGGATTGGCATTTCACTTGAAACTTTGTTCCCCACAAAAAATGTTTTGTTATCCGTGGAATTTAGTCGATACAAACTTTTGATGGACTTATAAAATACATAGGTGTGTACTCTATCATATTTATCCCCGTTGTTAATAAAAACTTCCAGCCTTTGCGATTCCCAATCCTTTTCTCCAATTCCGCGATCAATATTGATCCATCCAAATTCTGATTGCTGAAATCCATAAGTCTCCATCCTATACTTTTCCCGCTTTTCCAATACTTCTTGATAGGCTTTTTTTATTTTCTCTTTCTCTTTTTCCTCTATCCGTCGATTTTGTCTTAATTCCTTATAAACTCCATTTGATTCTTCCCGGACTTGTTCCAATCTTTGTTGGTAGTACTCATTTAGAATTTGGGTACTTTTAGCTGCTCCTCGCACTTTTGTTTTTCGTTGTCTAGAAAATTCCAGAAAAGTATCCCCGTATTTTTCGCCCTGCAACACAGTGGCAGCCAGACTATCCAATTCCCATAAATTTTTATCCAGATTATTTATGTAAATGTCTATGATGTCCGGTCTACAAGTCTTAAACATTACCTGTAATCTTTTCCCAAATTCCCTAGTAGCTATTAGTGTATTTTGATATTTATCCGATCGTATCACCTTTATTTTGAGTGGATCAACCCCAAAATTGGTATACAGCGTGTCCTGAAAGAATGGATTATTCAGAATGTCATATTCTTCTTGTTCAGATGGTAGCAAATCATCCTCTTCGGAGGTAAGCGCATGATTAAGATAACTTTCATTTTGGATTGTGGACAAGTGTTTTTTCTCATAGATATCATCCAAATAAGCATCGCCAAAATAATATAAGCTATCAATCACCTGGGCTGTTGGACTTTTAAAGGTTCTAAATGGCAGTCCTTTTTCAACTTCCTCCTTAAAACCTTCTGGTAAAAGATCTAAAGAAAAAATGTCAATAGCCACCAATGAGTTGTCCAGTTTTTTGGGCTGTACCCAGTTCATATCTCCATTCCCATTGCGAATACCCTTATAGACCATCATATTTGGCTTGACCTCATCTGTGGGTATTTCAATATAAATAGGAATGTTTGGGTTTATGGACAATTGCTGGTTTTTGGCAGTTGCATTTAAGTATATCATACCATCAGTCTCCAACGGTTTTCCATTTGAGATAGTGGTTAGATTGGAGAGCAATATTTGGTCCAAAGAAAATGCTTCGGCAATCTCCACACGGACCTCCTCAAAGATGGGATTGCTGTTTGAATCAACAAAGCAGCCTTTAGGAAAAACAACAAGTGTCCCTTCTGCTGCTTCAATGATATTATCCCTAGTTCCAGAAATATTAAAAAACTGACTTTCTACTATTGATCCTTTAAATGGGTCGGTTTGTGAATACTTTTTTATGGGTGGATGACTAGTTTGAAAACATCCAGTCAACAGGATAAATACAAACACACAAGAAAACGATTTAAGTAATTTCATATGGCAAGGCGGTTTTGCTGTAGACAACAAAAACCAAACCATTTTTATTCTTTTATAATCACTTTAAAATAATTCTTCATATCCGGCCTTGTATTGGCAGGGGTATATTTGGCAAGTAAGCGGCCTAAAGTTAAATCTTAGGAAGGAGCGGTTTTCTGACTATCTTAGTTCTTCAAATGAATTTGAAGTAAACTACATAATTTATATTCCCATGCTAGCAACTATATGAAAACAATGAAAGTTTCTACTTTGCTGTTCTTTGTCCTTGTTCAGCTTTACAGCTTTTCGCAAAGTCTTGAGGAAAGAGAAAGAATATCCGCAGAATTTGAAAGACGTTCTGACATCGAAATTGAACTATACCCTATCAATTCATCTGCTGGGCAGTTAGACTCGATACAAATGAAATCTGACTACCTAAGAAGAAATAATATTAATCCTAAAATACTCGGATTTAGAATATCTGGAATTGACAAAAATGGGGAAGTTGTATTCTTCAAATGGCTGAAAAACAATATCATTACAGCTAAATTTAATGAAAAAACACAGATTGCTCTGAATGTGAAAAAGCAAAAATCGACAGAATTACGATAAAATGGTTTACTGGAACTTATACATTGAAAAGCAGTAAGATTTTGGATATCAATTAAATACAGTCGCCACGAACACCTATTCTAATTTGGGTCCGATGGTTAGCATTCGGTATTTTTCTTACCTTAAGGCCACACTGGGCCTTCAACCCTCATCCCTTAACACCCCAACAATCCCGCGAATAACGGAAACCACGCTTTGTACTTCCCTTGCTTCAAAGGTATCTTCTTCCAAATAGAAAAGCATTTCAATACCCAAATCTAGGATGTTGGACAATGATTCTGGAGAACCGTAGCTTTCTGCAATTAGCTCCTTTAGATTCTTAGGCCTATTTTTTTTAATCATATTAGTCCTATATATAGGACTATAAATCTAAACAATATTTGGGACTTTAGATTTATGACTAAAATTAGGGATGAGAAATATCTAAAAGCGCTTGGAAGCAGAATACGACACATAAGAACCGAGAGAAAAATCTCCACCTATGACCTTTCCTATGAATCCAATGTTTCCCGTAGCCAAATAAATTCAATAGAACGGGGAGACATCAACACCACCATCTGTACCCTAAAAGCCATTGCCGATGCTTTGGAACTCAAAGTCTCTGAATTGATGGATTTTAAGGAGTAATTATGATTTTTTTATAGCATTCTTACTAAATTCGTCCTGGGTTTACATTTCCTATAGGAAATATCCGCTGCCAAATCGTAGTCGAGACCATTAGCTACCAAATACCTACAGAAATGGGATACCATATAGTGAACTTAAAAGGCAATAAGATTGAACACAAGTATGTTGAAACGAAAATTGAAATTGCCTACTTGGATAACATTACCGAAAACACAATTATTTATCAAGGCGAAAAGCAATGGAACCCTGTTCGTGTGGGCAATGAATCCTGTTACCGAAATTATTCAAAAGATTGGTATAGAGCTGGGATAAAGGCACAGGAATTATTTAAGAAACAGGCTAAAAAGGAAAAATTAGTACTTGAAGAGCTTTTTCAAGATGAAAACAGCTTTCAGCAATATTTAATAACGGATGGATATTTAGCTATTAAGCGGGGAGATTTTTTAGTACGGAACTTTGGTAATATTGAAATCGACATAAAATGCAGAGGGTTTTATGAAAATAAACGCAAAGACATAGTCTTCAATTTTAAATGTGAAGATGTTGAACGACATTTGAATATGGAAACTCTTACCAACACGCCAATTTTTATTGCAGTTTATCGAAGAAATGGACACGAAGTAATTAAAAGAACTCCATATTTCTTCTCAATAAGTGGAACAGATTTTTCGAAGTTTGATAAAATATATGTGAAGGCAGAAAATACAGGATACTGCTACCAAATACCTCTAAACAAAACTGAACAAAATTTTGACTTTATTAAAAATAGCCATAGGAAAAATAAAATGTACCCAGTTGAGGAGATTAGAAAAAAGCATGCAAATGCATACAAAAAATGGACTATTGAAGAAGATGAAATGTTAGAACTTCATTTTTGCGAAAAGAAATCTATCACTGAACTATGTTCGTTATTTGGAAGAAATAAAGGAGCCATCAAATCAAGGATTGAAAAATTAGAATTGAAAATAAAATACGGCAGCTAACAACGGCAACCGTTGCACAAGCCAATAATTTTGGGAATATTAAGCCTATATAAGCCTCTTAAAGAGGCTTTTTTTGCCCTGTTAAGAGATCAGAATGTTGAGGGAGCCGTAGCACTCTATGATCATCTGATACAATAGTTCTTTTTGTGAATCGTTCACTAGCTGAAATTTTTGGTTTCCACTCATTTGTTCATGAAACAAAGAAATCACGTTCGCAATACATTTGTTACTACTGTTTAGTGGCTATTTTGAATTTCTTTTTACAACTTTGACATGATTCTTGAAGAATTCTTTAGTTAAGGATTTGATTGAATACAATTGACCAACATACCAATATCATATTTCATATGAGTGTTTTTACCTTCCATCTTGCCGAAATTTCACTACGCTTGGCGCTAAAGAGGTTCTTTATTAAACCTAACTTGGACCATGTTAATGGTTTAATCCATGCAGAATACATGACCGGAATGACACTCGGCGCTCCCTTATTTTCTTACAAGCGCATTCTTCCACGCCAAGTGGCCATTTTTGCCCAATGGGAAAATGAATCGGCAATAGATCTTTTTCTAAAAAAAGAGAAATTTGGAAAGATACTTTCAAATGGTTGGCATTGCCGTTTAAGTTATTTACGACAATGGGGCCGTATAGACAGTTTTGAAATTCCAATACAATCCAAGGTATCAAACGATGTTGAAAAAGCGGTTGTTGCCGTTACCTTAGCACGTATGAAACTTTTTCATGTTCCCAGATTTATTCATTGGGGAAGACCTGTGGAAAAGTTGGTAAGAGACCATCCTGGTACAACTTTTGCCTTGGCGGCAATTCGGCTTCCCAGAACCGTTTCAACTTTTTCAATTTGGAAATCGCAAAAAGAAATGACCAATATGGTCCATGGCCATAGTCCGGTAAACAAACCAAAAAGGCATGCCAATGCCATGAAGGAAAGGAAACGGAAAAACTTCCACTATCAATTTACCACCCTCCGCTTTAAACCCATAGGGGAATATGGCAAATGGCAGGGGCGTACCAGTATTATTCCAAACATTGATTCCAATAAATTAAAATGAGTCTTGCCTATCCATTTCAAAAGTTCCAAGATTGGTTTACACAACAATGGGTAATTGTATGGGGCCAACGCATTACCCCAGAACAGCATCAATGGTTAGTTGGACCCTTTGGCAAGCAAGGTGTCATTGGTGATAGTTTTGTTAATCACTTGGCTAAAGAAGAAGATCTTACCATACAGCGAAACGTATCCTCAAAAGGGTTGATATCTTCAATAAGATCATTGAATTTCTCAGATGTGGAATACGCCCAGTTATCTACCATGGTAATTGACTTTTATGAACACACGGCCAACTATACGTTAACGTTCTCGGTGCGATGGAATCCCGTATTCAAAACTTTTGGAAAGTTGGTCAACGTATTGTTTAGCCGAAGGATAAACCAGCTGAATGTTCCCATACGAAACCTGAAAAACTCCGATAAAATAAACAGCGAAATAATAACCCTTACAGATCCCGCAACCAACAAGATAAAATACACGGTTTGGCACCGTACTTTTGAATCTTCGGGGCAAGTGTTATACTCTGGAATATACGGGATTTGTTCGCTCCCATCGGGAAAAGTTTGTGTTAAAGCTACGTTTCCGCTGCCCAACGGAAATGCCACAGTTATTATGCACCCCAGTGTTGGGCCAAATGGGGGATTACAACTTAATTCATCGGGAAATAGATTTGGGGATGCAGGTTTCTATTTTGTTCTCAAGGATTCAAAAGGAAAATTTTGGTCCAATTATATACGTTCTTTTCATGACCTTTTACAGGTATATAAGGGCAAATCCAATCTTGAGGCGGAGCAAACTTTGTCCCTATGGGGGATGAAGGTTGTTAGGTTTGCATATGGGATAAATCCCAAATAAAAACAACTTAAAATTAATAGCTGTTTTCTAAGTTCAGTCAAAGTTCATTAATTTTAATACGACGAATTTCCATTACCAAATTATGACCGATAAAGTTGCGGTCAATTTAAAAAATGACAATCCAAGAAGTATTAAAAACCACAAGTCACAGACCATGGGAAATTCCAACTCATGATTGGAAATTTTATCAAGAATGGAACAATGCAATATTTCTTCATTATCAAGTTGAGATTGCCGAATTAAAAAAATTCGTGCCCAAAGAATTGGAAATTGATCTTTACAATGGAAAACCTTGGATTTCGATAGTTGCCTTTACCATGGAAAAGATAAGACCAAGAAACCTACCTTCCTTTTCGCCAATATCGGATTTTGATGAAATAAATATTCGGACGTACGTTAGATCAAATAAGAAGACTGGTGTTTACTTTTTGAGCATAGAAGGTGGAAAAAGATTGTCCTGTAAAATAGCAAAAGGAATTTCAGAACTTCCCTATAGGTATTCAGAAATTAAACGAACCAACAAAACATATCGATCCCAAAACCAGAAATTTAATGACTACCTTGATATCAAATTTAGAGTTGGTAAGGAGATTGCCGAAAAGACCGAATTGGACAAATGGTTAACGGAGCGATATGCGCTTTTTCAAGATACTGAAAAGTGGGTCAACGCATTTGAAATTCATCATCTGGAATGGCCAATTAATACAATTGACCTTCAGAAATTAGATATTAATTATTCAAGATTTGAAAGATTAATAAATGGCAAACCGAGCAAAGTCCATTATTCCAGAGGGGTGAAAGTAATAGCTTGGGGGAAAAACAAAAAAGCAAAATCTGACTTCAACACAATGTAAACATGGATTAAAACGTATTTTACGCTGTAACTTTGGGTAAATTTTAAGGAAATCATGAAATACAGGAAATCACAGATAGGTTGGATCGTAATTTTGGTATTTGGGCTGACAATCATTTTCATCAATGTGGCGCAAGTGAACCAAGGGGAAAATAACCCATTTCCTTTCCTTGTATTTCGTGTTTTCGCGTTTCTTTTTGTGGTGATAGGCCTTCTGTTCTACAAACTAACGGTTGAACTTATCGGATCAACCTTAAAACTCACCTATGGTATCGGACTTATCCGTATCAAGTTTCACATGGATGAAATGCAACGCTCTGAAGTAATCAAAACCCCTTGGTACTGGGGACTTGGAATCCGAATGACCCCAAAAGGAATGCTGTACAACATTCAGGGTTCAAAAGCGGTAAAGATTGAATACATCAGCAAGGGGGAACGAAAATCCGTGATGGTCGGCACTCCAGAACCTGAACAACTTAAAAAAGCACTGGACCACAATTTTAAATAGTAAGCTTAGCTTTCAACTCTGACCATGCGTCTTACCATAGATGCAATCCTACAACTTTAACACCCGTATTTCCGGCTAAAGATTTAGCGGGCAACCCTAAAACTTTACTTCCCTAATTTAACCTTAAAAAATAGCTGCCCATTAACCCATTAATGGATTTGCATGATCATTGACCTGATCATAACAATTATCCATCAATTACCGGGAAGGTTTACCATTGAAAACCCAGAACTTAAACCAAATTGTTCAAAAAAGCTTACAATAATTTGTAGAATGCTTATGCTTCCCAAAGATGGCAAAAATACAGTTCATAAAACCTTGTCCATAAACTTAGGACACTTACCCAATCGAGCATTTAGCACTATTATAAAAATACTGCAAACAGCATTTTTTATTTGCCTTTTTATGATATCCGCTTCCCTTTTTTCACAAGGGCTTTCAGGGTCTTGGACTGGAATAGGTACAACCTGGACCTCAAATGTCTGTTATAATACGGAGATAACGGCAACAGTTACCAACTTGGAAAATGGAGCGACCGTTACCTTTTCCTCTGGTGATTTTGAATGCAATATGCCCAATACGTTTTCCTCGGATGCCGTTGTGGGCAATGCCTCTTTGGAGCCGGTTTTTATGCTTGCATCAAACGATGGCAGATGAGCACGGATATGGGGGCAACCTGGAACGATATAACGGACAATGCCACTTTTCAAGGTACGCAGTCAGAAAATCTAACCCTGTTGAACACTCCCCTGAACCTTAACGGTGCCTTGTTCAGGGCAACATTCAGTTTTTGTAATAGTGCCTTTTTTTCCAACAGTGCCAATCTTTTTGTAATTGAAATCCCCGATGCCGGTCTTGATGCGACCCAGGTATTTTGTTTTGATGGCACTCCCGGAGACCTGTTTGATGCATTGGGGGGCACTCCCGATCCAGGAGGCAATTGGTCGCCATCGTTAAGTGGGGGAAACGGAATTTTTGCCCCCCTGCTCGATCCAGAGGGAGTGTATACCTATACCGTTGATAACGGTTATTGCGATCCTGTACAGGCTACCGTAACGGTCCAAATAGCTGAAGCACCCGTTATTTTGGATGTTGTTATCATAGATTTTAATGACGACAACCATATTGAAATCCAAGTAACGGGGAATGGGGATTATGAATATTCCATTGATGGGGTGAATTATCAGGAAAACAATTTTTTCAGAAATGTATCGGCAGGAGTTTATACCGTTTTTGTAAGGGAGGCAAATGGGTGTGGCCTGGCAAATAGGGAAGTATTCGTTTTAAATTATCCCAAGTTCTTTACCCCCAATGGCGATGGCTACAATGATACTTGGCATATTCTGGGTTTAGACCCCCAATTAAATGCCAGCGTTTATGTTCATGATAGGCTTGGAAAGCTATTAAAAGTATTGACCCCCAACGATTTTGGTTGGGATGGCACCTATAACGGTGCTGATATGCCGTCCTCTGATTATTGGTTCAAATTCATGGATAGCGGGGATAGGGTCGTTACCGGACACTTTGCTTTAAAACGTTGAATTAAACCTCCCCAAGTCCATAATACTGATAATTTAACTAATAACCAGGGTGATAATCTATATATTTAAACCTAAAAACTAGCACATGAAAATTTTAAATACAAGTTTAATCGTTTTAAGTATTGCCCTAGTATTTGGCTGTGCCGGGAATAGTAAAAAATCCGTAAAACAAATTACCAAACAAGAATCTAGGCCGGATAAAGGGCACAGGCCGCCTCCGCCTAGAGGAGCAGACCAACATAATCCGTGTGAAGCTTTAAAGGAAGGACCCATGCGCAGCAGTGAACATGGACCTATGGACAATGCCGACATAAATAGAGATGGAACGGTGTTACGGGAAGAACTGGAAGCTTTCATGGACCAAGGAGAGTACAGAAGGGTAACCATCCTCAACTTCTTTGATTTATTTGATACAGACAAAGATGGAAAACTAAGTGATGCGGAGTTTGCAAAGGTGAAACCCAATCATAGTTTTAATGGTACCGACTCCAATGGCGACTGTGTGGTTACTAGAGAAGAAGTTATTGATTATGCCAATCAAGAAGGACGTAGTTATCGTAAAGTTGGACTTGATAAGTTCTTCGACCTAGTTGATGCCAACAGTGACAATAAAGCTACGCCAGAAGAAATAGAAGCGGCACACAAAAGTGGACTTCTTGCTCGATATTAATGCATATGAGGTGACAATCAAAAGTATCAAAGAGCAATGAAGCAATGAAGTAATGAAATTAATGTGCTAAATTGGGAGATAATCAATATAGAAAATGAAAAACAAAAACCATCTTTTACACAACAACTTCCTACTCCTATTAGCCGTCTGTCTCTTTGCCAATGGCCAAGAGAAAACCAAACCCATTGCCTTCCCAGTAGATGTGGGGACCAGACCGGAAAGCATTACCAAAGGTTTTGAGGGCAATTACTTTGTAACGGTAATGAACGCAAAAGAAACTGGAGACGGGGGCGTGAATATAATCTCCGCAGATGGGGTAAAACCATTTTTTAGGGGAGCGGATGAGCCCAAGGGCATTGTATATGTAAATGACCACCTCTACTTTTCCGATGTAACTCGCGTATGGAAAGTGGATAAAGATGGTAATGGGGAAGTGTTTATGGACAAAACGGATTTCCCTGAAGAAGTGCTGTATCTCAATGATGTCAGTTTGGATGCAAAAGGTACAGGAATCTATATCGTGGATATGGGAGCCACTAAATTCATGCGAGATGAAAATAGTAATCTATGGCCCTTGGATAGTGAAGAGGCCAAACGGGTCCCCAATCTGGGGCGTGTTTATCATGTGGGCCTTGACAGAACCATATCCATAGCCCAGAACACCTCAGAATTGATGCCCAACCCCAATGGTGTGGGCATAGACAACAACGGAAACTTTATGATTGCCTCTTTTTTCAAAGGTAATGTTTTGGTGAACAAAAATGGTGAAATGACCCCACTCAAAGGGGTGTTCCGAGGTGCTGATGCCGTGGAACAAGATAAAAACGGGGATTATTACGTAAGCAGTTGGCAAGAAGGTAAAGTCTGGAAAATAGACGGAAAAACAGAAGAGGCCACGGTTTTGATAGAGGGTCTACAATCGGCCGCAGATTTTTATCTGGAAGAGGAAAAAGGCAGATTGTTACTTCCCGATATGAAAGCAGGGAAGGTACTTGCTGTAGATACCCATAAATAACAAGGGGATACATAGTTGATCTAGACAAGGTCATTCCCTGTACTGACCATGTACGAAAAAGTAGGTATAATTTATAGTAAAAATATTGCTTCTGTTAATTAGTAAGCTTAAATTCCACCATCAATTCAATCAAAAAGTCATGAATATACTTCCTATCAATCGAATACCAAAAGCCATCCTAACACTTTGCATTGGTCTTTTTTTTCATTTTAATGCCCAAGCACAAGGATTTGAGGGCTATTACACAACTCCTTCAATAAACAACAACACTATCGTATTTACTGCAGAAGGCGACCTCTGGAAGGTTCCTTTAACTGGAGGATTGGCACAAAGACTTACCACACATCCAGAAGAAGAAAGATTCCCCTCAATCTCGCCTGATGGCAAGACCATTGCTTTCTCAGCTAGTTATGAAGGACCCATTGAGGTATATACCATGCCCATGGAGGGAGGATTGCCAAAACGATGGACCTATGAAGGCAATGCATCTGTCAACAATTCTTGGACGCCCGATGGCAAGGTCATCTACAGTACCACTGCATTTTCCAAAGTACCTGACAATCAAATTGTAAGTATTGACCTTGCGACTATGCAAAAGACAAGAATCCCACTTGCTCAAGCTAGCGAAGCTTCGTATGAAGCCACAGGCAAGACCGTCTTTTTCGTAAGACCCGCCTACCATAGAAATGTGACTAAAAGATACAAAGGCGGTACCGCAAGACAAATATGGAAATATACTGAGGGAACAGCAGAAGCTGTTAAACTGACCACTAATTATGTGGGGGGTAATCATCACCCCATTTGGTTTTCTGGCAGGGTCTATTTTATATCCGATAGAGACGGGATAATGAACATCTGGTCCATGGATGAGAATGGAGAAGAACTTAAACAGCACACCACACACGCGGAATTTGACGTTCGCTCCGCAAGTATCTCCAATGGTAATATTGTTTACCAAATGGGTGCGGATTTATGGCACCATAATATTGCATCGGGTGAAAGCAAAAAAATCAATATTAAATTAATATCCGATCTGGATCAACTAAGACAAAAATGGGACGACAATCCCTCTCAATACATCACTGCTGTACATCCATCTCCAGACGGCGGGAAAATAGCCATCACAGCTAGGGGAAGAGTCTTTGTGGCCCCTGTCAAGTCTGGGCGATTTGTATCTTTTACAGATAAGGAGGCCGTAAGATATCGTGACGCAGTGTTTTCACATGATGGGTCTCATATTTACACCCTTTCAGATGAATCGGGAGAATTTGAATTTGTTAGTATGCCATCAAATGGGCAGGGATTACAAAAGCTTATTACTAAAGATGGCAATCTCCTGAGATATCAGGGAGAGCCTTCATCTGATGGTAAATGGATTGCCTATGACGATCTAGAGAACAATATGTATGTACTCAATATCTCAAGTGGTGTGAGTACAAAGATTTCCACCAACCAAGAAGGTATTCGAGATTTTTCTTGGTCTCCTGACAACAAATGGTTGGCATTTGTGCAATCGGCTTCCAATACCATGGCACAAATCAAGATTTACAATGTAGAGACGGGCGCTTCCTTTGACCTAACTACGGATAGAGCCAATAGCTTTGATCCGAGATGGAGCCCAGATGGTAAGTTAATTTACTTTCTTTCCGATAGGAGTTTTACCTCTTTAGTTGGTAGCCCTTGGGGGCCAAGACAGCCTGAACCTTACTTTGACGCTAGCGAAAAGATATATCACGTAGCATTGAAAAGTGGAACACGCTCCCCTTTTAGAGAAAACGATGAACTTTTTGATAATGACGAGAAAGAAACTCCTTCATCAACAGAAAAGGATAAGAAGAAGAAAAACAAGAGTGGGGAAAATGAAGATAAGGTAAAAGTCATCATAGATCAAGCTGGAATTCAGAATAGGATTATAGAAGTTCCCATCAAACCCGGTAACTATAGTGGTCTTGAAGTAAATAAAAAAGCGATCTACGTAATGTCAAGCGAAACGGGGCTCAACGCTAAGAGGCATTTATCTTTTGTGAAAATTGAAAACGAAGATATAAGCCTTAAAACAATGGTGAGCGAAGTTAATTCATTCGAACTTGCAGCCAATGGTGAAAAAATTCTTGTAAGAAAAGGATCAAATTATCATATGATAGATGCAGGAACATCCAAAGTAAGTGATCTATCAAAAAGTAAAATAGACCTGAGTGGATGGAAGTTCTCGATTACACCTAAAGAGGATTGGAAGCAGATATTCACAGATGCATGGCGTATGGAGCGAGATTATTTTTATGATAAGAACATGCATGGCGTAGATTGGGATGCAATGCATGCCAAATACTTTCCGCTTGTAGATCGGGTTACTACGCGCAATGAGCTTTCTGATCTTATTGGAAGATTTGTTGGCGAGCTGTCTGCCTTGCATACCAGCGTACGAGGTGGTGATCAAAGAAGTGATGATAATAATATTTCAGTGTCTAGTTTAGGTGCCGTTTTTAGTAGAGATGCGCAAAACAAGGGTTTTAAAATAGAGTATATCTATAAAGTTGACCCAGACTATCCTGATGAAAAATCACCACTGGATGATCCCTATTTAGATGTACGGATTGGAGATGTAATTACCCAAGTGAACGGTAGAGACGCATTATCAGCAATTGATATGGGTGAATTGATTCGTAATCAAGCTGGAAAACAGGTACGAATGACACTAATGCGCGGCACTTCATCTAGAGATATCATAGTCAAGCCAGTAGCTAATGAGTACAATATACGATATCGCGATTGGGAATATGGCAATCGTCTTGATGTAGAACAAAAAAGTGAAAAGGAAATTGGCTATCTGCACCTAAGGGCTATGGGCAGGAACGACATTAGTCAATTTTATCGTGAGTTCTACCCCGTTTTTAACAAGTCTGGCTTAATCGTTGATGTGCGTTACAATTTTGGAGGTAATATCGATAGTTTTATTTTAGAAAAACTTTTGAGAAAAGCATGGATGTATTGGAAAGCAAGATCCGGTGAGCCTTATTGGAATATGCCCTATGCATTCAGAGGCCACATTGTAGTATTGGTGAACGAAAATACATACTCCGATGGGGAAGCCTTTGCTGATGGCTTCAAGAAGTTGGAATTGGGTACAACAATAGGAACTAGAACTTGGGGTGGTGAGATTTGGTTACATAGTGGAAATAGACTAAGTGACAATGGATTGGCTAGAGCTCCTATGATGGGAGTTTATGGTGACAATGGCAAATGGTTAATTGAAGGACATGGATTTGTTCCCGATATTGAAGTAGACAACCTTCCCCATGCCACCTTCAATGGAAATGATGCACAACTTGATGCTGCCATTAAGCATCTCCAGCAACTTATCAAAGAAGATCCAAGGGAAGTGCCTGCCCCTCCAGCTTATCCTGATAAATCATTTAAAAACAACAAAAAGAAAGAGCAATAACGCAAAATCAATGCCATTGAACAACTCTTAAAATGAACGCTTCTATCGAAAATTATCGCAACTCAATCCAAGGTATAAGAAAATCCATCGAAGCTCCGTATCAAGAAATAAAAAAGCTTCCCCAAGCGAAATCTAAATTTCAGTGAGGCCGACTTCCTAAACGGAAAACCCCGCTTATTTATTAACTTGTGGCTATAACGGAACAAGCCGTTGTGTTCAAGTTGAAAACACTTATATGGAAATAAGCTCATGACCAGTAAAAAATATATTGTTTCGGGAGAAGGGCTCCCAAAATGGTCCAACCCGATCAGCCATGCCGTAGTTGTGAACAATATGTGTTTTGTAAGCGGCCAACTTGCGGTAATTGAGCACTAATTTTAAACAAGCTTTTATATGAGACTGTTATTCCTTTTAATTTTTTTACAAATATGTGCAGTTAATGCCCAATCCCATAAGGATTCAATTCTTGAATTTCAAAATCACTTAAATGAGGAGTACAAGAACCCTGAAAAATCGCCTCTAACCAAAAAAGATTTGAAGACATTTAAGGGACATGTTTTTTATCCAATAAATGAAAAGTTTAATGTGAAAGCAAGGTTTGAAAAGGTGGAGACCCCAGTTCCCTTTCTAATGAAAACTACAACAGAAAGGCTTCCAACATATGAAATATATGGTATTGCAACCTTTGAAATTGACAACCAACAATTTAAATTAAATATCTATCAGAGTCTTAGGCTCAGGGCAATGAATCAATACAAAAATTATCTGTTCCTTCCATTTACGGACCTAACCAATGGAAATGAAACCTATGGTGGCGGAAGGTTTATTGATTTGGAAGTACCCAATGAAGACTTCATTATGATAGATTTCAACAAAGCCTATAACCCGTATTGCGTTTACGATCCAAAATATTCGTGTCCCATTCCTCCAAAAGAAAATGATTTACAATATCATATTACCGCGGGAATCAAAAAATAAGCTATCCAAACATATAAACGATTATTTTGAATTTAGACAACAAGAAATTTGTAACCGCAGTAAATAAAAATGGCCTAGCATCGGATGAAACCATTTTCCATTACTCCCAAAAAGGGAAGACCATTACTGGAACATATAAGGGAGGAAAAATACAAGAAGGTCATCTTATTGGAAAGCAAACCGAAAAATTCAATATTGAACTGCTTTATCAATGCTTGACAACAGATGGAGCGTTAAAAGCAGGACAATCCACAGGTACAATTTCGTTGAATAAAAATGGAAAACTGGAATTAAAATTTGACTGGCGTTGGCTGAACGGGGATCTATCCAACGGAAAATCTGAATATGTTGAAATAGACTAAAAGTTGTTTATAAGCCTTTAAGCCGAAATTTTTCCCTGGGTAAAATACCAGTGGCCCTTTTTACAAATCCTTTGGTACTTTTGCAAATCTTCTGGTATCTGCTTTTGTCAAGATTTTAAAATCGGTGGCTTTCTCCATTTTGCCAAAGGCGTCCATAAACACTTTGGGCAGAGCGGATAATCTGCGTTCTTTAAGATCCATCCAAGCACCCATCATTTCGCAGTGGGCAAAGTTTTTCCCATTTGCGTCGTAAAAGTCGTGTCCAAATTCAAAAAACATCCCATCTTCGCTCATGCCTTTAAAATCAAGAGATACCTTAACAGGTTTTCCGGGAAATACCTCTTTAAAGTAGTACATATGTTCATAAAAGACCACCGGTCCAATACTGTACTGCTCCATAGATTTTTGATTGAACCCCAACTGTCTCAAATAAGCCATACGCGTATGACTCATAAAATTAATGTAAGCCGAATTGGCCAAGTGCCTGTTCGCATCCAGATCGCTCCAACGTATCTCAAATTCCTTAAAAAACATAGTCCATTATTTGTTATGCATGCATAATAATTGTAAAATTACCATAGTTTTTAAAAACTATGCAATTCTTTTGCAAGATTTAGTCTTATTTTTAAAAGCACTTTAACACAATACCATGAGCCAAAAAGCCGAATTCATCAAAGATCTTTCCCTGCCCGTTGTTGCGGCCCCCATGTTTTTAATTTCTGGTCCAAAATTGGTTGTTGAATGTTGCAAGAACGGTATTGTTGGGACTTTCCCCGCATTGAACCAACGCACCAGTGAAGGTTTTGAAGAGTGGCTTATCCAAATAAAACAGGAACTGGACCAATTTGAAAAGGAAACCGGCAAAAAGGCCGCTCCTTTTGGAGTAAACCTTATTGTTCACCCTACCAATCCGAGGTTGCAGGCCGATGTTATGCTCTGTGTAAAACACAAAGTTCCTTTGGTCATAACGTCCTTGGGCGCTGTGAGTCAAGTTGTGGAGGCAATTCACAGCTATGGAGGTCTGGTTTTTCATGATATCATTAAAAAAAGACATGCCGAAAAAGCTTCGGAAGCTGGCGTTGACGGGCTAATTCTTGTTGCCGCAGGGGCCGGGGGCCATGCTGGCAACATTAATCCTATGAGTTTAATCGCTGAGGTAAAAAAAATCTTCAAAAAGACCATCCTCCTTTCAGGTTGCATAAGTACGGGAAGAGACGTCGCTTCAGCACTACAAATGGGTGCCGATCTAGCGTATATGGGAACACGTTTTATCAACGCTGAAGAAAGTAAGGCTCCTGAGGAATATCGAAAAATGATCATAGAGGCGGGTGCAAGCGATGTGGTTTACACGGCAGCAATTTCTGGGGTTCATGCAAACTTTTTAGCACCAAGTCTTCAAGCTGCGGGAATTAGTGAGGAAGACCTAAAAAAGAATCATAAAATTGATTTTGGCAAGGAACTGGATACAGAAGCCAAAGCTTGGAAAACCATATGGTCCGCTGGTCAAGGGGTGACCACCATTGAAAATGTACTGCCCGTTTCAAAATTGGTCAATACCCTAAAAGATGAATTTAAAACGGCCATTGAAGATCAATCCAAACTTTTGGAACAGTTTCCCAAAGATTGAAAACTGATGGGTTCTTTGTACATTGGTAACTGTTAACTACCAAAGAACCGCCCATGTACATTAAAAGAAATATCAGTTTAAATATTATGCTAAGGTATGCCTGGAAAAACCTCATCTTTTTCATTATTTATGCTGCTATAATCTTTTATCTCTATCATTCACTTGATTGGAAACATATTGATATTCCCTTTCAACCCCTTTCTGTTATAGGTATAGCGGTTGCCTTTTATATTGGCTTTAAAAACAGTCAGAGCTACGACCGATTTTGGGAAGGGCGAAAAATATGGGGCGGAATCGTCAATTATTCCAGAACTTGGGCCAATAACGTACTGAGCTTTGTTGAGAACGATAGAAGTGCGCAGATCAGTTTAATTTACCGACATATTGCTTGGGTCAATGCGCTTAGAATCCAGTTAAGGCAGCCATCCAGCTTTTCAATAAGGGAAAACCGTGCTGTGGAGCGATTGTTTGATAGGCATGGCGAACGAAATCCCGTTTGTACCGGGATGGATATGTTGCTATCGCCGGAAGAAGTGGACGGTTTGGAAAATAGAAAAAATGTGGCCACGCATATTATAAAAAAGCAGGGGCAGCATTTAAAAACGTTACTACAGGAAGGAAAAATAACAGAATTTGACAAGCAAATTTTCCATAATAACTTGGAAGAGATGTATAATCTTCAAGGCAAGTGCGAACGCATAAAAAACACCCCTTTCCCAAGGCAATATGCTTACTTTAGCACTCTGTTTACCTGGATTTTTGTGCTTTTGCTTCCTTTCGGACTTTTAAACGTCTTTGAAACCCAACTCTTGGAACTTAATAATGGACATAATTGGTGGTATATCGTTCTAATGATCTTCTTTTCTGTGCTAATCTCGTGGATGTTTGTTACTATGGAAAAAGTTGGGAGCAATAGTGAGGATCCCTTTGAAGGAAGAATCAGTGACGTTCCCATGACAGCTTTATGCCGGACCATAGAAATTGATTTGAGGGATATGCTGGACGAGCAAAACTTGCCTGAAAAAGTTAAACCACAACACAATATTTTATATTAATGCCGCTTGTTTCCTCAACCTATAAGCCTCCCCTCTTCTTTAGGAATGCACACTTCTCCACTATCTATTATGGCCTTTTTAGAAAGGTTTCCGGAGTCCTTCAAAAAAGGGAAAGAATCACCTTAAAGGATGGAGATTTTTTGGATCTGGATTGGAGTAAATCCCAAATTCCCACACAAAAATTGGTTGTGCTGTTGCATGGTCTCGAAGGTGACGCGCAACGCCCTTACATAACTGGAAGCGTTAAATTGTTTGCCAACAACGGCTATGATGTTTGTGGTCTAAATTACCGTGGTTGCAGTGGTAAACCCAACAAGCTATATCGCTCCTATCATTCCGGAGCCACTCAAGATTTAATCGAAGTTATCGAAATCATTTTAAATAGCGGAAACTATTCGGAAATCTATCTAAAAGGATTTAGCTTGGGTGGGAACTTATTGTTGAAATATTTAGGGGAAGGGAATCAAATCCCAAAGGAAATTAAAGGGGCCGTGGCAATTTCCACTCCATGTAGTCTTCACAATTCTTGCCAACAGTTATTACAGCCTAACAATATCTTATATGCTATTCGATTTAAAAAGCACCTCATTGCCAAACTTGTACAAAAGCAACAGGCCTTTCCAGAACGTATATCCCAATCCGAAATTGAAAGCATTAAGACCTTAAAGGATTTTGATGATGTTTATACAAGCAAGGCACATAACTTTAAAGATGCGCTGGACTATTATGGACAATGTAGTTCCTTACAATTCTTGCCCAACATAATTATACCTAGTTTAATCATCAATGCAAAAAACGACTCTTTTTTAGGAGAGGACTGTTACCCTTTTTCCGCTGCGGAAAAAAATGGCAACCTAAACTTAGAGGTTCCCAAACATGGAGGTCATGTTGGTTTTTGGGGGAAAAGGAACACCACTTATACGGAAACGAGAGCCCTGGAATTTTTTAACTCGAACTAAATCGATTTCGTATCTCAATTGAAAGGAATCTTAGACAAAGCTTAACAAAATCAAAGCAAAATTCGTCCCTAATTAACTATATTAGTAGCTACAAACAATTCAAACTAAACTAGAACCGAACAAAATGAAAAAACTATTCCTATTCTTAGCGTTAGGTGCTTTTGTAGCAAGTTGCGGCGGAAAGAAAGAAGAAAAAAAAGAAGGATTCGAGGTAAGTAGGACCAAAACGGAAGAGAAAAAAGAGGAAACTAATAAAGGCATACCGGTTGATTTGGACAATAAAGGGATTGGACCAGTTACTTCCGTTTCCCTTGCCGAAGAAGTTAATACGGAAATGGCTGCCCGAGGAGAAGCAAAATTCAGTGCTGTTTGTGTTGCATGCCATATGATCGATCAACGTATGATAGGTCCGGCCATGGAGGGTGTATTGGAGCGAAGAAGCCCAGAATGGGTTATGAACATGATTCTCAATCCTGATGGGATGTTACGCGAAGACCCCATTGCCAAAGCCTTGTTAAAGGAGTACAACAATGCTATAATGCTCAACCAAAATTTATCGGAAGCTGATGCTCGTGATTTAGTCGAATATTTGCGTACACTATAAAACATTTTATTTACGGCATTTGGATTAAGCTTACTGAATACCGGTTAACATGGGTATATGAATAAGATATCATTGGTCATCCTAGCTTTCGGGCTTAGTTTTTCCATGCAGTCCCAAACTTTAATTGGAGCATGGGAGTCCATCTTAACTACTAAAGAAGGGAAGCAACTTAAAAATGTAGTTATTTTCTCAGAGAGTCATCAAGTTTCCACTTGGTTTGATGCTAAGACCGGTGCTTTTGTCGATACCAATGGCGGTGCATGGTTTTTAGATGGCAAACACATTACCGAAACTATTGAATTTGATACCAAAGTCCCTGAAAGGGTAGGTACCCAGGTATCCTTTGAGATTGAACTATCCCAAAACGAACTGAAAACTAAAGATTCCAAAAGGGTTTGGACTCGTATTGACAATGGCACTCCTGGGGAGCTTTTAGGAGCTTGGCTGATGTCTGGTCGTAAAAGAAATGGCGCACTTCAGCAACGGGATACCAACAGACCCCGAAAAACAATGAAAATACTTTCTGGAACACGGTTTCAATGGATTGCGTACAATACGGAAACCAAAGAGTTTAGTGGCACAGGAGGAGGCACATACTCCACCGTAGATGGCAAATACATAGAAAACATTGAGTTTTTTTCACGTGATGACTCGCGCGTAGGGGCTAGTTTAGGGTTTAATTTTGAATTAATTGATAACGCTTGGCACCATTCTGGTCTGAGCAGCAAAGGGCAACCCATCTATGAGATTTGGAGCAAACGATAAAGAAAAACCAATATCGTGTTCTTTCCCTTTTTTGGGGTAACATCACATCACTCAAATTTTAGGCCATGAGAATTTTATTTTTTCTATTTTTCCCATGCTGTATGATTGCACAGGAATCTACCCAAAAAAATGACCCTTATTTTGTTGCGTTATATACTGTAGGAGAAAATTGGGATGCCAAAAAATCCCCTATGGAGCAATTATATTTTAAGGAGCATTCCCGCTTTTTGTCCCAATTAAGAAAAGACCGGATAATTGTGACCGGTGCACGCTATAGTGATACGGGCATGCTGGTTTTAAGGGCAAAGGATTTTAAAACCATCGAGCACATGCTACAAAAAGATATAGCTATCCAAAACAAACTTTTTAAACTTGAAATACATCCGTATGCTCCTTTTTATAAGGGATGTATTGAATAATTCCTGATTTATGCGAAAACTTTTATTTTTTCCGATTTTCATTTTAATAAGCAACCTTCAAGCACAACATATGGATCTTCCTTATTATCAAATTCCCGATTATCCTGAAGATTATGGTTCTGGAAATGTAGTGGCCAGAATGATAGATGGTCTTGGTTTCAGATTCTACTGGGCTACGGAAGGATTGACCCAAAAAGATTTAGACTATAAGGTGTCCGAAGATGGGAGAACGATTTTTGAAACACTGCAGCATATCTATGGCATGGCTGAAATGATTAAGAACGCCCCCGAATCCAAACCCAATATTGGTCGGGATCTTTCTTCGCTTAGCTATACAGACTTGCGGGAAGGAACCTTGAAAAACCTTCAAGCTGCAAGCCAAGCAATGGCAAGTGCAACTGCTGCCGATTTTGAGAATTTCAAGGTCATTTTTCAACGTGGAGAAAAACAGACCCCCTATCCTTATTGGAACATGATCAATGGAATGTTATCCGATTGTATCTATCATGCAGGCCAAATTACCATGATGCGGAGGGCTTCTGGTAATCCCATTAACCCTAAAGTGAGTGTTTTTAATGGTAGATTGAGAGACTAGTCCTATATCTCAAATATTCTTCTCGAATTCTAACTTTGGCCAAACGCTATGTTTTACATCAAACCAATCTTATTATGAAATCCAAGGTATTTTTTAGTATCATTCTCCTAGTCTACACTTTAAAGATTAGTTCGCAAATCCACTTTGAAAAAGGGTATTTCATTACAAACGGAAACGAACGCATAGAGTGTTTAATCAAAAATCTCGATTGGAAAAACAATCCAACGGAATTTGAATACAAAGTTTCAGAAAATGCTGAGATACAAAATGCTAGTATAGAAACAGTAAAAGAATTTACAGTTTATGATGTTTTAAGATATACCCGAAAAACCGTAGAAATCGAGAAATCTTCCTCAAATGTTTCCAATCTAAGCACTAGTCGAAATCCAACATTTACAAATGAAACATTGTTTTTAAAAGTATTGATTGAAGGCTCCACAAGTCTGTATTTATATGAAAAAAGTAACCTTGAAAAGTTCTTTTATTCCACCTCTGCTCAGGATATTGAGCAACTTGTCTACATTCAGTATACTTCCTCAGACTCTAAAATTAGAGAGAATAACTATTTTCGACAACAGCTGTTCAATGCTTTAAAATGTGGAAAGGCAGCAGATAATAAGGTATCGGTACTTAGATATGAGAATACAGATTTGGTCAATTTTTTTAGGAATTTCAACACTTGCAAGAAAGTCCTTTTTACCAATTGGCAAAGAGAAAAGAAAAAAGGAAAGTTGGTCCTAAATCTTCGAGCAGGAATTGCTAACAATGGCCTTGAATATAATAACCCAGAAATTTCTGGTCCTCGCGTGGTATCTTTTCAAGACAAATTATCTCCTATTTATGGAGTAGAAATAGAATACATAATGCCCTTTAATAAAAATAAATGGGCATTTTTCGGTGAACCTCTCTATCAATTTTATAATCAGAAGGCTATTATTGATGATGAAACCTATGAAACAAAATATTCCTCAATTGACCTTTCCTTGGGATTAAGACACTACTTTTTTTTGGACGACAACTTTAAGTTTTACATTAATGCATCAATAATTTCCAGTGTTATTTTAGATAATACGGTTACCAGGACTGATGCCCTCGACCGTTCACTTATAATTTCTCTTAAAAGCACGTCCCCCAACTTCGGGGCAGGAATTGGGTTTAAATGTAATAATAAATTTGGCGTGGAAATCAGAGCTAATTCTGCTAGAAATTTGGCTTCAGGATCGCAATCGCTTGTATCTAAATACAACTCAATAACCCTCTTACTAAGCTATAGTTTGTTTTAGCTATTTAACCCTATCCACAACCACCTTATACGTTGGATCTTCAAGCACATTAACTTCAATAATATCTTGCGCGTTCCTCAATAGGCGAATACAATCTTTGCTCAAATGTCTCAGGTGCACTTTTTTACCTGCTTTTGCATAACGTTCGGTAATCTTATTTAAAGCTTCAATACCAGACATATCGGCTACACGACTATCTTTAAAATCAATTATTACCTCGCTAGGATCGTTTTGAATATCAAATTTCTCGGCAAATAAAGTGGTTGAACCAAAGAACAGGGGACCGTATATTTCGTAATGTTTTACGCCGTTTTCGTCGGTGTGCTTTCTGGCTCGGATCCGCTTTGCATTTTCCCAGGAATAGGCGAGCGCTGAAATAACAACTCCCAATAAAACAGCAACAGCAAGATTGTGGGTAATAGCCGTTATCAGAGTAACCAAAACCATTACTATAACGTCTGAATTGGGCATTTTTTTAAATGTTTTGAAGCTTGCCCATTCAAAGGTTCCAATAGCCACCATAAACATTAATCCCACAAGTGCTGCCATGGGCAATTGCTCAATTAAGCCACTGCCAAACATGATAAACACCAAAAGCATTACCGCTGCTGTAATCCCTGAAAGTCGCGCTCTGGCTCCCGATGAAGTATTGATCAAACTCTGCCCGATCATTGCGCAACCTCCCATACCTGATAAAAATCCAGAGAGTATGTTTGCTGTACCCTGAGCAACACATTCTTTATTGCCTCTGCCCCGTGTTTCGGTTATTTCATCAATAATATTCAAGGTCAATAAGCTTTCAATAAGCCCCACTCCTGCCACGATACCTGCATAGGGCACAATGATTAAAAAGGTGTCCCATGTAAAGGGAATCTTTGGAATGGACAAGGGGGGAAATCCACCTTTGATGCTTTCTCCTTCTTGCATGGTATCGGCAACGGTCAGTGTATCGATTCCAAAACCAATTACAATGGCAGAAACCACAATAATAGCCAATAAGGAAGAGGGAACGGCTTTTGTTAGTTTTGGCAAGCCCCAAATAATAAGCATGGTCAGTAGGGTTAAGCCCAACATGGTATATAATGAAGCCCCAGACAACAGCTCTTCTGTTCCTTTTTGATAAAAATTAGGGAACTGGGCCATAAAAATAATAATGGCCAACCCATTTACAAATCCGAACATTACAGGATGTGGTACAAGGCGAATAAATTTTCCCAAACGGAACAGCCCCGCCAAAATTTGAATTACCCCGGCAATAATCACCGTGGCAAAAACATAGTTCAAAATAGTAGTAGGTTCTATTCCGGGAAAAGTACGCTTCAGTTCTAAAATCAAGCCAACAAAAATTACCGCAACAGCACCAGTGGCGCCAGAAATCATTCCTGGACGCCCTCCAAGGATTGAGGTGACCAATGCTAATACAAAGGCGGCATACAAACCCGTTAAAGGTGAAAACCCGGGGATCAATGCAAAAGCAATAGCTTCAGGAACCAAGGCCAGAGCCACTGTAAGTCCGGATAACACTTCGGTACGATAGTTTACCTTTTGGGAAAAGTCAAAAAGATTTAGATATTTTTTCATCCCTAGATTTTAAGGGCGCAAAAATACCACAAATCCTTGGTTTGGCACCATTTACGAAAAGAATTAAGGATTTAGTAAATAACTGGTGAGGAATTAACAAAATTGCAACCTGAGGACCTAGCATGGAGCGAAGCAAAAAAGAGCCGCCCCAAGCTAGATGCTTGAGGCGGCTCCAACTAAATAACCAACCAAAAAACTTGTCTGTATAGTCGAACACTAAAGTTCTTCCTTACACTTTTCTCTGTCTTGTAACGTTCATTATGGAATTTTTAACTTTTGAACGTTTTTTACCTGTTTTACTTCCAGATTTTAAATATTGAATGTACCCTCTACCAGTAAATTCATATATCGTTCCGCTATCCACATGATACAGTTCAATGGTACTATCATTAATAACGTAGAGCTCAAAATAATCATTGCCCAAGAAGTCATAATCCAGTGTTAAAGTTTTCAATGTCTCATCATTTGTAACATCAAAAACCTCGAAATCGCCCTTATAATCCCATTGTATGTTTGAAATTGGGGTCCCACTGCCATCAATGGAAGACCTGAAAAATTCGCCATTACTTCCATATAAAAATTGAAGGTAATTTTCGTCATCGAACTCATTGATAGCACCTACTTCGCTGGTAAAGGTTTTTTCCCAAATTTCATATTCCTGTAAAAAGTAGTTGATGTTGTCATAGAAAACCATGTCATAATCAAAGTTGGAACGCTGGTACCCTCTTAAAATATATGATGTTTTGGAATGGGAATCATACAGTTCCAATGTGTTGTTGTTTACCGCAAATACCTCCAATAACCATAAATTATCGATATCATGGTTTATCTCAACTGCTCCATTCAATGTACTGTATGAACCGGTATCTACTCCCAAACCATTTCCACTTTTACCAATACCAACCATATTGTTATTGGCGTACAAGACTCCACGGTCAAACGAAATTGTGAATGCACGCTGCAAAAAAGGAACCTCACCATTTCCCCTTGTTTCATTTATATCAATGTACCATAGATCATAGGCTTCCAATACCAGTGTTGTATTATACGGCGATTCTTCTATAAAATCATCTTCAAATACAACTTCAGTGTAACAAGAGCTGGCCAAAAGGCCAATAAATAAAATTCCGAATAGTAGTTTTCCAATTTTCATAATAAAAGGTTTTTCTGGTTCATCTTGAATAAACCAAGCACCATGCCAAAAATCATAACTATCTGACAGTCAATAATTAACAGTCTAATTATTAGATTGTTTAGTTTTGCCATCTAATTCTTGTCAATGAAAAGTGAACTTCGGTTTGGGGTTTTGGGTGGTGGTAGTTGGGGAACCGCACTTGTAAAAATGCTCTCGGAAAATCTAGAATGTATTTCATGGTATATGCGCAGTGCGTCTGCAATTGAACATTTAAATTTAGAGGGGAACAATCCCAACTATTTAAGTGCTGTGGAATTTGATGTTTCCAGACTACAGTTTTACGACAACATTGATGATGTTATTGAAGTTTCGGATGTCCTTATTTTTGCCATCCCCTCAGCTTTTTTAGCAAGTGAATTGCAAAAATTGAGCACTTCGCTAACGGATAAAATAGTATTTTCCGCAATTAAGGGAATAGTTCCAGAAAGCGGGTTGATTGTTGGGGAGCATTTTCATGAACACTATAATATCCCCTTTAAAAACATAGGTGTAATCACCGGCCCCTGTCATGCCGAGGAAGTAGCATTGGAACGTCTATCCTATCTTACCATAGCCTGTGCTGATGCTTCGAAAGCGGAATTAGTGGCCCAAGAATTAAAAAGTCATTATATACGCACAAAAATTTCTGATGACATTATTGGGACCGAGTACGCAGCCATGCTAAAAAACATTTATGCCATTGCAGCAGGTATTGCCCATGGGTTGGGATATGGGGATAACTTTCAGAGTGTACTCATGAGTAATGCGATTAGGGAAATGAAACGATTTATAGATAGCGTTTATAAGATGAAACGCAATATCAATAATTCTGCTTATTTAGGAGATCTCCTGGTAACCGGCTACTCCGCTTTTAGTCGAAATCGCATGTTTGGGAATATGATAGGAAAAGGATATACCGTAAAAAGCGCCATGATGGAAATGAATATGGTTGCTGAAGGGTATTATGCCACCAAAAGTGCACATCTTTTGCATGAAAAAAACACAAAGAAATCTAAGACGCCAATAATTGACGCGGTATACCAGGTACTCTACCAAGAGAAAAATCCGAAAAAAGTTTTTAGAAAGCTAACGGAAAGATTGGATTAGATTCAATTTAGCAACACCTCATCCGAAATGCTCTTTCCCCTTGGAATGGAAATATCTTGAATCTCTATGGTCATAGCGTCATACGATTTTATATATGCTTTATTCACGATATAGGATTTGTGAACACGCCTAAAGTTATCCGGCAATTGTTGGAGAGTTCCTTTGATACTGCCATAGCTTGTTACTTTCGACTTATCGGCCAAATGATAGGTAACATAATTCCCCAAGCCTTCTATAAAAAGTATGTTCTTTAAGGCCACTCTGTGCGTTTTACGGTTAGACCTAATTTCCAAGATTTCACTTTCTAGACTTCTGTTTTTGTCGTGCTCAATGGACCAAAGTTGAAATAACTTAACCCCAAGTACTAATAAGGCTGTTGTATTTATCAAAATAATCGCCCTTACCAACGACATTGCATTAAACAGTCCTGCACTTGAATCATTCAACAATAATTCCTCATAAAAGAAATGGATAAAAACACGTTGCATTATGCCTCCTAGGAGCATTATCAATCCATATCCAATAAAAAAACTCTTGAATTTTCTTTTAAGTAAAAATCTCGGAAGCAAAAAATAAATGGTAACATACACTGCCAAAATCCGAATGGGCAATAAGATAAACTCCAAATAAAAGGAAGCTAGGTAACCTTCCTCGCCAACCCAAATCAATCCAAATAGTAGATAATACAGTACCCAAAAAACAACATGGGTCGCTATTCTTGAATTAAAGAGATAAAAGCTTGTGGATTGCATGAATATTAAATCATTGTAAGAGCCCTGTTGACATAAAAAATAAGCACCTATGTATAAATTGTCTTCTAGCTAAAATTAGGCAATCTAATTTTAAAGAAAACTTAAAATCACATTCATGAAATTTAGATTCCAATTCCTGTTTATTGCTTTTGTTTTAAGTGCAAGTCAATCAACATTAAGTGCCCAACTACTTGGTAGGAGAAGTACCTGGGAGGCTAAAATAAGTACTCCACAACCTAACACTCCTGGTGCCAAAATTATTTCCATAAGCAAAAATAGCCCCTTGGAAAAAGCAGGGCTGCAACCTTCAGATATAATTATTGAGGTTGATAACACTTTTATTGCTAATGGTGAGGTATGGAGTGATGTATCCTATGGTCTTAGGGCAGAAAAACAAACCAAAATCAGGGCAATTAGAAATTCAAAAATCATTGATGTGCTTGTAGAATTCAATCCCCTTGAAAAAGAAGTCCATCAGGAACTGGATACTTATTATGAAGAGGTAACAAGCGTATATGGCATTACCCAACGCACCATAATAACCAGACCAAAAAAGAAGGGAAAACAGCCCGCCATTGTTCTGATAGGAGGACTAAGCTGTTCCAGCATTGAAACCTATAGCGGTCGCAGGGGCACCAATTGGGGGCAGACCATAAAAGATTTGGTGGAAAAGTCGGGAATGGTGGTCATGCGTATTGAAAAGCCAGGTGTGGGAGATAGTGCGGGCAATTGCAGTGAATCGGATTTTTTGATGGATTTAGAAGGATATCGTGCCGCAATAAAAGACCTAAAATCCAAAAATTATGTGGATACTTCGAAAATTATAGTTTATGGCTCCAGTATGGGAAGTGCCTTAGCACCTCTTTTCGCCAACGAATTTGAATTGGCCGGAGTAATCTCAGACGGTACTTTTTTTAAAACATGGTATGAACATATGCTGGAAATTGAAAGAAGAATTCTTCAGTTTCAAGGTAATACTGAATCCCAGATCGTTGAAAAAATAAACAACTATTACATTCCTCTTTATCACGGAATGCTGATTCAAAAGAAAACCTATCAAGAAGTGGTTAATGAATATCCTGCACTTGCCGAATATAATTATCACTCCGCTGCACATATGTATGGAAGGCCTGTTCAGTATTACCAACAGTTACAGGATTTTGATTTGGCAGGGCAATGGGAACAAGTGAAGGTTCCGGTAAGAATCATGAGAGGAACCCATGATTGGATCATGTCTTCTTTTGACAACAAAATGATTATTGATGTATTGGAAAGAAATGGGCATGAAGATCATTTGCTACATGAATATCCTGGTTTGGATCATTGGAACACCATACATGAAAACCCTAAAGATTCCTTTGAAGGAAACGGAGGCCATTGGGATGAGGGGACCATTAATCTAATTATTGGTTGGGCGCAAGAAATGACTGGATTGTAATATTAGGCGCGCTCCAATGAAAAGTTGGAGTGCGATTCCAGTTCTTCCTCCATTTTTTCCTTAAAAGATTTAAGTTCCGCTGCACTATACCCAAATGCTTTTTTAAACTCATCTAGGACGGGCTCTATATAATTTCTGATGCTATCTATGTCAAAATACAAACGTCCTGTTCTTCTAATAAAGAAATCCATAGGATTTAAAACCATTTCATGAGCTATGGTAAATTGAACTTCGGCGCGAATCATTTTTAAGTAAATATCCTTGTTCCGTAAGGCTGAATAGTTTTCCAAAATAATCTCTGTTTGCTTTCCGTAATTGGTCACCAAGTACCAAGCATCGTATTCCGAAAACCCATCTGCCTTGATTCGGTTAAAAACCTCATCAATGTATTTCTTCACATGCTTGTACTTTTTAAACGCACTCCCACAAAGTGGAATTTTGTCTGTTGTACATTCGGGAATTTCAATGCCATGATCTTCATCTATTTTTCTTGCAATGCGGTTAACGACCCTTTCCGCCATTTTTCGATAGCCTGTTAACTTTCCTCCTGCAATACTAAAAAGTCCTGAATCTGAAGTAAAAATTTCATCCTTTCTTGAAAGCTCCGATGCCGATTTTCCTTCTTCATGAATCAAGGGCCGTAATCCCGCCCATGAAGAAATAATGTCTTCCATCTCCAAATTAATATTTGGGAACATATTGTTAACTGCCGAAATCAGATAAATAGCATCCGCCAAATCGGTTTTAACATTGTCCTTGTCCAAGTTGAAATTTGTATCTGTCGTTCCTACATAAGTAATTTTCCCCCTTGGAATGGCAAACATCATTCTTCCATCGGGAACATCAAAATACACGGATTGTTTTACTGGAAGCTTTTCTTTTGGAAAAACCAAATGAACTCCCTTGGTCAAGTGAAGGCGTTTTCCCTTTTTAGAATTGTTCAGGCTTCGCAATTCATCAACCCACGGACCTGCAGCACTAATTACATATTTTGATTTGATGGCGAACTCATCCCCTGAAACCTCATCTTTTACTTTTACTCCGGCAACCTTTTCATCTTTATATATGAAATCCATAACCTTGGCATAGTTCAATGCCTTAGCGCCATGTTGTAAACTGGTTTTTATATTTTCAATAGTCAATCTGGCATCATCTGTCCTATATTCTGCATAGTACCCCGCTCCATTCAATATTTTTTTTGGCAAAAGAGGCTCAAGTTTCATAGCCTCTTTTTTCTCCAACATCTGTCGTTTGTCATCTCCTGTCACTTGAGCAAGGATGTCATATACTTTTAAACCGATGGATGTCAACCATTTACCGTAAGAACCTCCTTCAATTAATGGGAGCAACATTTTTTCAGGCAAGACCAGATGTGGTGCCAGTTTATGTACTATCGCTCTTTCCGAACCCACCTCTTTAACAAGCCAGAAATCAAATTGTTTAAGATATCTAAGTCCACCATGAATTAATTTGGTCGATTTACTGCTTGTTCCAGAAGCAAAATCTCCTTTTTCCAATAAAGCAACTTTCAGCCCTCTAGAAGCTGCATCCAAGGCAATTCCACCACCAGTAATTCCCCCGCCAATGACAACCAAATCAAATGTCTCTTGGGAAAGTTTTTGAATGGTTTTTTCCCTGTTCAAGTTTGAAAATTCAACAATCTCTTTCATTTAAGTAGCAATTAGTTAAAGGAGCAAAAATCAAAATTACATAAAATGTAAACGTTTACAATGCAAACGAAATTAAGTTTATATTAAATCTGATAATATGACTACTCTCTTTCAAGTAGTTTACCGCTTAGCTGAAGCTATTCAATGTATTTTTTTTCTAAAAAGTAACCCACCAACGCCTCCTTCATCAAAACGGCCTGTTCCCCTGCTTTTAGCGGTGGTAGTTGTTCCTTCATTATATAATGGGGCCAACCATCCTCATCAAAAAAATCAAAATCATAATACCCATAAGGCTCCAATAACCTGCAAATGGCAATATGCATTAAATTGACTTTTTCATCCTTTTTAAAACTCCGTTCCAAATCACCAAGTTCTTGAACTCCGACCAAATAGATAATACCATCTATTTCCAGGGAATCCCCATCGGCAAACTGACCCGATAGTTTTTTCACCAATAGTTCCCATCTTTCCTTAAGTTTTTCGTCTCTTGACATGCCTTTTTTAGTAGTGCCAAAGGTACAAATCAATATCCTATATTTGTTAAAAACCAATTTATGAGCTTTTTGGATATTGTTATTGGAATACTATTGGTTTGGGGGCTGTACAAAGGTTTAAAAAATGGATTGTTTGTAGAAATAGCTTCTCTTTTGGCCTTAATTGCAGGTATCTACGGGGCAATTCACTTCTCTTATATTGCTGGGGACTATCTTGCTGAAAACCTGAACTGGAGCGAACAGTATCTAAAAATAACCGCTTTTTTGGTTACTTTCTTTGCCATTGTCCTTCTTGTTCACTTTGCTGGTAAATTCTTGACCAAAATAGCAGATTTTGCCATGTTGGGAATCTTAAACAAAATTGCCGGAGGTGTATTTGGAATGCTCAAGGTTGCTATTATTGTTGGAGCACTGTTGATATTCTTTGAGCGCCTTACATCTTCTTTTGACTTCGTGGGGGAAGACACCAAGAGCACTTCCATTTTTTATGAACCCGTTAAAGAGATTGGGGCATTCGTATTCAGTCTTGTTCTTGAAAATGAAAAAACAAGTGCTTCAGCATCCAATAGTCGATGATTTTTATCGATAAAAAGTAACTTTTCATTATCGGATTTCCTGCCTTTTTATAAAATTTTGCAGCTTATCGGATTAATTAGCAATCGTATGGATGTTTTCTGGTGAACAAGTTCTCTAAAACTAGTTTAGCATTAGAACTATTAGGAGATTATTAGAATCAATCTCCGTAATTACCCCGAGAATGAAAAAATTATTTTACACTTTATGGATTATTGCTTCGGCAATTGGAGTAAGCATGTGCAGCAAAACGTCTTCGTTTGAAGAGGAACAACGCTTTACCGAATCACTTTTTGAAGGTGAGAAAGTTGTTGTTGATTCTGCTCAAATGGAAAAAGACCTTTTTGATTTAGTAAATGACCATAGGACTTCAATCGGATTTTCCAAACTGCAATCAAGTTCGACTTCGTACAAATATGCCCAAGAGCACAACAATTATATGATCTCAAAAAATAAATTGAGTCATGACAATTTTGAATCAAGAGCATCAGGTATAGCATCGGAAATAAATGCTGTAGATGTAAGTGAAAATGTAGCGCGATTCTATAGTACGGCTGAGCTCACTCTTGATGGTTGGTTAAAGAGCAATTCTCATAAGGAAGCTATAGAAGGTGACTATACCCATGCTACCTTAAGTGTACAACTGGATAAAGAAGGTCTACCCTATTTTACACAAATTTTTATGAAGGTGGAATAATCAATTTTAATTGGATTACAATAAATAAGTGTTTAAAGGCCCCTACGCTAATCAGGGGTCTTTTTTGTTAAACCCTATGCTGCAAAAAAGGTTTTTTATACCTTTCTAAAAACTTTTGCAATGGCAATAAAAGCTCCTTTTAACCTGAACAAATGGATAGAAGAAAACCGTGACACTTTAAAACCGCCTGTTGGTAATAGAAATTTGTATAAAGAGGCTGGCGATTACATTGTAATGATTGTAGCTGGCCCCAATGCACGTAAAGACTACCATTATAATGAAACTGAAGAGCTTTTTTTTCAATTGGAGGGTAATATTGAAGTTCATATTCAGGAGGACGGAGAAAAAAAGACTCTAAAACTTGGGCCGGGCGACATGTACCTGCATCCGGCAAAAGTACCCCATTCACCAGTACGCCATGATGGCTCTATTGGTCTTGTGGTGGAAAGAAAAAGAGCCCACATGAATGTGGATGATGGTCTGCTCTGGTTTTGCGACAGTTGTAACCATAAACTTTACGAAGCCTATTTCACCCTAAATGATATTGAAAAAGACTTTTTAAGTCACTTTAACTATTTTTATAATTCCGAAGACTTACGCACATGTAACAACTGCGGAACTATTATGCCAGTTGATGACCGATTTATAGTAAAAGATTAAATATATGATTATAGCCGCCAAACTTATTATTCTGATCGTTGCCATTTTACACTTCTATTTTTTATGGTTGGAGATGTTTGCTTGGACCACAAAAGCTAAAAAAGTCTTCCGGAATTTTCCGGAACATTTGTTTGAACAAACTAAAGCTATGGCGGCCAACCAGGGGCTATACAACGGCTTTTTAGCTGCTGGCCTTGTTTGGTCACTTCTAATAAAAGATCCATTATGGCAAATTTATGTTGGCCTATTTTTTCTTGGATGTGTTGCCCTGGCAGGAATTTATGGGGCAATTTCTGTATCAAAGAAAATATTTACAATACAAGCA
>JBDWSS010000097.1:0-20200 GCA_039985375.1 Flavobacteriaceae bacterium
ATTAACACCCAAGGTGTAAAAAAGATTAGCGTAGCTCCATGAGATTTTACAGTTTAAACAATGAAACTATCACAGCTTCCTTTAAGGAGGCGGTTATTGCAGGTATAGCACCGGACAAAGGACTCTATTTCCCTGAAAAAATTGAGCCACTACCATTGGGCTTTTTTGAAAAAATTGAAAGGCTATCCAATCATGAAATTGCTTTTAATGCAATCCACCAATTTGTAAACGCAGATATTCCTTCCAATGTGCTCAAGGAAATCATTGAAAATGTATTGGATTTTGATTTTCCGGTCTTGGAGATTGAAGAAAATGTAGCAACTTTAGAACTGTTTCATGGCCCAACAATGGCTTTCAAGGACGTTGGAGCCCGGTTCATGGCCAATTGTCTTGGGTATTTTTCAGCGGATAAACGTGCTGAAGTTACTGTTCTTGTTGCAACTTCTGGAGATACAGGTGGTGCCGTAGCCAATGGTTTTTTAGGGGTTGACGGGGTAAATGTTGTGATTCTGTATCCTAGTGGAAAGGTCAGCGATATCCAGGAACGGCAGTTGACCACATTGGGACAAAATATAGTTGCCATGGAGGTAGATGGTACTTTTGATGATTGCCAACGCATGGTAAAGACGGCTTTTTTAGATGAAGAAATTACACGTAAAAAGAAGCTGACTTCTGCAAATAGCATCAATATTGCACGGTGGTTACCACAGTTATTTTACTTTTTGTTCGCATACAAGCAGGCCAAATCAAAAGGAAAAGAAATTGTATTTTCCATACCGTCTGGAAATTTTGGTAATATTTGTGCCGGAATGGTTGCCCAGAGACTGGGTATGCCCGTGAAGCATTTTGTTGCTTCAACCAATATCAATAATACTGTCCCCATGTTCATGGAAACGGGGAATTACCAACCGAAACCATCCAAACAAACAATTTCCAACGCGATGGATGTAGGCGACCCAAGTAATTTTATTCGGATACGTAAGCTATACCAAAACAATTTTGAACGCTTAACACAAAACCTTAGTTCCTATTCCTTTGATGATGAACTTACAAGAAACACCATGAAATCGGTATTTGAAGAATCGGGATATATTTTGGATCCGCATGGAGCTGTGGGTTATCTTGGTTTAAAAGAATATATGAAGGACCATAACGACATATATGGTATTTTTCTGGAAACCGCACATCCGGTCAAATTTCTTCCCGTAGTTGAAAGAACAATTGAAACAACCCTGGACATCCCTTCCCAGATTGAAAAAGTACTGCACAAAAAGAAGTCCTCCGTGTCCATCGCCACGTATGAAGACCTTAAATACTATTTGACGCGCTAATTCATGACAAACCGTACTTGGTAAGAAAGTCGCTGTTTGGATTGCAAGCTTTTTTTGGTATCTGTTTAATTGGAGTCGTGCGTATTGCTGAGGCGATAAAATGTGATCACATCACTATCGTCATCTGAACCTGTATTATTTTGGGTATATGCGCCAGCTTTAAAATACATCCACTCGTCACTAAGGTCATATCCGCTATTGAGTGTTTCCATATTAATAGTGGCTTCCCCTATTATTTCCCCATCTTGATCACCACGACGTATTCGAACTGAGATGATTTCCCCTTCATTAATAATCTCATAGGAAAACAATTCATCCAATTGGATTCCTTCTGCTGGTCCGTTACCCTCACAATCCTCATCTCCGATTAAATTAAAGGTAACATCGTCTCCATCACGAATTTCATGTTCCACATATATGCATCCAAATTGGGCGTTCGGCAATTTTCTAAAATACAATCGTGCCGGTTCATCATTATCAGCATGTATTTGACCTATTATCGTACGCCCTGGATGTAATCCACTTCCGGTGGTAGTAACTTGGTTTACGCGGAGAGTAGCTTTTAAAACACCATTTCTGCCTCCATGGTCTGTACTTTCCGGTTGGTAGCCTAAGGCCCAATTATTTCCATTTGCCCCCGTAGTGGAAATACTGGTATTCCCACTTCTCAACATTTCACGAAGTTCTGATCGGGGAAAGGATGTATTTTGGCTGGTACGCGCTCCCCCAACTGTGGATACAAAACGCATACCCCCATCTGTATGTGTAAAGAAAAAAGGTCGGGAGTTACTTAAAACCAAATCACTCCAATCCAGTTCACCATAACGTTCTGATAAACCATCATTGGCATCAAAGGCAGGGGTATCAATAACCCAATCGGATAAATCAAAGTTTTCCCAAGGTTCCAAATTCGGGTCCAAACCAAATTCTCCCTCAGAATTTCCTTCCTCTTCTTCTTCCTCCTCTTCTTCTTCCTCTACTTCTTCAACCACTTCCTCTTCATCCATGGAATCCATTTCTGCAATTTCATCATCCATTTGTACTGCATCACTGGAACAAGCGAACATAATAAAAACACAAAAAAACAATGATATTATTCTCAACCTAAGTGAGATCTTAAATGTATTCATCAATAGCAACTTTTTCAAGAACATCACCGAAATCAACGAAGTTCTCCTAAACAAGCTACCAATTTAGTACAAATACACTATTTCACTATGTTTTCCATAAAAAATTCGATGTAATATACGATTTCGTGTGCTCAGTTTTGATATAGTTTTGAATACCTTTATCCTTTTAAAACACGATTATGAAGAAAACTGCTCTTACCCATGTACATGAATCCCTTGGAGCCAAAATGGTACCTTTTGCGGGATATAATATGCCCGTTTCTTATGACGGTGTAAACATAGAGCACGAAACCGTTAGAAATGCAGTTGGCGTATTTGATGTCTCACACATGGGAGAATTTCTCATTGAAGGACCCAAAGCTTTGGAACTCCTGCAAACGGTAACTTCCAATGATGTCTCTAAACTTCTTCCGGGCAAAGCGCAGTACAGTTATCTTCCCAATGAAACGGGAGGGATTGTTGATGATTTGATCATATACCGCATTAAAGATGAAACCTACCTCCTGGTGGTTAATGCTTCAAATATTGAAAAGGACTGGAATCATATATCAAAATACAACAAAGGCATTGGTGCCTCGATGCGGAACCTCTCCGATCACTATTCCTTACTAGCAATTCAAGGACCAAAAGCGGTTGAGGCCATGCAGTCGGTTTCCTCGATCGATCTGGCTTCCATTAAATTCTACAACTTTGTTGTGGGCGATTTTGCAGGAATTGAACATGTGATCATTTCCGCTACTGGATACACGGGGTCCGGAGGGTTTGAAATTTATTGTAAAAACGCAGAGGTTGAACAGGTTTGGAACAAAATTTTGGAAGCTGGAGCACGTTTTGGAATAAAACCAATAGGATTGGCAGCCCGGGATACCTTACGTTTGGAAATGGGGTATTGTTTATATGGAAATGATATTGACGATACTACTTCGCCGTTTGAAGCTGGTTTAGGCTGGGTGACCAAATTCTCCAAAAACTTTGTGAATAGCGAGGCCTTGTTAAAAGAAAAAGAAAGAGGTCCAGAACGTAAACTAATTGCATTTCAAATTGAAGAAAAGGGAATTCCACGAAGTGGCTATAGTATTCTAGACGATAATGACAACGAAATTGGAAAAGTAACATCTGGAACCATGTCACCTTCCCTTTCCAAAGGTATTGGACTTGGATATGTTAAGGTTGAACATTCAAAAGTAGATAGCAAAATAAAAATCCAGATAAGAAAAAATCAAATTCCAGCCACTATTGTAAAACTTCCATTTTATAAAACAGCATGATAGACTTTCAACCCATTCTGAATCATCTTGTCAAAGAAGCTGGACAACAAAAGGATAGAGGAACAGTGGCTAGCTATATTCCAGAACTTTCTTGTATTAGTTCAAGTAAATTTGGGGTTTCCCTCATAGACAATACCGGCACAAACTATGGTGCCGGTGATTTTATGGAAGGCTTTTCAATTCAAAGTATCTCAAAGGTTTTGTCACTATCCCTTGCATATTCAATTAGGGGTGAAGACTTATGGAAGCGTGTAGGTGTGGAGCCTTCAGGTGATCCCTTTAACCATCTCTCCTTGCTGGAAATGGAAAATGGAATTCCCCGCAACCCATTGATCAATGCAGGGGCGTTGGTAATTAGTGATATTCTCATTTCAAACCTAAAAAATCCGAAATTGGATTTCTTAACGTATGTGCAGCAGATTGCAAATGATCCTTCCATATCCTATGATGTAAAAGTTGCCCAATCTGAAAAAAGAACAGGTTTTAGAAATTATGCTGCGGCTTATTTGATAAAATCATTTGGAAATCTTGAGAATGATGTAGAAACTGTTTTGGATTTTTATTTTCATTGTTGTTCCATATCCATGTCCTGCGAACAGTTGGTAAAAGTCTTTTATATTTTCATGAACAGGGGGAACTGTTTACGAAATAGTACCTATCTAAAATTGCCGGAGGTAAAGCGGATAAACGCCATCATGCTTAGCTGTGGGTTTTACGACGAAGCTGGGGAATTTGCATTTGAAGTGGGCCTTCCCGGAAAAAGCGGCGTTGGAGGTGGTATTGTAGCATTACTGCCCAATAAATTTTGTATTGCAACTTGGTCTCCTGGATTAAACGAAAAAGGAAATTCCAAGTTGGGAATGATGGCTTTGGAGAAACTTACTACCGAAACTGGTTTATCAATTTTTTAGCATTTGGAGAAGAAAAAGATACTTATACTCGGCGCGAGCAGTTTTATTGGTAATGCAATCTATAAAGATCTTTGCTCGTATTTTAACACCTATGGCACCTATTTCTCCAATACCTCTTTCGCAAGGAATAAACAGTTTTACCGCTATAATCTTGAAGAAGATGATCTTTTTCAGCTGTTTAATCAGATAAAGCCGGATTTTATTGTTTCCGCTCTGCGGGGAAATTTTAATGCTCAGGTTCAAGCACATCAGCATATCATGGAATATCTGGTCCATCATAATACTAAACTGTACTTTATATCTTCTGCCAATGTTTTTGATGCCTATAGTAAATTCCCATCCTATGAATCTGACAAAACACTTTCCGAAAGTATATATGGCCGGTTAAAAATCAAAATTGAGAACATGATGATGCGGTTACCCAAGGAGAAAACCGCAATTTTAAGGGTTCCCATGGTCTTTGGAAATACCTCTCCAAGAATCAAGGAAATAAAAACGCTTCTGGAAAACAACGAACCTATTGAAGTTTTTCCAAATTTGATTGTTAACGTTACCAACGATGATCGGCTAACACAACAGATACATTATTTGATCAACCAGGACAAGACGGGTATTTTCCATTTGGGGAGTATCGATTTAATTCAACATGAAGAATTTATAAAGGAGGTAATAAAGCGTATAGGAAATTACCATCCTGTACTCAAAAGGGTTTTTACAACCAATGAAGATCGATACTTGGCGGTATTGCCCAAAGACAATAAACTTCCCAAAAATCTTAGAATTTGTTATCAAGATATCATTGATCATCATATTACTGTAGATTGATTTGAATACCTTTAGAAAAACGACCCTATGGAAAAGTTAAACACAACCGAGATCAAAGAATCCCTGAAGCAACTAAGGGGATGGAATTATGAAAACGGGACAATTTGGAAATCCTATACATTTAAGGATTTCAAGGAAGCCTTTTCCGTTATGACCCGTATTGCTTTTGAGTGTGAAAAATTGAACCACCATCCCAATTGGGAAAACGTATACAATTCATTGACCGTACACCTAAATACACATGATGTTGGGGGTATTACCAAAAATGATTTTGATCTTGCCAAAAGCATAGAAAGAATTGTGGGCAAAAAAATATCCTAGAAACTTTTATGGGTATATGGGTACCAAGGAAAAAGGGCGGAAATGTACCCGCCCCTTACACTTATTAAAATTTATTCCTTAATGTTCCACAAAGTAGTCGTAGACAATAACTTCACCATAGTTGTTAGATCGGTTACCTTCAATATCGTAATTACTTTGAGTATAGTTTCCAATTTTAAAATAGGCATCGTCGTAGTCCTTATCCATAACAACAGAGCTGCCACCATCTTTTACCAAGTAATTGGAGGCGTTACCGTTTGTGTATGCTGATTTAAGGTTTCCATCCTCACTATAATAACAATAATGCTTCCCTTCTTTTATTTCAAAAATCACTTCGTGCATGGTGCCCAAAGCATATCCGTTTTTAACGGTGAGGTCATCTCTTAGTTCACCACCGTTAAAACTCAGGAACAAATGATTTCCTTCCAACCTTAACACCATGGCATCGTCAATACCATCACTTTTGTTCCCATGAACTTGGGTAGCCACCAAGTGGTCTTTAACATCTGGTAAATTCGTTATCGCCTGCCTCACATACACCACATGGGTTCCATCAGTGGTCCAATAAATATCTTGGCTTCCGTCTTCCTCCCTTTCCCTTAGCTCTGAACGCACATATTCTGAGTTTGGCGTAGTACCATTATTGCTTCTAATAGGAGTCCTAAAGACAATCCCATTTTTATCATCGTTAACATAGAAATATTCATTATTGCCCTCTCCGCACAGTGTTTTATCCTCAACCCCATCAGGATAGGTGATTTTCCATTGGTTACAGTTGGACATCAAATCCGACGGTATGTTAGCATCTCCAGGGGGTGGATTTCCTGCACCTTCAGTTCCAAATACCTGGACTTCCGCCAACGAAAGCGAATTGGTGTCTTTCAATTTAACCCTTACCCTTGATCCTACCACACCACCTGTATTTATTGTTACGGAAGGGTTGGGGGTATCGATAATCGTAGTTTTGTACACTTGACTTCCCGCATCATTGTATACAAAGACATCAAAATTGCTCAATCTGGTTGCACAACTGCAATTTGTTCTGTTCCAAATAACAATTTCCCCAATTTCGTATTCATCACCTAATCGAACCTGCCACCATGGCTGATATGTACTACTGGTATGGGTAACCGAACCTCCTCCCCATACACCTGAGGTATTGCCATCTACTGCCCTGCTTGCAGCTCCATTATAAGCAGTAGAAGATTGCTCCGTTACCTTACCCAACGCCAAATTTGTACCATCCGAGGGCGGATTGGTACTGGAGCTGCTAAAATTGAAAGAATCAATATCAAATAGATAACCGCTATCACCTTTAAAAACCAAGTACAAATCTGAATTATCAGAATCATCATCAATATTGGCGGTAAAAGCTTCCATATTGCCCCATCCTCCTGTATTGGTCACTTCGACAACTCCAAGCAAATCATTTGTAGGAGAACCAGTCCTGAATTCAATAGTTCCTCCACCTGTGCCACTTGAAGCCATTACTGTTACGGAGTTTGCCCCAGAGTAATCAAAATCATCGAACCTAATCCAATCTCCATTGTTTATGTACCCTACTTTCCAGCCACCTCCTGCTAACTGAACTCCATTTTGTACATCAAAATCTTCAGCTTGAATTTGTGAGGTAGTCAAAAATGCGACAACAAACTCCTCTGTTGCATCACTGGCAACTTCCTGGGTAAAGTTTTCTTCAGAGCAACTGCCCAGCAATACCAACAAAATAAAGGCAAAACCGCTGCCTTTTTTAATACCATTCTTAATTTTTTTTTTAGTCATTTCAAAAATTGTTAAAAGTTAAAATTTCAGTGCATGTTGTTGAAATTCAATCTGGTTTTCCAGATTGGTATTCCACATTGGTTAACCAATTAATATGTAAACGTAAGTAAATTCCTACAATACGCAAAATATTATGTTAATTTTTTGATGAAATGATAATTACTCGCCCAAAAATCGAAATTTTCGAATCAATATTTTCAAGCAACACGTATCGGGTTTACCTGAATCTATAAGGCCTACCTTTGAAAAGCCAATCGGCGCTTAGTTGCTAAATTCCCTTTTCTATACCAAAAATAGTATTACCGAAAAAGCGTCGGATTTTGCCAAAGCATAGCAAAATATTAGACAACAAATAGGGAAAGTAGCACAAAATACACTTTACTACAGAGGCATTTTTTGTTAAATTTGCCTTTATCCATAACCGCAAACTACTTCATGGGAAGAGCATTCGAATTTAGAAAAGCACGTAAAATGAAGCGTTGGGCAGCCATGTCCAAAGCCTTCACAAGAATTGGAAAAGATATTGTAATGGCCGTAAAGGAAGGTGGTCCTGATCCGGATTCCAATTCGAGGTTGCGTGCGGTTATTCAAAATGCCAAGTCGGTCAATATGCCCAAGGACAATATTGAGCGTGCTATTAAACGTGCATCTGATAAAAGTCAAGGGGATTATAAAGAAGTTTTGTTTGAAGGATATGCTCCACATGGTATTGCTATACTGGTAGAAACCGCAACGGATAATAATACGAGAACCGTTGCTAATATTAGAAGTTATTTCAACAAGTGCAATGGAAGTCTAGGAACATCAGGTTCTGTAGAATTTATGTTTGACCATACCTGTAATTTTCGAATTCCTGCCGATGGAATAGATCCAGAAGAACTGGAATTGGAAATGATAGATTTTGGTGCAGAGGAAGTTTTTGTAGATGAGGACGGTATCCTAATATATGCTCCGTTTGAAAGTTTTGGATCTATTCAAAAGGAATTGGAAGCCCGCGAAATTGAAATTTTATCTTCTGATTTTGAACGCATACCTCAAATAACCAAAGAGCTTTCTGAAGAGCAAGTTCTAGATGTTGAAAAGCTATTGGAAAAGATTGAGGAAGATGATGACGTACAGAACGCATACCACACGATGAGGGAATAGCATATCTGTTAAATAGAAAACAAAAAAGTGACTTATATCGTTATAAGTCACTTTTTAATTCTTATTCTTTAAATCATCGTCTAATAACCATTTGTTTTTGAAACTGGTTACCCTGCATATCCTCCGTGCGTACAAAATACGTTCCCATAGGGAGGTCTTGAATGTTTATTTCATAGGATTTACTATCTCCGAAAATTTCCGCATCATAAGTTCTTAAAAGTCTTCCAAGAGTATCGTAAATGAAAATCTTTTGAATCTCTAAAGGTTGTTCAAAGGTTACGGAAACATATTCACTAGTTGGGTTGGGATACATGCTTAAGCTATTCCCTGAAATTTTCATTGCAGACGTTTCGACCAATTCAAAATTAATTGTAGAAGGTGTTCCCGCTGTACCCATTACGTTATCTCTGGAATAGGGTGTAACGATCAATGTATAGCTTCCCACACTAAAAGTGTTCCCTGTATAATCCCCTCCAAAATCTTGGAACAGCGCATAGGGCGGATTGTTCTCATACCTTGCTATGCTCTGTGGACCGTTGAGTTCAAAAGCAATACTCCGGGTCTCCATATGCGCGTCGGCCCTCACATCTAGAAGTAAGGTGGGCAACGAACTGACATCAATGACCATCCCATCAACAAGTTCGAAAAGGTCTTCATCTGTCTCGGCGTTCACCAAGGTGAGTCCAACTATGAAAAGTTCAGCGGGCAGTGCAGTTTCAATATTCACGGTGCGAACCAGTTCGGTCGCCATATTTCCCGCAGTATCGCTAACATTATAGGTAACCATATAGGTGCCGGCCATATTGGAATCAACTACGTCTCCCCCCACCACAATGTTTGCGGTGATATCCCCATCCATATTATCTTCCGCCGTTGCACCTGGGTCTACATATGTATCCCCTTCTGTGAGCACCAGAGGGTCCTCACCAACCAGGGTGAGCTCAGGAGCCGTAGTGTCCTCACAACCCAGTCCTGCATCATTAAACCTCCATCCAGATTCAATTAAATTTTGGCGTGCTTCAGCACCTTCACAATATTTATTTTGTGGCGCTCCCAGTTCCGCACCACCCCTCAATGTGGGCAATTTACTCCAAGCTATCAAAAGTTTATCGTAGTTTTCATCGGAAAAGTCTGTTTCTGCAAGCATATCTTGCATATCAAAAGCAGAGCGAACATCCCATTTGCTTATATCTTGATTGAACGATATTGCGCCCTTAAACATTTCAGTAAATTTATTAACAAAACTTACATCCCAATTGCCAAATGATGAATTTCCTTTTAATGAAGTACAACCTGAAAACATCCCATACAAGCTCACAGAAAAGTCATATGTAGTAAACACCTCGGATAGGTCAGGAGTGTCTGTTGCAACAACATCTAAATTCACGCAACCCTCGAATGCAAATCCCACTGATTTCCATTTAATATCTCCCCATTGATTTACTTGCAATATTTTATTCCTCTCAGCTTTTGAATCCGAAACTCTTTCTGAAAACTTAATTCCAGGGTATTCCCCTGAAATTGAAATTTGATAAACTCCTGCTTGCTCATAGGTGTGGGTGATAGTATTTCTAACTCCAATATCAACCTGTCCATCTCCCCAGTCAACACGGAAAAAATAACCCGTGGATTGTGAAGGGGAGGTCTCCGATATCGGATTTGTAAATAATGTGATTTGATTATATCCTGATGTCCCTGGGTTATCTGTTTTCCAAGTGGTTACAAAAGGACGGAAACCACCCTGTTGTATTTCAAAATTTATGGTAGAAGGTGTTCCCGCTGTTCCCATTACGTTATCACTGCTATAGGGGGTTGCCGTAAGGCTATAGTTGCCCAATTCAAAGACGTTGCCCTTGTAATCCCCATTGATGTCCTGATACAGCACATAGGGCGCATTGTTTTCGTGTCGTGAAATACTTTGGGTACCCGTTAGATCGAAAGCCACACTCAGTGCCTCGGACTGTGATACCGTCTCCGCCCTGATGTCAAGGTTCAAGGTCGGAAGGGCATCGGCATCAATGATCATACCTTCGGTAAGCTCAAATAGGTCCTCCTCGGTATCGGCGTTCACCAATACAAGGCGGTCTATGGCTATCGTGCTCGAAATTACATGAATATCCTGCGATGCACTCTGGGTACAGCCGGTTTGCGGGTCCGTGTACGAATACGTGATCTCATAGATTCCGGGATCCACCGAGGAATCAAATTGGTTCCCCGTAACGCCAATACCGGAATAGGTACCTCCCGCTGGGAAACCACCATCCAGGGGTAAGAGTGAACTTGCACCTGTATGTATCCTGTCACCTAGCGGAACCAAACTTACCGGGGTAACATCCGTACACTCCAAATAGTCCGTTAGGTTAAAGGTGACCGTTAAGGGCGTGCCCTTGGTCCCTCCAAGGCCGTTCTTGGAATAAGGGGTGGCGGTCAAAGTATAGATTCCCTCGGTAAGGGTGTTCCCCACATAATCGCCCCCAAAGTCCTGGAACAGCGCATAGGGCGGGTTGTTCTCGTACCTCGATACACCAGGGCTGCCAATTAGCTCAAAGGCCACACTCTGGGTGGTATCGTCCGCATCGGCCCTAACGTCCAAGAGCAGCGTGGGCAGCGAACTGGTATCAATGACCATTCCATCCACAAGTGCAAAGAGGTCCTGATCGTTTTCAGCGTTCACCAAGGTGAGCCCTACTATAATTAGCTCCGGCGTAGCACAGCTAAGTCCCTCATCATTGATTGTCCAACCATAGGTGTCAATAATGCTCTGACGGGCCGTTTCCGAAAGGCAGTATTGGTTCTGCGGAGCGTCTAGTTGCACCCCGTTCCGTAGGGATGCCAGTTCGCTCCAGCCAATCAAGGTTTTATCATAGTTTTCATTGGAAAGACCGGAATTGTTGAATATGTTAATCATACTTTCTGCATTGTTCACCTTCCAAGAACTTAGATCTTGGTTAAAAAGGCTTGCATTCCCTAACATCCCATTGAAAATTTTTACCCCACTAACATCCCATTTGCTGATATCTTGATTAAATAATTTAGCTCCATTGAACAAATTAACAAAAGATGTCGCATTACTCACATCCCATTCGCCAACAGACGCATTCCATACCAGACTTTCACATCCTGTAAAAGTAGAACCAAATGCCTGCACATTAACTAAGTATGGGATGTCCGTTGCTTTGATATCCAAATTTTTACAATTAAAAAACGAACCAATGAAGGCCCCCCAAGCTATATCGCCCCATTGATTTACCTCAAGCAATTTTTCCTCCTCGCCAGAGTTGGCAAGAATAATAGCAGGAAAGCTGCCGGAAATGGATACGGTATAAATACCAGGAGCATTATAATCGTGCATTGCATCCCCTACTATACCAACTGAAGAAGTTCCATCCCCCCAATCCACTGTGTAATCATAATCCAGACTTTCTATAGTTGGAATTCTTATTTGATTATCTTCGGTCACACCAGGATTGTCGGTCTTCCAGGTGGTGATAAAGGGACGGAAACCACCCTGTTGTATCTCAAAATTTATGATAGAAGGTTCTCCCGCTGTACCCATAACGTTATCACTGGAATAGGGCGTAACGATCAATGTATAGCTTCCCACACTAAAAGTGTTCCCTGTATAATCCCCTCCAAAATCTTGGAACAGCGCATAGGGCGGATTGTTCTCATACCTTGCTATGCTCTGCGGACCGTTAAGTTCAAAAGCAACACTCCGGGTCTCCATATCCGCGTCGGCCCTCACATCTAGAAGTAAGGTGGGCAATGAACTGGCATCAATGACCATTCCATCAACAAGTTCGAAAAGGTCTTCATCTGTCTCGGCGTTCACCAAAGTGAGGTCAACTATGGAAAGTTCAGCCGGCGGTGTCATTTCAATATTTACAGTGCGAACAAGTTCTGTCGCCATATTTCCCGCAGCATCGCTAACATTGTTCGCAACCATATAGGTGCCATGCGTGGTTTTAGTAAAAAAAATAATAAATAGTAGAGGTAAAAATCTTTTCATTTGAAGTGTTTCGAGGTTATCGACATAAAAATAAATCCAGAATTCAACCCTTAGTTTTATAATCGATAAAAAGCATACACTCTCGTTAAGGTGTTCAATTATCATATCCTACGAAGTTTGAAGAAAAGACCTACCAAGATAGTTGGGCATTTTTGTGGGAGACAAACAAGGAAACAAAACAAATAATTGCGCAATAAATTCCTACTAAATGGACGGTATAAACAGCGACACCTTATCTTTAATAAAATAATTAGTAAAGCTAGCGAACGTTTAACGACCAAATTTAAAATGAACATCATGAGATACTTTGTCCTATGTCTTGTCCTCTTGTGGTCTGTAGGTATTTACAGCCAAAAAATGTCACCTTCGCAACTTCAACAAATAATAACCAAAGAGGCAGATACCGTAAGTATAAAAGGTAATTCCATTCAATTCTTGTTCAATGAATCCATGCTTATCTGCGTGTTTGATGAAAATGCGAATAGGATGCGAATCATCACACCAATTGTAGAGCGCGAAAAAATTGGAGAAGAAGAGTTGTTGAATGCCATGGTAGCTAACTTTCATTCTGCTTTAGATGTGAAATATGCATTAAGTGATGAGATTTTATGGTCTGTTTACACCCATCCATTAAAGGAACTTTCGGAAGCACAGGTTATTGACGCCATACAGCAAGTCTATGCTGCGGCAATTACTTTTGGAAGCAGCTATTCCAGTACAAACATGGTATTTCCGGGGAATACAAAAAAGTTAGAAAAGCCAAAACCTAAAGTTTTAAAGAAAATCTAAAAACTATACGCTGGAATTTTGCCTTTTACTCCTCTATAGAAGGAGTGAAATATTTTAAAATCTTCTTTCATTTCACCACTTGGGTAAATGGCTTCTGAGATTTTGATTTGTTTCCTTCCAAAGTCAAAGGCAACAGCAACTATAGGAACTTGAGCCATTACTGCTATGTGATAGAATCCGGTTTTTAGTTCCGTTACCTTTTTTCGGGTACCTTCAGGAGCCAGTGCAAATCTGAAAACCTTTCTTTCTCTAAAAATATTGACAACACTTTCAACTGTGTTGGCGCTTTTAGAACGATCTATTGGTGCTCCACCCGTCCATCTAAAAAACCATCCAAATGGCGGTTTAAAAAGACTCTTCTTCCCAATATAATTGATTTCCTCATTGATGACTTTTCTAATCAATAATCCTAAAAAGAAATCCATCCAATGAGTATGTGGCACTACAGTCACAACACATTTATCCACCTTGGGAAAGGTCCCTATAAGTTTCCATCCCAATACTTTAAAATATAAAAACTTCGCTAGTTTATGCATGTATTTTCCTTTGCTAACAGCAGTAGAAGGGTTCTGGATGCATTAAATTCTTTGATAAATCTCTTTCAGACGTTCAGGGGTCATGATTTTTTTCCAATCTTTTCCAAAAGCATTTTCCCAAAGCGCTTCCATACCCAAAGCTACATTTATCAAAATATCAAAATCATTTTGGGTTAAATCTGCACAAATACCTTTTGGTAATTGTATGTTATGTTTCTCCATCATTTTATGGAACACTTGTACGCCTTCTGGATAAAACTCTTCAAGATGCTGAAAAACAAGACAATTTCCTATTCCATGTTTTATCCCCAACAGATAGGAAAGACCATAACTCATTGCATGGGCAATGCCCACTTGGGAATAGGCAATGCTCATTCCACCATGCCATGAAGCCATCATTAATTTGTCTCTTGATTCGCTACTGGGAATATCCTCCAAGAACACTTCTTTGCAAAGCTCCAAGGCTTTCTCTCCATAACTTTGACTAAAGGCATTCAAATAGGTACCATTTAATGATTCTATGCAATGAATGAAACAATCCATACCGGTATAAAACCACTGTTCTTTGGGAACGCTTTTGGTTAAATCTGGATCTAAAATTACTTGGTCATATGTAGTGAAATCTGAATTGATTCCTAACTTCTTTTCCGGCCCCAACAAAACTGTGGTTCTGGACACTTCCGCCCCGGTTCCGCTTATGGTTGGAATTCCAACGTGATATAATGATGGTTTACTCACTAAATCCCATCCCTGATAATCTTGGGCCAATCCTTTATTGTTTAAAAGAATGGCGACAGCTTTTGCCAAATCTAAAAGAGTTCCTCCTCCTATGCCTATAATTCCGGAAGGCAATTCTTCAAACTCATCTCGTATTTTAGATACCAATGTATCTACCTGGCCTGTTTTGGGTTCTTCATTGGCGGAAATAAAAAATACTTTGTCATTATACATTAAGGGCATGCACAAGGTAACATCACTATTTTCGAAAAAATCATCCACCAAAAAAATAAAGGGAGTGTTGGAATTTTTTCTTTTTGGCATTAAAATATCCCCTAATTGAGTAAAACTGCCTTGACCAAAAACAACCCTTGGTACCATAGGAAAGTTCCTGTACCCCATTTTGTTAGCTAATTTTATTTCGTTTCTTTTCAAATTGTTTTCCGTCTTCATCAATTTTCCAAATACTTCAGGATATCTGTTAGTTTATTTAGTTTCAAGTGATTGTTCACTTGTTCAGAATCGGTAATCATTTCATGGGCCCATGTCGTATGAAATGGCACATGCACTGCACTTGCTCCAATATTCAATATAGGTAATACATCTGACTTTAAAGAATTTCCTATCATTAAAAACTCGTCAACATTAACCTCTAAATGTTCCAATAAGTTGCTATAATTACTTTCTTTTTTATCACTTAAAACTTCCACATGATGAAAATACTTTGAGATTCCAGACTTTTCAAGCTTGCGCTCTTGATCCAACAAATCTCCTTTGGTAAGCACAATTAGTCTGTACTTATCCACCAATTGATCTAGTACTTCCTCAACCCCATCCAATAACTCAACTGGGTGGGAAATCATCATTTTTCCAAGATTCAGAATTTCAGAAATGGTTTTTTGAGAAACTTTACCATTTGATAAATCTAGTGCCGATTCTATCATGGAAAGCACAAACCCTTTTATCCCATACCCATATAACGGCAGGTTGTCCATCTCCATTTTAAACAGCTCCTGATCTACCTTATTTTTTGTTTCATAACCTTCTAACAACTCGGTAAAGCGTTCCTCCGTTTCCCTAAAATAGGTTTCGTTAACCCACAAGGTATCATCCGCATCAAAGCCAATAACTTTTATATTTTTAAAATTCACTTCCATGCCTTCTTGGCCCGTTCTAAATCTTCAGGGGTATCAATTTCAATACCCGTTACATGCGTCTCCACCATTTTTATTTTTTTGCCGTACTCCAGAAACCGAATAGCCTCAATTTTTTCCTTAGCCTCCAAGGGTAGCATAGGTAGTCGCTGAAAGTCGAGCAATGCCCTTTTTCTAAAAGCATAAATTCCCTTGTGTTTATAATATGTGGCTTCAATATTTTCATCCCTTGGATAAGGGATTGGTGATCGCGAAAAGTACAGTGCAAAATCATGGCTATCCACTATCACTTTAACTGTATTGGGGTTGGAAATTTCTTCCCAATCCGAAATTGGCGTCATTAAAGATGCCAAATCAATTTCTTTTTTGGAATCCGTTTTGAACACCTCAATAACTTTTCTCAAGCTTTCCGAATCAATAAATGGTTCATCTCCTTGCACATTAATCACAATATCAACATCCATTTCCACTACGGCCTCGGCAATTCTATCACTGCCACTTTCGTGTTCTTCTTTGCTCATGAGCACCTGGCCGCCCACTTTTGAAATTGTATCAAAAATAATTTTGCTATCCGTTACAACGTAGACTTCATCAAACAATCCGGTTTGCAGTGCAGCTTCATATGTCCTTACAATAACAGGTTTTCCTTCAAGGTCTTGCATAAGTTTTGCAGGGAATCTTGAGGCCTGGTACCTCGCTGGTATCATTGAAATTATCTTCACTACGGTTTTTTTATGATGACATTATTTTTTAGGGCGCAACTTACGGTAAATAATAAAAATGATCACCAAAATTATGATGACAAGAATAGCTGCAATTGGAGGGGCCAATATGGAAGCTGAAGAAACGGCTACCGCCGTTCCTGTTTCTATGGTTGACACCAATGGGTTGGCAATTCCTCCTGTTGTTGCGGTCGAAGTTAACCTTCCGGCCGCATTGGCACCTTTTATAGCGGTAGCTGTTCCCCCTCCAGCAATAATTGCCAAGGACCATGTTACCACTGGATCCAAGTTGGCCACTGTTGATACCATCACCGCAGTACCTGCGATAGCTGCCAACGGAACCGCTATTCCATCCAAAGCATTATCTACCCATGGAATAAAATATGCAAAAATTTCTACAAATGTTGCCACTCCTAACGTAATTACCGCAGCAAGGCTTCCTATCCACATCCAACTATCATTTAGTTCCCAAACGCCTAAATAGGCGGCTAAACTAAGTGCAAAAAGTGGTAGAAATACTCTGAAACCGACCGAAGCAGCAAGTCCGATACCTAAAAAAATACTGATTACCGTATCTGGTGACATACTTGTGATTTTGACTAAAATAGAACATTCCTAGTCAAGAAAAAAATCATCCTTAAATCCTATTAGAAATAGTTTTTTTTTGGCTCTTGTAACCGCAGTGTACAACCATCTCAAATAATCCTTATCTACCCCATTGGGCAAATATGGTTGCTCTACAAAAACAGTTTCCCATTGTCCTCCCTGCGATTTATGGCATGTTATGGCATATGAAAATTTTACTTGCAACGCATTAAAAAACTTATTGTTCTTGACCCCGAGAAACTTTTTATACTTGGATTTTTCATGATCATAGTCCTTTAAAACTTCTTGATATAATCTATTCCCTTCTTCATACGGAAGCGATGGGGTCTCGGCATGTATCGTATCTAATAAAAGAACGGTTTCAAAAGGTGGTTGGTTGGGATAATCAACCATTTTAACCTTGACTTCGGCAAATGAAAATCCGTATAATTCCTGGATAGAGAACAGCTCCAGTATTTCAATGATATCCCCATTGGCTATAAATCCAGCTTCAGAATTGGGTCTCAACCAAAAATAATTGTTTTTTACAACCATCATATAATCTCCAACAGCCAATTCATTGTCCAAAAAAAGGATGCGTTCCCTTATATTTTTATTGTAAAGGTTTGCTCGTTTGTTGGAGCGCACAATAATTGCAGTTTCCTCCTTGCCGTTTTGGTGATAGGAGGTATCTATTGCTTCTTGTATTTCACTCCCATCAATTAATCTAACAATATCTTTGAAGGACGTTACCTCAAATTTAAATTCATCAAAAAAATAGGATTGTAATTGTTCCCTTAAATTGGTTGCATTGTATAAAATACCAGAATCCCCGGTTTGACGCATTACTTCATCCAACTCCAAACAAGCTACTTCCTTATTATAATTAAGGGAAAGTCGTTCCTCCTCCAAAGCCGGACTTAGATCCAATTTCACGGGGGGCAATTGCGCAGTATCACCAATTAACAACAACTTACAGTTGTGACCTGAATATACATAGAACATTAAATCATCGAGAAGAGAACCGTTTTCAAAAAGTTTGGAATCCGCCGGAATATCCGGAATCATCGAAGCCTCATCCACTATAAATACCGTGTTTCTATGTTTATTGGGGGCTAACACAAATTGAATGCCTCCTCCTGATTGTTTTTTAGGAAAGTAAATTTTTTTATGAATGGTGAATGCCTTGTTTCCGGAATAGACGGACATGACCTTTGCGGCCCTACCGGTAGGGGCCATTAAAACGGAACTCATTTTCACTTTCCAAAGACTACTCACAATAGTTCCGACAATTGTGGTCTTACCCGTTCCGGCAAATCCTTTTAGAAGAAAAATTTCTTCTTTTTTATTATTTAAAATAAAATGGGCCAACTTTTCCATGGCCAACCTTTGTTTGATGGTTGGGGTGTGGGGAAACTTCTCATTTAGTTTTACTAAAAATTCCGATGGTGTAGGATCATTCATAAGCATCTAAAGATAGCATGGTTTTTTAAAGCAAAAAGTTTCGTGATTAAAAAAAAATTGTAGATTTGTCAGTAACCGCTAAATTAATTCAGAAAGACAATATTAGTATGTTAAACTTAATCCTTATCGTTTTAGTTATATGCCTTTTGACCTTGGGCCTTGTATTCTTGATAGATAGATTTTTACCGCAAAAAATAAAGCCGATTCTTATTATTGTATTTGCGCTTCTAAGTGTTTTCTTAGGCTATAAAATTTATCAGTCCATCAATGCTCCAATCGAATTTAATAAGGTAAGAAAGGAACGATTTTCAAAAGTTATTGCCAAACTTAAAGACATTAGAGATTCACAAGAGGCTTATAAAACCGTAAATGGTAGATTCGCCAAGGACTTTGCAAGCTTGATCAAATTTATTGATACGGGAAGCTACACCATTACCCAACAAAGAGATTCTTCCTTTATGAGATATGATAAAGTTTACCAAATAGAGCTACAAAAAGATACTGTTATAATAGATACTTTAGGTTTTGTCAAAGTAAAAGATTCCATTTTCAAAAAGGATGATCGCTATACTTCAATGATGGAGGTTCCTTATGCCCAAGGTGGGGGAAAATTTGAAATGAAGTCTGATATCATTGATAAACAAGGCTATAAAGCCCCTGTTTTTGAAGTTAAGGTAAAAAAGGACATCATCCTATATGACCAACCTGTAGATCTTCTAGCAAGAGAGAATGCACATCAAAGTGTTGAAGAAGTCAATGGCACCGAAATTAAAGTTGGCTCCCTTACCGATGTTAGTTCCAATGGTAACTGGCCTCCTATTTATGACAGAAAAGATAACTAATATCACTGGATCCAGTACTGAAAGTGATTTCAAAAAATTGTCCATTCAAGTTGGCTTGAATGGACTTTCTTTTTGTGTACTAGATACTATTTCCAATAAAATTCTAGCCTTTGAACAAATAACGTTCAAAACTACATCCACACCATATTTGGTCTTAAAAGAGCTTAAGACCATCTTAAATGAAAAAAGCATTGTAGCGGCAAACTTTAAAGAAGTTGTTGTTGTTCATAAAAACAACTTGTTCAGTTTGGTCCCAAAACCACTCTTTAACGAACAGGAACTACCCAACTATCTTAAGTTCAATTCAAAGATAATGGCCAACGACCATATCGTGTATGATGAAATACCCAATTACGATATGGTAAATGTTTATATTCCGTTTGCTAATGTGAACAATTACATTTATGACCTTTTTGGTGAATTTGAGTTCAAACATAGTGGTACGGTATTGACAACTATTTTATTAAACCAGAACAGAAGTTCCGGAAATCCCGTATGCTACGTTCAGGTTTCAGAAAAAGAAATGGAAGTTGTAATAATTTCAGGCAAAAAATTACACTTCTATAATTATTTTGGGTACCAGACCAGCGAAGATTTTCTGTATTATCTATTGTTCACTTTGGAGCAACTACAAATAAATCCTGAAAATGTACTTCTGAAACTGTTTG
>JBDWSS010000098.1:0-22540 GCA_039985375.1 Flavobacteriaceae bacterium
ACCGCAATCGCTGGGGACGACTATACGGCATCCGCCAACGGGACCGTAAACTTCACCGGGAACGCAAACGAACAGCACAGCATCACCGTGACCATATTGGACGATTCACTTATCGAGAACAGTGAGGACCTTGCCATTGCACTGTCCAACCTATCCACAAACCTTATCGACATCTTGGATGCCAACGCTGTCGGTACCATAAACGACAATGACGGGGGCACAGGCAACGGGGTGCAGTTCGACATTACGAACATCGATATCGATGAAGATGCGGGAACTGTTTCCCTACCTGTGAGTCTTAACGCAAATGTACAAGAAGAGCTTACCGTTGAATTCTATACAATAAACGGAACTGCCCAAGATGCAGCAGATTATAATGGTGTTCCTCAAAATACCCAAATACTCACTTTTGGTGGTGCCAACAACAACAATCAAAATATCACTATTCCAATCATTGATGACATTATCATCGAAAATACGGAGGACTTTCAGGTAATTCTAACAAATATCTCAACCAATTTGGTAACTATTTTGTCCAATGATACGGCCAACGTCAATATCCTTGATAACGACGGCAACGAAGGATATCCTACAGATATTACGCTTGAAGCCTGCGATATTATACCTACCGCTGAAGTAATTACGGTGACAAGTACATGTGCCACAACAGTAAACTTTAACGAGGTGATTACCGGACAGAATGATGGATGTGCTATGGACTATACCATAACAAGAACATGGACGTTTACCGACTGTATTAGTAATATTAGGGAACATATACAAATAGTTACCATAGAAGATACACAGGCACCTACTTTTGTAGAGACCTTGCCAACAGACGCTACAGTTTCTTGTGATAATGTCCCGACGGCAGAAGTATTAACGGCAATCGATGGTTGTGATCCTAATATCACTGTCATTTTCGATGAGCAGATCACGGACAATGATTCTTGTGGTTCTAACTATATCATTACAAGGACTTGGAATGCAACAGACTGCGCTGGCAATCCGGTTAATCATACACAGGTAATTACTGTGGAGGATACCACTGCACCAAGCTTTGTTGAAGTCCTTCCTGGAGATATTACCGTTTCTTGTGACAACGTACCCGTTGCTGAAGTTTTGACCGCAATCGACAATTGTGATACGGATATTACCGTTATTTTCGATGAGCAGATTACGGATAACGATTCTTGTGCTTCAAATTACACAATCACCAGAACATGGAGTACGGTAGACTGTGCTGGCAATCCGGTAAGTCATACTCAGGTAATTACTGTGGAGGATACCACGGCACCAAGTTTTGTTGAAGCCCTTCCTGAAGATGTTATCGTTTCTTGTGACAATGTGCCTGTTGCCGAGGTTTTGACTGCAATCGACAATTGTGATACGGATATCACCGTCATTTTCGATGAGCAGATCACGGATACCGATTCTTGTGGTTCAGATTATATAATCACCAGAACATGGAGCACAGCAGATTGCGCAGGTAACCCAACAACACATGTGCAGACAATTACCGTGGAGGATACCACGGCACCAAGCTTTGTTGAGGCCCTTCCTGGAGATGTTACCGTTTCATGTGACAACGTACCCGTTGCCGAGGTTTTGACCGCAATTGACAATTGTGATACGGATATCACCGTTATTTTCGATGAGCAGATTACGGACAATGATTCTTGTGGTTCAAATTATACAATCACTAGAACTTGGAACACAGCAGATTGCGCAGGTAACCCAGCAATATACGTACAGACAATCATGGTTGAGGATATAGATGCTCCTCAATTCGTTGAGACCTTGCCACAAAACATGACCGTAATGTGCAACGAAGTTCCTGATGCAACAGTACTGACTGCTTTGGATAATTGCAGCACCGATATTTCGGTAAACTTTGAAGAAATTGTCACCAACGATTCAAATTGTGCAACTGGATATACCGTAACCCGTACTTGGTCCACTATAGATTGTGCTGGTAACCCCAACACGCATACCCAGGTGATAACAATTGCTCCTACGGGCCCGATAATGGCCAACGATTATGAGGAAGAAATCAATCTTATGTGCGGGGATGAGATCCCAGAAGTACCACAATTGACCTTTACTGGTGGATGCGGTAACTATCAAGTTGAGTTTACTGAAGAAACCATTACACTTTCAGATACGGAGGACTTTATGATTACAAGAACTTGGAATGTAGTTGATTCCTGTGGAAACACAGCCTCTTTCGATCAGGTTATATTCGTAATGCAGCCGCAACCGGAAGAAGTTGAAATCAATATCTGTGTGGAGGATGACGCGATAAACCTCGTTAACTACTTACCTGAATCTTTCGATACCAATGGTGTTTTTGAATTGATCGATGGTAACGTTAGCATGGAAGGCAGCATATTTGACCCCACCAACCTAGAAGTAGGCGAATACCTGATTAGTTACAGTTCAACAGCAGGTACCTGTAAATATTATGTGGATTTCACCATTATTGTGAACAGCGATTGTGTTCCCTGTGGGAGAGACGAAATTATAGTATCCAATGCAGTAACTGCTAATGGAGATAACATAAATGATATATTTACCATTACTGGGGTTGAATATTGTAACTATTCATTTGAACTCATGATCTTTAACCGTTGGGGAGATAAGGTTTTTGAATCCTTGGAATACCAAAACGATTGGGGTGGCTTTGCACCAAACAACGCTTTTGGAAGTTCTGGAATGTTACCTTCAGGAACATACTACTATATTATCAATGTGAAAGACACCGATATTAAGCCTTTAAATGGGTATATATATCTAGGTACTGGAGAAAACTAAATCAACAACTACTCATTATATAAAAGAGGCTGTCTTAAAAGTCAAGACAGTCTCTTTTTTATTCGGACAGGTATCGGAGAGATTTTCCAAATACGCAATTCTCAGAGCCTTAAAAAAACTTTTCAGACAGCCTCTTTTTTTATCGATAAGAGCACAAAATCTTGGACCAAACTCTACCAGTGAACTAAGGCTACTGCCTCGGTCATCTAAAGAAAACAGCAGTTCATCGACGAAAGGACTTCAGGCCGATTTTTAGCACGCCTTCGACGGCTATTTTCCTTAGAAGCATATTATTCACCGTGTTTTGTATGTGAATTCAAACCCAATTCATAATCTGAGAAATCAGTTCAACTTAACCTTTTCAACATGAAAAAAATTCGTAGCTACACCCTCGCATTATTTGTTCTAGTCGGTCTACATTCAACCGCACAACAATTACCTCAATTTACACAATATATGTTCAACACTATTTCGGTGAATCCAGCTTATGCAGGAAGTCGGGAAAGCATGAACATGACCGCTCTTCATAGAAACCAATGGGCAGGTCTTGATGGCAATCCCACAACAAGTACATTCTCGTTTCATACACCATTGAGCAATGAACGTATTGGTCTGGGGCTTTCCTATATTACTGATCAATTAGGATTTGAGGATACCAATTATGTATATGGTGATTTTTCTTATACCATACCTGTTTCTTTTGAAGCCAAGCTTTCTTTTGGCCTTAAGGCAGGGTTTACAAACTATCGATTACAGAATCCTGATTTAAATGATCCCTTTTTTAATGCCAACTTTAACAGTTGGAAACCAAATTTTGGTGCAGGGCTTTATTTAAGTACAGAAAGATGGTATGCGGGTATTTCCTCTCCACGTATTTTAAATACCGATTTAAATGAGGGAGAATTTGAAGCATTGGAGCGGAATAGTTACTATGCCATTGCTGGTTTGGTACTGGACCTGACCTCGGATGTAAAATTCCGACCAGCGGTAATCACTAAATTCACAAACGGAGCGCCTTCAACTTATGATCTTACTTCTAGCTTTTTATTTTATGATAAGATTTGGCTAGGAGGTTCCTATCGTTTTAACGATGCATCCAATTTTGGAGCTTTTCTAGATTATCAAATCTCCAATGATATACGATTAGGCTATGCCTATGATCTTCCAACTTCAACAATTAGACCTTATACGGGGGGAACACATGAAGTTATTTTGGTTTTTGAACCAAGACTTTCAAAAAAGACCAACCTCTACAAATCCCCAAGGTATTTCTAAATAAAAACTATCATGAAATCATCCAGAACCATTTTCAGCACCTTCTTGGCATTATTTGCGGCGATAATCCTTACTGCGCAATCCTCTACACAAAAAAAAGCAGATCAGTTGTTTTATAAGTTTGCATATGCCAAGGCAATTCCAGAATACGAAAAACTAGTAGTCTCCGGAAGGAGCGCTACCCACGCATACCAACGTCTTGCGGAATGCTATTTACTTTTAAGAGATTTTGAGAAATCCCTTCCTTATTTTAAGCGATTTATCAACAACCCTACAACGCCCACAAACTTTTATTTTAAGTATGCAATGGCCTTAAAAAGCTCTGGCAAGGAAAAAGAGGCATTAAAGTGGTTCAAACAATATAAAAAATATCACAAGAACGATGCTAGACTTAAACAATTCTTAAAAGATGGGAACCTTGCATCCGTAGTTTTTAATAGCAGGGAAAGGTATGAGATCAAAAAGGTTCATTTTAATACTCCATATAGTGAGTTTGGAACTTTTGTACATGATGGTAACCTTTATTTCAGTTCTAGTCGAAAAACGGAAGACTCTGACAATGTTTATGATTGGAACAACGAATCGTGGTTAGATATCTACCAAATAAAAGAGGGTGATGTTTACGATACACCTCGAAAATTTAAAGGTGAAATCAATTCAAAATTCCACGAGAGTTCCATTGTTTTTTCTACAGATTATAAAAACGATACGATAATCTACTTCACCAGGAACAACTATTTTCAAAACAAAGAAAGTTTCTACACCAAGAAAGAAGATAAAAACATTGAAAAATTAAACAACCTTAAAATATACAGATCCGAAAAAATTAATGACGAGTGGAAAGTGACTAGGAACTTAAATATGAATGCAGACCACTATTCCTCTGGCCATCCTACTGTAAATACCAGTAGAACAAGGTTGTATTTTGCTTCTGACAAACCTGGCGGTTACGGCGGGACAGATATCTATTATTGTAAAATTCACCCAAGGGGAGGGTTAAGCAAACCCATTAACGCTGGTCCTATTGTAAATACAGCCGGAAACGAAATGTTCCCTTATATAAACAATGAGGAACAATTGTTCTTCTCCTCAGACGGACATGTTGGATTTGGCCAGTTGGATGTTTTTGCAACTATTTCGGATGAGAATGGTGCCATTAAAGACGTTATCAACTTAGGTAAGCCTATAAATAGTGAAAAAGATGATTTTGGCTACTATGCCATGGACAACGGTATTGATGGCTATGTAAGCTCCAACAGAAAAGGAGGAAAGGGAAGTGATGATATTTATAAATTTGAGTTTATCCCTTCTTTAACATTAAAAGGCGTGGTTACAGACGCGATAAACCTGCAGGTACTGGACAGTGTTCAAATTTCATTGTATGACCAAAAAACAGGTGATTTGGTAAGCCAGACGACAACAAACGAACAGGGAGAATACAAAATATTAATCAATAGACAGCAAAACTATTTGATAGAAGCTGTGCGGAAAACACACCCACACAAGCATGTCTATTTCAACACTTCCTCAACATCAAGAGCTACTAAAAAAGTAGTAAAGGATATTCAGTTGGAGCCTATTATAGATTTAAAAATTCTTGCTGATTTAAACAAAATATACTTCGATTTTGGAAAAAGTGACATCAGGCCCGATGCGGCAAATGAATTGGACAAAGTTGTTAAGGTCATGATGGAAACCTATCCAGATATGGTCATTCAACTTGAAGCCCATACAGATCCTGTGGGAAGCCATGCCTACAACGATAGACTTTCCAAAGCTAGGGCTAAATCCACTTATGAATTTCTAATTGCAGCTGGTGTGCCCAAAAAAAGAATCTTATCGTATGAAGGTTACGGAAAAAGAAGATTGATCAATCATTGTACCAGTAGGGAAGATTGTTCTCCCGAAGAACTGGAATTAAACCGAAGAACGGAATTCCCCATTGTTCAGTTTAAAAAAGATGAAGGAACCTTATTGGCCAAATCAAAATAAAAAAAGCACCCAAAAGGGTGCTTTTTTCGTTTAACTCCTTAGGATTTTACCTCTACTTTTTTGGTCACAACATCCTTTATTGGAATAACAAACTTCCCTGTACTGGTTAGCAACGTTAAGGTATTGTTTTCAATAGCCTCAATGGTCCCTTCATTTTTTCCAATTACTACTTTGTCACCCACTGCATACGTACGCCTAGTGTAAAAAGACCTTAATAAATCTGTGATAACATCCTTGGACCCCAATCCCAGTCCAATTGCAAAAGCCAATAAGAAAGAGCCTAGAATCAGGGTTATATTGTTGGTAATGATTGTGGTATCAATCCCTGCTTGATTCAAAGCCGTAATCGAAATGAAAATAACAATGATGTAGAACAACAGATTACTAACCAAATTAGACCCTCCAAACTCTAGGGAATCAAACAATTTCTTCACCGTTGTCTTTATAAAATTACCAATATAAAGTCCAATCATCATAAGTGCCAAAGCGCTGAACAATCTTGGTAGGTAACGCAATAAATTTCCTATTTCTGTGGAAATGATTTCCCAACTAAGTATATCAGCGGCCACGATTAGGAAGACCAAGAGCAAAAGCCATTTTACAAACCCTAAAACAACCTTGATAATATTGATTTTAAAATCACCCCTCCCAAATAAGTCCATTTCATTGATCTTATCACTAAGCAAATCAACTTTGGCAAGTTTTAAAATCTTACCTAGTACAAAGAGTACTATTTTGGTTACCAACCATCCTACAATAAGAATTATTATTGCCCCAATAATTTTGGGCAATGCCAATGCAACATCCCTACCCATTGTGGTAAGGGAGTCAAAGGTTAAGCTCTTCCATTCGTTTATTGTTTCCATATCTTAGTTTTATAGTGTTTATTAGTTGTTATTCGATGTTCTAAAAAGCTTTCGCAAGGCTGAACCAATATTAAAGGAAAATAGAGAAGCTAAATCCATAATCAACTTTGCCGCGGCTATATCGTTCATTACTTTTTTCTTCATTCCAGGAGGCACCTCTCTTAACGATGCCTCTAATTCTCTGAATGGATTTCTTTTTTGCTTTGCCATCTATTATAAGGTATTATAGATTTCCAATAGTTTTTCCTTAGCCCTTTTTAAGCGCATTTTTACTGCACTCTCCCCTACTTCCATTAAGGTTACAAGGTCTTTTATACTTGCTCCATCTTGATACTTTAACAATAAAATAGATTTGTCTTCTGGAGATACCAACTCCAGTGCTTCCTTTAATTTGCCAGCCTTCATCTCAAACAGGCTTTCGTCTGGCACCTCGATCATGAACTTGTGTTCGGAATCTTCAACAGGAACCGATTTATCACTCATTTTTCGTTGCTTGTTCCGGTTCACGTAGTTCACGCAAAAGTTGTAGGTAAAGGAATATAGCCATGTTGAAAACTTGGACTTTCCTTTGAACATTTTCAACTTAATGAACAGCTGCAGAAAAACATCTTGGGTCAAATCCTCAGCTTCGTCCTGCGATCTAGCAAATCCATAGCATTTGTTATAAACCATTCTGCCATAGCGATCATACAACCTACCAAATAGCATTGGGTTGTTGTTTGCCACAATTCTCTTTACCAACTCCTCATCGGTTAAATGAGCATAAGGGTCGTCTGCCTCCAAAGATTTCTTATCTAAGTGATTTACAAGAATTAGAAACAGTCTTTTTAGAAAAGTCACTATGAGCTTTTTACTTGGATTTGGTTTGTACTAAATTTCTTTCTGAAAATGTATGACAAGATAATTTAAAATGAGCTTATATTTGATGTAAAATGAAATATGAAAACCACCCTATTATTAACAATCATTTGGTTTTTCACGCTTTTGTCCTGTAAAACCGAACCAAAAACAGGAATTCAAAAAACGGAGCAGGAGAAAACTATACTAAAAAAAGTGGCCTACGCACATGGATATGAAAGTTGGAAATCCGTGAAAGAGATTACTTTCACTTTTAATGTAGCTAGAGATAGTTCCCATTTTGAACGCACATGGGTTTGGAAACCAAAATCCAATGACGTTATATCTATCTTAAAAAAGGATACATTGCGCTACAATAGAAGCTCCATGGATAGCACGGCTATCAAAAGAAATCGAGGTTTTATCAATGATAGATACTGGATTTTGGCACCATTCAACCTGATATGGGATGCTAATAATTTCACTTATGAGCACAACGAAAATGAAGAATCTCCCATAACTGGAGAACCCATGCAGAAATTGACCATTGTTTATGCGAATGAAGGAGGTTATACCCCTGGAGATGCGTATGATTTCTATTTTAGGGATGATTTCATACTTAGGGAATGGGTTTTCAGAAAAGCAAATCAACCCGAACCATCAATGGTTACTACATGGGAGAACTATATTACCATTGAAGGTTTAAAATTAGCCGTGGATCATAAAAAACCTGAAGGTAATTTCAACTTACACTTTACAGATTTGGCCGTGATGCAATAATTGGGAAGCCATTTTCAATAAAAACGGATACTATTTACTGGTTGTTAGCGTTTTGCATAAAAACCAGACCCCAAAATGAAATCAAAATTTCACCATCCGACCAAATCACTAATACTATTTTTTCTTTTAATTGGTGCACTAGGGAATGCCCAAGAAGAAATCCAAGTGAAACTTACAGGAATAGCCCCTGAAACTGAACAACAGATACTGCCATACGACTATATTCCAAGCGGTTTTGGGCTTAACAATATTACCCTAAGAATCAAGAACGAGGGTACAAATCCTTGGGGAGGCAGTTCCTCTGCTATTTACAAGGTGAAGTATGATCCCAAGACCAAACATTACGACATGGGTGATGGTATATTTTTTACTGTAAAGTCTACCAGCAGGAACTACTCCTTAGATAAGCCTTTGGTTATCAGAGTTAATGCCACTACAGCTTTTGGCAACCATATTTGGACGGAGGTAAAACGTTCAAGGGAAAATATCCACGAACCTTTGATACTTGACCAATACACCCTGTTGGAGGGAAAACCAGGAACGAAACCATTTTATTATTTAACACTAACTGGCAAAAAGTTTCTGCCTTATTTTTCCGGAACTTTTTTGGAAGGTGATCTGCCTATTAAAGAAAATGGCCTAAATGTAAAATTGAAAAACCATTCCCAAGGGAAGTATCAGACTGAGCATGTTGGAATCATAAATGGTTCTCTCAGTGGAAAATTCAATACCAAGGTGAGATATTCCCAAAACATGGATCCTTCCGAGCCAATAGAGGGTCTTATTTCTATAAGAACTGTTTTTGGCAATTACATCTGGACAAAATTTAAGCGCAATGCCGATGAAATTCACAATAAAACCATTGTGTTCGATACATATTCCGGAGAGGCGGGAAATGAAAACGCCCCTTTAAGAACGGAACCTCCTGTAGAAATTGTGGAAAGCATCCCTTCTGAAAATGTATCTGATTCTAAAAAAATTATTGAAATAATTGAATCCGAAGTTGTTGAATACGATACGGATCTTGGGGAGGAGGATAAAGATTTGCTAACATTGAAACAGCATAAAGGCAGGTTAAGAATTGCCAATCTTCCTGAAGAAGTTCCCTCAGGGAATATCAAGAGTACATTGGTTAAAAGTGGATCCATAATAGTTGGTGGACAAACCTTTGCCCTGAAAGGAGATATGCCCATAAATTATAATATGGAGAAAGGTTATGTTTTGGAGGCCTATGCAAATGGAAATCAGAAAATAGAAACAGATTATGGTATTATCACCATTAAAGATGGTACGTCTGTAAAATTTTCGCAGTCCAGGGTTCTTAATGTCGTTTTGGCAGAAGATGCTACCCTTGAAACCCATTACGGTGATATTACTGCAAAGGCAAAACAAGAAAATAACAAAAGTGATCTAATCTTTGCCACGGATGGAAAGTTAACTGCTGTAACAATTGCCCAAAAAACCAATTTTAAAATAGGAGGAGAAACATTTGTCATTCCAGAAGGTAGCGCCATCAGGCTGTCTAGCAATAAAATTTATCAAATCCAACTTTCTCAAGAGATACCGCACAAAATAGCAGGGTTAAATGTCTCTTTAATGCCAGGAAATTCCAAAAGTCCTTCTATTAAATTCAGTTTAAAAAATGAAAAGATAAGCCAATTGTATGTGGCAAATTCGTCACCGGTAACTACATCTGACGGCCCATTAAATGTAAACAATGAAAGCTTGATCAGGTTTGATTTTAATGGTACCGATTATGTAGTGGATAAATTTGAGATAGGGGAAAGCAAGACCATTAACCTATATCGAAAAAATGGCAAAATAAAGGAAAAGTCTGTCTCCCAAGGAAAGGAACTTGTCTTAGTGGATGGAATGGTACGCAGGTTGGCACTATAATTTCAATCAAAAAGTCCCCAGATTATCTCGGGGGCTTTTTATTAAAAAACAAAGTTATCGCAATAACCAAAAGGGAGCATCCAAGTAACGCATAAAAACTATGTTTTAAAGTGGCGCTTTCGGCCAGAAACCCTAATATTACTGGGCCTAACAAAAAACCTGTATACCCTGACCCTGCAATAAAGGCAACACCTTGTGAAGAGTCAACACCCTTTACATTACCTCCAATTCGGAACAATTCGGGAACCATAACTGAAAAGCCAAGTCCGTTGAGTGCAAATCCAATAATGGCGAAGGTAGTATTTCCGGAGAGTACCAAAATGTAGCCTAAAATGGCAATTAGAGCTCCCAAGGCTACTATTTTAACCGAACCAATCTTTTCGCTTATACCATCTCCCAAAAACCTTCCCAAAGTCATTGTAGTAGAAAATGCTAGAAACCCGGAACCAATGAGTACTTCAGGAGCAAGTGTAATTTCCTTAAGATAAAGACCGCTCCAATCTATAATCGCACCTTCGCTTCCCATTGATACGAAACCGATAATTCCCAGCAAAAAAAGTGGTTTGAACAGTTTTAAACTAAAAGGTTCTTTATCTACTGGAGCGGCCACAATATGGACGTAGTTTTTATATCCATAGTAATTAATACCAAAAACCAGCGCAACGGTAATACCCATGTGCAGGGCAGGATTTCCAATTACCGGAATTAAAAAGCTTCCAAGTCCAACGATAATACCTCCCAAACTAAAAAACCCATGTGCAGCGGACATAAATTTTTGTTTGTCCTCCTTTTCAATTTCCGTGACCAAAGTATTCATTGAAATGTCCAAAAAACCATGAGAAGCTCCCAATGCAAAAAGACTTACCATCAATACATAATAATTGGGAGCCATTAGTGGGAAAAGCGCAGAGATACTACTCAACAACACACCTATCCAGGTCGCTTTCCCTACGCCTAAGCTGTTGATTATTCTGGAGGCAATGGGAAAGATGGTAAAAACACCCAAGGAAAGACAAAAAATTGCTATTCCCAAATCGGCTTTGTCAATCCCAAGCTTTTCCTTTACCGTGGGAATGTATATTGCCCAAGTGCCAAACCATATGTTAAGACTTGCAAAGACGCAGGCCGGTGCCAAGTATCTTGGATTAGAAAAAATGAGTTGAAGTGATTTCATTTTAGTTTATATCCATACAAAATAACAAAGCCTTGAAGAGAAATGGAAGTATGAAGTATTCTAATTATATGACATTTTATTCTTTATTACCCTTTCAAATTTTATTTTTAGGTAGTTTTACTACATGAAGCCAATGTTAGAGGCAATTAATTTCAATGTCAACTCTTCTTTTAAGGTAGCGTCCTATAATGCAGCCACCAATTGCGAATCTACAGGTTGGCATATTCACCCGGAGTTTGAACTTGTCTATGTAAAAAACGGTTCAGGATGTCTCCATGTGGGTTCAAAAAAAAGCGATTATACCAACGGCGCCTTAATTTTTTTAGGCGGAAATATTCCTCATGCAGATTTTGGAAATAAGGACAGCATGGAAATTGTTGTTCAGTTTAAAAAGGAATTTCTAGAAGAAAAACTAAGTGTCTTTCCCGAATTTAAGGGAATCAAACAATTGATTGAAAAATCAAATCAAGTTTTGATTTTTGACCAAAAAACAAAAATTGAATCGTGGAACTACTTCAAAAAGTTTGAAACCTTAGATATCCAAGGAAGGTTGATAAACCTATTGTCCATTTTAGATTATCTATCCAAAAATGGGTCTTATGAGCATTTGTTTGATACAATTTCCTTAAACGGGTTCAAAAAAATTGAAATTTCAAGGTTGGAGAAAACCTTTGAATATATAAACAAGAATTATCACAAGAATATTTCAGTTGGAGAAATCTCAAATCGACTTGGATATACCCCCAATTCTTTTTGCAGGTTTTTTAAAAAACTGACCGGCCAGCGGTTCATTAGTTTTGTTAATGAATTTCGGGTAGGAAGAGCAGCGGAGTACTTCAATGAAAACAATACGGCAATTATAGAGGTCATGTATAAATCTGGATTTAATGACCCTTCCTACTTTGCCCGTCAATTTAAAAAATACCAGGGCGTATCGCCCACGGGTTATTTAAAGCAACGATATCCTTAATTATTTTTGGAGAATGCCCCTTTTCAATATCTGTCCAAAATTATACATGTCCGCATAGGAACAATAGAAAGGTGCCGGAGCCAATCGTATAACGTTGGGTTCCCTCCAATCTGTTATTACACCATGCTTCATTAGAAACTCAAACAAGGATTTTCCTTCTCCATGTAAAAAAACAGAAAGTTGACAACCTCTTTCCTTGGGTGTAATTATTTCAAAGGAACTTTCTACCTCTTTATCAATAACTGTTAATACAAACTCGAGGTAATTTACAATTTTTTTCCGTTTTTCAATTAGAGCATTCATCCCTACCTGATTAAAAAGCTCCAAAGATGCCAAGTATGGTGCAAGGGACAATATTGGCGGATTACTCAACTGCCAGGCATCGGCAGTTTCAATAGGATCAAACTCAGATTGCATTAAAAAGCGTGTTTCCTTCTTTGTTCCCCACCAACCTTCAAATCGAGGGATATCCTTCTTTTTTAAATGTCGCTCATTTACAAAAATGCCCGATGCATTCCCAGGACCGCTGTTCATATACTTATAACTGCACCATGCTGCAAAATCCACATCCCAGTCGTGCAGTTCCAACGCCACATTTCCAGTTGCATGCGCCAAATCCCATCCTACAAATGCCCCAACTGACTTTCCCTCACGAGTGATCGATTCCATATCGAACACTTGACCATTATAATAATTAACACCTCCAATAAGCACTAAAGCAAGTTCATCCCCTACTTCCTGTATTTTGTTGATAACATCCTCTGTCCTCCATGAATGCTCCCCTTCCCGTTTTTTAACTTCAACAATGGTTTCCCCAGGGTCAAATCCGTGGAATCTTACCTGACTTTGCAACAAATATTGATCTGATGGAAAGGCTTTTTCCTCACAAATAATTTTAAAGCGTTTTTGACTTGGCCTATAAAAGGACACCATTAACAAATGAAGATTTACTGTTAGGGTATTCATTACGGAAACTTCCGAATTCTTTGCTCCCACAACCTTGGCTAAACCTTCAGCCAAGCGTTCATGGTAATCCCACCAGGGTTTTTTAGCATAAAAATGGCCTTCTACTGCCAGCTCCCTCCAATCTTTCATTACCTCATCCACAAATTGTTGGGTTCCCTTGGGTTGCAGGCCAAGGGAATTCCCCGTGAAGTAAATAACCTCTTTGCCATTTATCTTGGGAAAATGAAATTCTTGTCTGTATTTGGATAGTGGATCTTCGGCATCCAACCGTTCTGCACATTCTAAAGAATTTTCAAAAACCATACTATTGTGTATCTTATTTGTAAATCTACCTATTCAAACTTGTTTATTCCAATCGCATTTCTATAATATGTCTTTTAAAGCCAACTTTTTCGTATGCTTTTATCGCTGGAATATTATCCTGATAAACGGTTAATCGAATCTCCTTAAAACCTTTTTCTAAAGACCAGATTTTAAGTTCATCCACAATTTTTGCATTGACGCCTTGTCCCCTAAAATCCGGATCTGTAAACATAAAACCTAAGTAGGAATAGTACTCATGGTTGAGGTAATGTCGTGCCCTTTTGGCAATTGCATATCCAGATGCAATGATGTTATCATCCACTTCGGCAACCAATACACACGCATTCTCGTCAAATATCATCTGCCGTAAATCGTAATAGTTAATAGGATCATCCTTTATGGTAATATCAAAAGGCCTTTCCGCTTTAATTAAGGATTGTTCATAGTTCAAGAGAACAGGTAAATCATCCAACTTGGCTTTCCTTACTTTAAATTTATCAGCTTCCATAAACTTCCGGTTAAAATTGGATATTCTAATGTACTTCTTTTCTATATTTTTACGAAAATTTAAAGATGCATTTCCTATCACCGCTCTTGGAAAAATATATCACGGAACATTCGGAATTGGAGCCTATGATCCTAACTGAATTAACCCGGGAAACCCATTTAAAGGTAATTCAACCAAGGATGCTTACCGGGCATTTTCAAGGAAGGGTGCTAAGTCTCCTCTCCAAAATTATTTCTCCAAAAAAAATACTTGAAATTGGCACGTATACCGGATACTCGGGAATCTGCTTGGCTGAGGGGTTGCAAAAATCTGGAGAACTACATACGATAGAGATCAATGCAGAACTTTTTGATTTTCAGAGAAGGTATTTTGACAAAAGTGGGCACGGAAATCAAATTATTCAACATATAGGCAATGCTTTGGAAATTGTCCCAAGTTTTGAAATTGACTTTGATCTGGTATTCATTGATGCGCAAAAGGTGGAATATGATGCCTATTTTGAAGCAGTCATCAAAAAAACAAGACCGGGAGGCATCATCCTTTCTGACAATGTGTTATGGTCTGGAAAAGTGCTAGAACCCGTGATTAAATCAGATAAGGCTACCGCCGCTTTAATAGCCTACAATAAAAAACTCCAAGAAGACCCCCGGGTGGAAACCGTAATTTTACCCATACGGGATGGTTTAACGCTTAGCCGTGTGAAATAACCGCATATATAGGTTGTAGAAGAAAATAGATGAAAACACACCTATTAGGGCTCCTATCAAAATATCAAGTGGAAAATGAACTCCAACATAAATTCTACTATAGGCGAAAAGCAGCGGCCATAAAAAGAAAATCCACGCCCATCTTATCCTCGTTCTCAGCAAAAGAAATACCATGGTAGCAATGGCAAAAGAGCTCGATGCATGTCCTGAGAAAAAACTATAATCTATCGGTGTCTTCAGTATTCTTATAGAAGAATTAAGGGTTTCATCATTACAAGGTCTTATCCTTTGAACAAAGATCTTGACCAGATGAGTTAGAATAGCAATGAAAATAGTAACTGAAGTAACCAAAATGGTATTGAAAAAAGCCTCTCTTTTTGAGAATTTTATCACAAAAAGCAAAATAAACAATAAAAAGAGGGGAATCCAAGTGGTTATTTCGGTAATGGTAGACCAAAAGCTATCGTACGTTTCCGATCCCAGGCCATTGAAGTATATAAAAATTTCTTTATCCCATTGAAGAAGTTTCTCGAACATTTTGTCTATTTGGTGCTTCTTTTTACGGCACCGGTAACCTCATCCACATTTTTTTTCACCTCATCCAATTCCTTTCGAAAATCCTTGGTAAAATCGGTATCAATTCCTTGTTTATCTGCCGTTTTTTGGATTTCACGCTTTATATCGTCCGTGGCATCCCTTAGCTGGCGCATTCCTTTACCCAATCCTTTGGCAATTCCAGGGATTTTGTCCGCACCAAAGACCATAACCACAATAAAGAGGATAAAAAAGATTTCGGCACCGCTTATGAATAGAAACTGCATAACACAAATATAATGAGAACTTAATTGTAAAATTAAAAAAAAGCCCTGTGAAATCACAGGGCTTTTAAAATTCAATTTTGTTCGTATTAGCCTTTTATATTTTCCTTAAACTTGTCAAAGCCAGATTTTTCTTCTTTTTTAGGCCATGAATTGTTCGTCGTATCAATATCAGCGGTTTCCTGTTTTGGATCCACAACAATGCCAACCAATTCTTTCTGTGAAGAAAGTACTCGTTTAACTTCTTCGTCGTTCTTTCTCCAAATTTCAGCTGGATAGGTAATATTTTCCTTTGTACCATCAGCATAGGTATACTCGACAATCAATGGCATTGGGATACCTCCTGGCTTATCAAAGGTTATTTCATAAAAATATTTTGGTTCTTTAACCTGCGTTCTTTCCGTTTCGGTCATATTATCCATCATAAACTCCTTCAAGTTCTGGGAGGTCTCACTAGGAACTTTTCCTTCCAATTCTGGGGCAAAGTCCTCACTATCCTCTTCGGCCAAATAAACTAGAGGGGGTAAATCCGCTTCCGTAAGGTTTCTGTCGGCCATGTACTTTTCCATTTCTTTGGTAGGCTTGCTGCTTACATAGTATTTTTTAATACCCTTTACGCCAATATCAACATAATCGGTGGTATAGAACCAACCTCTCCAATACCAATCCAAATCTACAGCAGAAGCGTCTTCCATGGTACGGAAAAAGTCTTCCGGTGTTGGATGCTTAAATTTCCAGCGTTGCGCGTATGTTTTGAATGCATGGTCAAACAACTCTTTGCCCATAACGGTCTCCCTAAGTATATTTAGGGCCGTTGCCGGTTTTCCATAAGCATTTGGCCCTAATTGGTATACGTTCTCGGGGTTGGACATAATTGGTGAGATATGACTCTGATCTCCTCCCATATAAGGAACTATTTTTGCCGCTTCTCCCCTACGTGATGGATAATTACTATTTGGAGCAATTACATCTGGATATTTTTCACCAAATTCCTGTTCTGTCAAATATTGCATAAAAGTATCCAGACCTTCGTCCATCCATCCCCATTGACGCTCATCGGAATTTACGATCATTGGGAAATAGTTGTGCCCAACTTCATGGATGATTACGCTTATCATACCATATTTAGTTCTATCAGAATAGGTGCCATCTTCATTTGGACGCCCATAATTCCAACAAATCATAGGATATTCCATGCCTTGATTTTTGGCATGAACAGAAATTGCTTTATGATAGGGATAATCAAAAGTAAATTTGGAATAGGTTTCTAAAGTCTGGGCAACGGCTTTGGTAGACTGCTCTTCCCAAAGTGGATTTCCTTCTTTTGGGTATAAAGAAACCGCCATGACATCCTTGCTCCCCATTTTTACCGCCTGCATATCCCAAATAAACTTTCTTGAGGTAGCAAATCCATAATCACGAACGTTGGTCGCCTTAAACTTCCATGTTTTCTTTTTATCTGAAAAACCTTTTTCAGCTAATTCAGCCTCCTCTTGGGTAACAATGACCACAGGTTTATCGAACGATTTTTTTGCTTGTTTAAAGCGTTTCATCATTTCCTTTGAAAAGACATCATCTCTATTTTGCAGTTCTCCTGTAGCATCTAAAATATGATCCGCAGGTACGGTGATGCTTACATCATAATTCCCGAATGGAAGTGCAAACTCCCCGCTTCCCCAAAATTGGTGGTTTTGCCAACCCTCAACATCACTGTATACGGCCATTCTAGGGAAAAATTGTGCAATTACATAGGCACGGTTACCATCTTCAGGGAAAAATTCGTAACCCGAACGCCCTCTGCCATTAACATGATCGTTGATATTGTACCACCACTTGATGGAAAAGGATATTTGCTCTCCACTTTTTAAGGGCTTGGGAATATTTAACCGCATCATGGTCTGATTGATAGTGTAAGACAAGGGTTTCCCATTGGCATCCTTTACAAATTCGATATTGAAGCCACCATCAAAAGGTTCAGAAAGATAGGTGTTGGCAAAGTTTCCGGCTGTATAGGCAAAATTTACGCCATTGCCATTTCTTAGTGGTGATTTTGAATCCTTGGCACGCACATTCTGATCTAACTGTACCCAAAGAAATTCTAAATCGTCTGGAGAATTGTTGTAGTACGTAACCGTTTCTTCTCCGTACATCTTGGCATTTTTATCATCCAGCTCAATATTCATTTTGTAATCCGCACGCTGCTGATAATAATCAGGTCCCGGTGCTCCAGAAGCTGACCTATAGGTATTTGGAGTGGAAAACTCCTCATACAGCTGTTTGAACTTATTTTCATTGTAATGGCCTGGCTTCTTTTCGTCTTTGGCTTCCTCCTCTTCCTGCGCTACGGCCATAGCGCCAACAAGGAACAACATGGAAACAAATAGATACTTGAATTTGTTCATTTTTTTTTTTGATTTTTAAACGGCGAAAAATACCTTTTTTTAACCAATTGTTAAGAATACGTTAGAAGTTTAACATTCCTTTATTATTTTCCTTGATCAGCACAAAACTCCTCTGCTTACCATTCCATTTTATATGGACCACGTTTTGTTGCTCATCGAACAGGTCGGTAAGAATTTCATTTTGGACGGCTATTGATTGTAAATCCGGTAAATTAATATGGGGTAATTCCAAATAGCAAATCACCACATCATCTTCATATTCCTTTCCCAAAAATGCGTATTTGGCCAGTTCACCGTTCACTTCTATCGCAAATTTTGTTTGGAAATACTTTTTGACATATACATCAGAAATTTTAGCCTCATTAGATGTGGCCAGTTTAGCATCAATCCCATAACGTTCCTCAAGTACTTGCTCTAAATCATCTATAAAGATGCGACTGGTAATCTGAAACGTATTGTTTTTTTCAGAGTACACCATATTAGTTACACTCAAATAATACTTATGAACGGTTACAAAGGACATTAGCATTAGAAACCCGAACAGAACCATGCCAATTTTTATCCGTTTTTTAGTTTTCATATTCTTTTCCAAATTAATACTGTCCATGCTTTGGCACCAAATGTACACCAACTATCAACTTATCCAAAAGTAACAAACCATATGCCAAAAATAATCAGTCCAAATCGTTGTCCGCTCTATAGGCCCTACTCTTGACAATTAAAAAATCCCATATTTTAAGTTTATCTCCGGTATCCACCGTTTTTTGAAATTGATTGTCAACCTCACAGAAATACATAAAATCATCAATCTTTTCAGCTGGGATTTTTAAGGTTGAAATAAAAAGAGAATCAACATAGAAATCCTGTACCCTTTGGGTTCTTGCATAGGCTTTGTCTACCTTGACCCTGTTTTTCAACATCTTTGTACGGCCTGTTATAGCATTGATAATGGGATCCAAAGGTGGGGTAAGAATCATTCCAACATTAAACTTTCCAAAAGAAGCTTGTTGCAGTTTTCGCTCACTTTGCGTAATTATGGGTACTCCTGCATTGGGCAATTCCAAAGCCTCGGCACTTACATCTTTTTTAAGTTGCAACTTATCCAAATCCTGTCCCAAGTCCCCTGATAGGTTGTAAGGCCGCACCACCACTTCCTTTAACTCGTTTACAAATTCCTCCAACGGAACTGTGATAAAACTTGCGTTGAAAAGTGCCTCGGTTATGGGCAAGACTTTTCTTTTAAATTGAACTGCAGAAAACACTAAAGTATCATTGCGCCTTACTGGAATGGAGAAATTTCCATTAAAATCTGTAATTACGGCCTTATTTGAAGTGATATTCTGAACTGCAATCCCAACCACATCTTTGTCTTTATGGTACACTTTACCCCTAAGTTCCCTGGCGCCATTTTGAGCGGCCGTTGAAAAGACGACAGCCATAAACAGCATAAACAGGAATTTATTCCTCATCGAGCTCCTCTAAATAGGTTTTGCTATGGGTTACCAAAAAGTCGATCAATTGAAATTCGTTCTCCTTTCGTAATAAAGTTTGCGAGGGCACTTTATTATCACAATAGATTAAAAAGGCATCTATCTTATCCTGCGGCAATTTTAGGTCCAATACAAAAAACTCATCATCATAAACCTGTCTAAGTACCTCACTAACCTTTAATTCCAATGGTGCTTCCGTATCCTTCTTTTTGGAGTTAAATAATGCCTTGAAAATATTAACAAAGTTAATACCATCTTGCATGCCTCGAACGGTTCTAGACATTGCTACGTTCTCAACTTCTGTACCCCGGTCAATTTCATATTCAAACCCCTTAAAATCTTCATTTTTAACTTCCAGAAATTTCTTTTGGTTTTCTGGACTAATTATTACTTCATCCAATTCAGTTACCTTTTCGGTGACTTCAACAACCAGTCTATTGTTACTTAAGATTTCATCCGTTATAGTTACCACCTCCAATTGATAGTTTACCGCGGTAAAAACAAGTTGATCTCCCTTTTTTACCAAAATCACAAATTGCCCATCATCATTGGTAATAGTAGCTGTTTCGGAGGTTGAATTAATGACATTCTCATTGGGAACATTGCTACCTCTATACAATACTTTTCCCCGCAAAACTTGCCTGTTATCTTGAGCGTTGGATATCCCTATAAAAGCTAAAAAAAATAAGATTAGGATGGTGTTTTTCATAAAATAGTCCTCTAAACTAAAGTTAAAGAAAACCTTTGAAGGGCACATAAAAAAATAATCCTGTTCTAAACTTTTGTTAATTATCAAAAAAAACGGTCCGATAGCCCAAGCTTGTCCATTCATCATCCAATTTGGCATTTCGACGGTTATAATTCTATTTAAAGATCGATCACTTTAGTTTTACGGACCTCAAATATTTAAGCTGTGAAAACACGTATTACGTATATCGTTCTGACCCTGTTCATGGTATCTTCCATTCAAGGACAGATAAAAATTGGTGACAATCCCCAAAATTTAGACCCCTCTTCAGTTTTGGAACTGGAAAGTAGCTCAAGAGTATTGGTCATTACTCGAATGACAACGACTCAAATGGAAAGTACATCTCCTTTACGAGGGGCTATGGTCTATAATATAGACACGCAGTGTATCCATTTTTATACTGGAACTCTTTGGGAAAACCTCTGTAACCGCCCAGATGAGCAAACTTTTACCACAGATGCCATCGTAAATTTCAGTCCTAGCATCGTTATAACGCAAGACGGTAATAACTATAATTTTGAGGTTGGAGAAATTCGTGGAGAAAATATTGTGGATACTTCCATTAATGGGCAATTGGATATACAGCCTGGATCTATTACCGGTCAACAGCTGCAAGATGCGTCCATATCGTTTGATAAACTGGCCTTTGGAGATAATACGGGAGAAATCCTGCAATGGAATGGTGCTGAATGGACCCTGGTAAACGCATCAGGTTTAGCCATTACCGAAGTGGATGGAGTAATCGGCAATGAAGTTGTTGGCCCTTTTGACACCACCTTAACACTTGAGGGTACCGGTGATGGCGCCGACCCCTTTCGTTTGGACGTAAGTGTTGGTGGAATTGGCACCAATGAAATTGCTAATAATGCCGTAAGGGCGGACAAAATAAATGCTGATGTTGCGGGTATAGGTCTTATCCAAGCAGTAGATGGTTCTTTAGAAGTCGATGTAACCGACTTTTCAGGAGATGGCGACATTTCTTCGACAGATGGGACCATAGCTATTACCGGAACAACGACCAATGCTCTCTTTGAAGATATCTCCCTGGATGTTGCCGATGATGCCATAAACGCGGACAAAATAAATGCTGATGTTGCAGGTATAGGTCTTATCCAAGCAGTAGATGGTTCTTTGGAAGTCGATGTAACCGATTTTTCAGGAGATGGCGACATTTCTTCGACAGATGGGACCATAACTATTACCGGAACAACGACCAATGCTCTCTTTGAAGATATCTCCTTGGATGTGGCCGATGATGCTATTACACTTGCAAAAATAGCGGATGGCGATGCCGGCGTACCTGATCAGGTCATGCAATGGGACGGAACCGATTGGACCTTGGAAGATGGGTCAGCCCTAACACAGGTAATCAGTGGGACTATTGGCTCCATTTTCTTTTCCGATGGTGCTGGAAGTCTTTTAGAGAATAATACCAATCTTTTCTGGGATGACAGTTTTGCATCTGGAACCGGTGCATTGGGTGTAGGAACAAACACGCCCCAAGCCAAACTCCATGTTAAGGAAGTGGGAGGGAACAATTTGTCCTATGGGCTACAAATACAAAATGAGGATGGTACAAATTCGGGGGGCTCTGCATCCGGAATTCTATTCTCCGTTGAGTCTCTTGGGAATTATGGAAAAGGGGCATTGGCCTATGAACGAAATAACAACTTTGGACGTGGGGACTTCCACTTCCTTCAGAATTCAGCAGAAAACAACGGCCTGCCAGGTTTGGCAGATGCCGTGATGACCCTTAAGAACGATGGCAAGGTGGGAATCGGTGAGATTGATCCCCAGGCACAACTGCATGTTAAAGAGCAGGGAGGAAACAATTTGTCCTATGGGCTACAGATACAAAATGAGGATGGCACAAATTCGGGGGGCTCTGCATCCGGAATTCTATTCTCCGTTGAGTCTCTTGGGAATTATGGAAAAGGGGCATTGGCCTATGAACGAAATAACAACTTTGGACGTGGGGACTTCCACTTCCTTCA
>JBDWSS010000099.1:0-6560 GCA_039985375.1 Flavobacteriaceae bacterium
CCTATCGGTAAGTTGCGGAGAAGTAGGCCCATTGGTTACCTCATCAAAATCTCCTGTAGCCACATTAAACTCTTGATATGTGTAAGGGAGGACCCATAGTTTATTGGTATGGTTATCTTGATCATAATTTAAGGACGCATCAATACGTAACCCCTTAATAAAGGGTACTTTATAGGTTGCGGTGAAAGAACTGTACAATGGTGTTTCTTCAATATTCCTACGCCCTCTTTGATCAAGTAATAAGGGGTTCTGACCAAAACGTCCGGGTGCTATTTCGCCATTTGGATATCTGGCAGGCAAGATGGGAAGCGCACGTAAAATGTTGTAAAAATTAACAAAATTGCCTTCAACCGAACTTTCCCTCTTTCTAATTATTCCCGAAAGATTTGCTCCTAAACGTAAGTTGTCCGTTAAATCAGTATCTACATTAACACGTACATTGTGCTGTCTGTAATGTGAAGGATTATTTACATAATTCCCTTCCTGTTCAAGAAAAGCATAGGACATTGCGTACCGTACCTTATCAGACCCACCTCTTGCAGATAAGCTAAGCCTGTATTGCATCGGCATACTTTTTAATGTTTCATCTGCCCAATTGGTATTGGGAGAGCTTATCAGATCAGACCCGTCTCTAAATTGTTGAATACGCGCTTCTGTAAAAGTAGGATTGAAACTACCATCAGTTGGTCTTCCTTGTTGGTAAAAATCTCCTTCATTAAAGGTCTCGGCATAGGTTACCGCATCTAACACATCTGGGATTACCGTAGGTTTTGAAATAGAAGTGTCAAAAGATACATTAAAGGTAGCCTTTCCACTTTTTCCCTTTTTAGTGGTTACTAAAATAACACCATTTGCGGCACGCGCACCATAAATAGCAGCAGAGGCATCTTTTAAAACTGAAATATTCTCAATATCATCAGGGTTTAACCTACTGATATTACCACGTGGTACTCCATCTATTATTATAAGTGGATTATTATTATTTAGTGTTCCTGTTCCACGTATTAATATACTAGGGTCATCATTGCCAGGTTCTCCTGAACGTTGATTGGCGGTTAGCCCGGGCAACCTACCCTGTAAATTTGCAGAAATGTTTGGATTGGGAGTTTGCTGAAGTACTTCTCCTTGCACCGTTGCAATGGACCCTGTCAAGGTTTTCTTGGTTCTGGTACCGTATCCTACAACCACAACTTCCTCAAGACCCTCTGAATCCTCAACCAGGGTAATATTGAACTGGGTTTGATTGCCCACGGTCAAAGTCTGTCCTTGATATCCTATATAGGAAACTGCTATTGAAGAATTTTCACTGGAGACATTTAGGCTAAAGTTACCATCAAAATCTGTGGTAGTACCATTGGTAGTTCCTACTTCAATGATGGAAGCACCAGGTAAAGGTGTACCGGTTTCATCTGATACCCGCCCTGAAATCTGAAATTCTTGCGGTGGTATGTTTCCTATTCTCCTTGACCTAGGTTTTTCCAGGATAAGAATGGTATTGTTCGCTGTCAGTTCAAAATCGAGATTGTTTTTCAACAAAACCCTGTTTATTAAATCGGATGCGGCTATTTCCCCTTTTCTCAACTGTATTTTAGGAGAATTTTTAAAGAGGGATTTAGGGTATACGAAATTCAAATCGGTCTGCCTCTTTATAATTTTAAAAATATAATCGGCACTTACCATTTCGTCTTGCTCAATGTTTATCTTTTCTTGAGAAAGGGTATTTTCTGGCACTAAACAGAAAACTGTCGTGCACATAAAAAAGATAAAAAATTTCATGATAGTTTTTAAGAACCGCTTTCGTAAAAGAGAACGGAGATTAATTAATTCAATTTCCATAAATTTGCTTGGTTTTGGTTAATATTCTGTTTTAACTAATACTACAATTATGAGGGACGAAGGCTTGACACGACCAAATGCTTAAACCTCGTTCCTCTTTTTATTCAAGAATTACGTTTTTATCATAAATTTCAAAGTTTTTAATTATTCCAAAGTTTTTAATACTTGTAAGGATTTCCTGGATTTCTTGATTTTTTCTTAGTACCCCAATAAATTCCTCATTTTCTATTGCTTTATTCTTAAAGGTAATTTCTACATCATACCATCTGGACATTACAACCATCATTTCCTTTAGGGTTTTGCTCTCAAAACTGAATATCCCATCTTTCCATGATATCTCATTGTAAACATCTACCTCGCTTATAGTACTGGAATTGTTCTCTTTATTAAGATTTAATTGCTGGGACGGCTCCAAGTTTTTTGTGATATTGCCTGAACTCACTGAAACTTTTCCTTCCACTAAAGTGGTATATGTATTAGATTCTCCCAAGTAGGCTTTTACATTGAATTCAGTTCCCAAAACCTCAATCTCTTGAAATTGATTTTCGACTATAAACTTTGAACCACCGTTATCAATACTGGGAGAAACGTCAAAAAAAGCTTCACCATAAACCAATTCAACTTTTCTTGTCTGGCCAATGATAAAATTGACAGGATACCTTATTTTGGATTCTGAGTTCAACCATACCTTGGTACCATCGGATAGCTCAATCGCAAATTGCCCTCCTCTGGGTATTGTGAGGTAATTGTATTTAATCTCTTTGATATTGGCTATGTCTTCTTTATAGATAATTTCTTCTCCATTGCTATTGGTATTTTTTTTGCTATATATTTTCCCCTTTTCCAATGAAACTTGGGAGCCATCTTCCAAGGTTAGGATTGCTTTATCTGTTCCAGGAGCAATAGGATTATTTTGATGGGTAATTATATTTTCTTCTAAAATGTTTTGATTCTTCATTTTATTTGTTGCCAGATACGCAACGGCCACTGCGACAAGAATGATAATTGTGGCTGCGTATCTATAAACTGAACGGCTTCGAAGCTTATAAATAAATGACTTTTCCTTTCGTATGGTGGAATGAAGTTTATCTAGTACCTCTTGGGCATCTGGCTCTTTCATACTGTAAAAAATTGAGTAATGGATTTTTACGTATTCCTTAAAAATTTCTCTGTTGTCCGGCTTTTCCACCCATGTGGCCAACTTATCCAATTCATTGGATGCAGCGGCATTGGATAGGTATTTTACTATATAATTTTCAATATCGGGTGACATCCTAAACGAAGTTCATTTTATATAATACAATCAAGATTTGAACAATACTTGCTTTTTTGATAATTTTTTTTGCATTTAATTAATGTTTTATGATATTTGGTTGTTTTAAAATGAGAATTTATAAGTTCTACAATGTCAAAGCTATTTGGTAACAACAGTAAATTGGTTAAGGAATTAAAGATTGGAAATGAAGATGCCTATACATATTTGGTGACCTTTTACAACAAATCACTTTTTGCCTATACAATGAGTCTTACAAACGATGAAGCAAATGCCAAAGACATTGTTCAAAATGTATTTTTAAAAACGTGGGAGTTTAGAAAAAAACTCAGACCGGAACATTCCATCAAGAGTTTTTTGTATAAAACAACCTATAATGAATTCATAAATCAATACCATAAGCATAGAAAAATTTCCGTTTTGGAAAGAGCTTATATGGAGGCACTTAATGAAATGATAGAGGAAAAAAATTCCGAATTGTTTGAGCACAAAATTGGTCTTATAACAGAAGGTATTTCTAATTTGCCTCGAAAATGTAAGCAAACTTTTCTATTGAGCAAAAGAGAAGGACTCACCAATATTGAAATTGCCGAATATCTTGACATTTCGGTTAGAACGGTGGAATGGCAACTTAACAAAGCCTATAATCTGCTTAGAACACGTTTGGGGAATAAAATAAAGAGTGTTTTGTTTTTACTGTTTGGGAAAAATTCCCGTAAGGAGTTGGTTTAACCATTTCCGAAAATAGGGACACCGAGAAGCGCACAACCCTTAACACCTAAAGATTTTGCTACTTTCTTTTGTTCCTTGTTTTCCTACTTGTGTCTATGGGAATAGTCTTAGGAACAAGGGAGATAATATAATCATGTATGCCCCTAAACTCAATTTTATTGACATGTTCGTCAATAAACAACTTTTAAACATGAAATTTGTGCGTTTACCAAAAACAAGTGAACCTTTATTGATTGGAAGACATACCAAAATCGTTTGAAGGCCTACGTAAATAGAGCACAACTTAAGCAGTGGTCTAGAGTAAGAATAGCAGCGGATTTAAAAAAACATTCGTATTAAAATTGGGAACAGCCTCTCCGAGGCAATCGGAGAGGTTGTTAAAGAACGCTTTTGAATAAATGCTTTTAAAAGCCGAACCTATTTATTCTTTCTTTGACTGTTCCCTATAGTTCTCAATAATTTTCCCATCAAATTTTGCGATTAATTGTTCCGCCATATCGTCAAAAACACCTACTAGAGTCGTTTTATTCATTTCCAACATTTCTTTGTTTTCATGATTAAAATGCATATTCCAAGTTAGTATTGTTTTATTTCCTTTTGCTTCTAGTTTGGTTAGAGAAAAATTTTCAGTAAACCCAAATTCGGTAGCCTCTTTTTTTGTTGAAGCCCAACCTAAACCTTTTTCTTGCCAAACTACTTTCTCGGTATGAATCACACCTTTTTCACCTTCGGCCATTGGTTTAAAGTAGCAAGTATATGAAGTGCATTTTTCGTTTTTCACTTCTGTTTCCACTTTATCCAAACCAGCACTGTATTTAGGCATATTTGCAGGGTCGCCAACTAAATCGTACACCTTCAAAGTTGGCTGATTTAATTCTAAAATCATACGATTCCTTAAGGGGCTATTTACAAAATCACTCGCTTTTGGGTAAGCCAATACTGCTTTTTGTTCTGTTTTAATTGATTGGTTTTCAATAACTTTCATTTTGTTTTGACCATTACAACCCATCATTAATAAGATTGCGGGCACCATTAATTGTTTCATTTTATATCTATTAAGTTAACTAGATACAAAACTATAATGGTGGAGTGACAGCCTTATGTCAACTAGGGTTGATCAATTGATTAAAATAATTTATAAGGCTGAATTTGTCTTGGTAGTTGAAGGATTGAGAAGTGTTTTTTATTTCTAAAATCCGGTCAATTCTAAATTCCCGGACTTCATTCCTTAATCTACAGTATGCAACTGCGACCCAAGCTTTTTCTGTAAAATAAATTCCTAAAGGCTCTATTTCTCTTAGGGTAAATTCATCTTTATAAAACGAGTGATATTTAATTTGTACAACTATGGTATTTGTAATTGCCTTTTGCATTACTGATAATGAACTGCTTTCAAACGTTTCACTTTCATATGAGGGTAAGATTCTATTTTCAAGTTTGGAAACCTTATCTTTTTCAAAGCTTCTGAGTACTGCCTTTATCTTTAAAAGTAGCGAGTTGAAATCTTTTTTAAGTGAGGTATCCCCTTGATTTAGGATTAACTTTTCGGAGATGATCAAAGCATTTGCCTCTTCTTCGGTAATCATTATTGGGGGAAGTGAATATCCGTCAACAATAAAGTATCCCACACCATTCTCTGAACCTATTGGAACACCAGATTCCTGTAATGTTTTTATATCTCTATAAACGGTTCTTAAACTAATTTCAAATCTATCTGCAATCTCTTTTGCAGTCACAATCTTTTTAGATTGTAATTGAATTAAAATTGATGTGATTCGTGTTAGTCTGTTCATTTTTTGTAGTTGTGCATAACACATGGCCAAACGCAGTTAGGTTCGGCACGTAGCGGGTTTAAATTTATTTAAATATAGTGAAGTACCGATGAATGTTGCTCATACTTTTAGTAGCATAATGGCGAAGGTTGTCTTTCCAAGGGTGTTGCGGCTAAAGCCGTTTAACCGTTTTTTTGTTGAGAAAGCAATTTGGTTTGGCCCAGTGATGGGCCACATTTTCCGTGTGGCGGGTTTTGCATTTTTTGGCCAAGTGTAGCAACATGAATGGGCCTTAACGGAATGAGGCCAATCGGTTAATATATGCGTTGTAGCGGACTTACATACAGGAGTTGTTCAAGTTAATTATAGATATAAATAAAAAAGCCATAGACAGAAGATGAATTCCGCTATGGCTTATACATTGGTATGTACTATTTTTAATTTCTTCCAGCCATAATCCCTCCATCGGTGTCCCAGATTGCGCCAGTAACCCAGGAAGCTTTGTCTGATAGTAAGAAAAGAATACTGTTTGCAATGTCATTCGGTTCTCCAATTCTTCCAATAGGATGGAATCCATTGAAACCTACCAATGCTTCTTTCGCTTCTTCTTTACCTCCAAATACTCCGTGATAAACAGGTGTGTTTACTACTGCTGGTGATACTGCATTAACTCTGATGTTATCATCTGCCAATTCCATGGCTAAATGCTGTGTTAAAGAGTGTAAACCTGCTTTTTGCATGGAATAAGCAGATGAAGGCGTAGCTTTTACAGCTTGCTTAGCCCACATAGAGCCCACATTTACAATAGAACCACCATTAGTGGCTTTCATTTTTTTAGCTGCACTTTGAGTAATAAAAAAGAAACCTCTGTTTAAATCCAGGTAAGCGTTATAGTCTTCCATAGTGTGATCAAGGAATGGTTTTGGGCCAAAAATTCCTGAAGCGTT
>JBDWSS010000100.1:0-1138 GCA_039985375.1 Flavobacteriaceae bacterium
AAGAACTCAATTTCACAAATAGCAAAGAAATTATGCCTTGGGTGGATAAAATGTTCGACCTATTTAATGATACATATTCCAGTTTGTCCTCTTTTGTAAAGATTACCGATGTGCAGAAAGAGTATTTTAAAAAGAAGTATATCAGCTTTATAAATCCGGAATATATAAAGTTCGTTGTGGACGGAGAAAATGATTTGGTGGCCTTTGCCATTGTAATGCCCTCTTTTTCAAAAGCGCTTCAAAAAGCGAGGGGCAAATTATTTCCAACAGGTATTTTTCATCTGCTAAAGGCAAAAAAAGAAAGTAAGGATGTTATTTTCTATTTAATTGGAGTTCATCCGGAATATCAGAATAAAGGTGTTACGGCCATTATCTTTAATGAATATCACAAAACTTTTAGCCAAAAAGGAATTGTAAATTGTATACGAACCCCGGAATTGGAGGAGAATACCGCCATACGCCAAATGTGGAAACATTTTGATCCCATTACCCATAAGCGAAGAAGAACCTACAGAAAGGAGCTTTAGTTACTCGCCCATTGCCGCAGCCACGGCTGCTGAAAGTCTTTTATAAGTTCCGTTTTCCAATCGTTCCCTAATTGCAGAAAATGCATCTAGGGTTTCAAGAATATCCTGCATAGTATGGGTTGCTGTAGGAATCATTCGAAGTAGAATCAATCCTTTAGGAATTACAGGATAAACCACAATAGAACAGAATATACCATAATTTTCACGTAGGTCCTTTACCAATGCCATGGCTTCGGGAATACTACCATTCAAATAGACAGGGGTTACACAACTTGAGGTTGTCCCTATATCAAATCCTCGTTCCTTGAGTCCGTTTTGCAATGCATTTACGTTTTCCCAAAGTTTTGCCTTAAGTTCCGGCATGGTACGCAGCATATCCAACCTTTTAAGCGCTCCCTTTACATATACCATGGGCAATGATTTTGCAAACATTTGGGATCTTAAGTTGTATTTTAGATATTCAATAATCTCTTTATCAGCAGCTACAAAAGCACCAATTCCTGCCATTGATTTTGCAAAGGTTGCCAAATAAACATCTATATCATCCTGTATACCTTGTTCTTCTCCTGCACCCGCACCAGTTTTACCCAGTGTTCCAAAACCATGTGCAT
>JBDWSS010000101.1:0-220740 GCA_039985375.1 Flavobacteriaceae bacterium
TCTTCTGAATATACCAAAATCCAAGGTCTATATCCTTTAGTTGATTTTGTTTTACCTTCATTATGCCATTTTAAACGCTGATGAATATTTTTGGAAATTCCTTTATATATCCGTCCATCATTCTCACTTTTAATTGCATAATCATAATCTTTTGAATTCTCCCTGCCTGCCGGCAAGCAGGTATTCAGCTGAGCTACGTGGCCATTATTACTTTTATGAACTTAATTTAGCTTTTACTATTGTGGAAATTGTTTTCCCATCAGCTTGTCCAGCTAATTCTTTGGAAACCATTCCCATGACCTTTCCCATATCTTGCATTCCTGATGCACCTATGGTATCTATGGTCATCACCACAACTTTTTCAATTTCCTCTTCGGTCAGTTGTTCTGGCAAAAACTTTTCAATTACTGCTACCTGTGCCAATTCTGGTACCGCTAGGTCATCTCTTCCCTGTTCTTTAAATATTGCAGCACTGTCCTTGCGCTGTTTAACCAATTTTTGGACCAGTTTCACCTCATCTTCTTCCGCGAGCTCTGCTGCACCCCCTTTATCAGTCTTTGCCAATAAAATAGCCGATTTAATTGCACGTAACGATTCCAATGCAACAGTATCCTTTGCTTTCATTGCTGCTTTCATTGCCGTCATTACTTGGTCCTGCAAACTCATAATTACATTATTTTGGGCTGCGAAGATAAAAAATAAACCCGAAAGTCTCTTAACTTACGGGTTTAAGGTTTCCATCTAAAATGGAGTTAATTTAAACACTACTAATCAACATTATCGTGCAAGAAAGAGTTATTCGAGCGTAGTTGTATTTCGTCATTACTATCCTCGCTTAAGGTCGTTCTTGATACTTTCTGTTCCTGGGGAACATCATTCAGATCAACCCCTTGTCTTTTATAAGCCGGTTGCTTCTCTATTTCATCTATACTGTTCCTATTGTTCTGAAATTTGTAATTGAAGTTTTTCAGCTTTCTTCTTCGTTCATCGGCCCGATCTTTTAATAAATCATTTATGGAACTATTAAAAGGATCCACATTGGCATTGTTTTCCCCTCCTGTTGAAGCTTCTGTATCCAACGTCTTTTTTTCAAAAACCAACTCATCCTCCATCAATTTGGGCTCATGGGTTTCTGCGACCGATCTTGCGCCCGTAAGCTTGGTCTCCAATTCCATATACTCCTCCAAGTTGTAACGGGTCTCGCCTTCTTTATTAAATTCCAAAACCGGGTTTACCTCCACATAATCCTTAACATCGATGTCTTTCAAATTGTCGTCCAAATCAAAAGTAATTGTTTGCGCCTTTTCCTCATTTTGCTCTGTTGTCCCACTCAGGGGCATATCAAATGTCAACGCAAATTGGTCTTCCTCTGTTTTTTCAGTGACAACCTCAGGATCTATCACCTCTATGTCATTCAATACACTCTTGGCTTCGATGATAACAAAATCGTCTTCGATGCCTTCGGGAACTACTTCCTCATAGAACACATTGAAATTTTTAATATAGTTGGTGGTAGGAATGAGCTCAACCTCATCCTTCCCTGGTTTTGATTGCTCTATTTTTTCTTCTTCCTCCATTTCCAATGTATGCCTGACCACTACCGGTTCGGACTCAACAATTGGTATTTTCTCCATATTTACTTCCTTCAAAGCAGTCGTTTCTGCGGTCAATTCTTGCTCAGCGGTCTGCTCATCCTCAAGGGTGTAAAAGACTTTCTTACTTTCCGTGTTTACAATATGGTCCTGTTGGTCTACATTAAACCCCGTGGCAATAACAGTCACTGCAATGGCATCACCTAAATTTTCATCTTCCCCAACACCCATAATGATATTGGCCCCATGCCCAGCTTCAATTTGAATATAGTCATTGATTTCCCCAATCTCATCAATAGTAATTTCTTGTGAACCGGAAACTATAAGTAACAATACGTTCTTGGCACCACTAATTTTATTATCATTCAACAACGGAGAATCCAAAGCTTTCATGATGGCCTCACCTGCTCTGGCTGACCCTGAAGCTATAGATGAACCCATTATTGCCGTTCCACTATTGGAAAGGACCGTTTTGGCATCCCTTAAGTCAATATTTTGGGTGTAGTGATGTGTAATTACTTCTGCAATACCCTTAGCTGCAGTTGCCAACACCTCATCCGCCTTTGAAAATCCGGCCTTGAAACCCAAATTACCATAAACCTCACGTAGCTTGTTATTGTTGATTACGATCAATGAGTCCACATTTGCTCGCAACTTTTCAATACCTGCCTGTGCTTGCTTATTTCGCATGGCACCTTCAAACTGAAAAGGTATTGTAACAATACCCACAGTAAGAATTTCCAATTCCCTTGCCGCTTTGGCAATTACAGGGGCTGCACCTGTTCCCGTTCCACCGCCCATACCAGCGGTAATAAAAACCATCTTTGTAGTATGTTCCAGCATGCCCTTAACATCTTCCATACTCTCCAATGCAGCTTGTTCTCCCACCTCTGGATTTGCGCCTGCTCCCAATCCTTCTGTTAATGACACCCCTAATTGAATCTTATTGGGGACAGCACTATTTTGTAATGCCTGTGCGTCGGTATTACAAATTACAAAATCCACTCCATTGATTCCTGCCTGGAACATATGGTTGATAGCATTACCACCACCACCACCAACTCCAATTACTTTTATTACGTTGCTCTTATTCTTTGGAAGATCAAAAGCGATGTTATCAAATTCGGCGTTTTTACTCATGTTTCTTTTTGTTACTTATTAGAGTGTGCTTTTTAGGTTTATATCATTCTGCATTGTCTAAAAAGTCCTTCAACTTCTCAGACCATTTATCAAAAATGGATTTTCTTTCTTTGGTGGATATGTTCACCGATCCACCCGACATTTGCTCCTGCCCTACCAAAACTTGTTCATCTTCCTGTATTTCCTCTTCCGACGTTGTCTTTATAGATGTTGTTTCCAGGGCATTCATTAAAAGACCAACTGCCGTTGCATACAATGGGCTTGCAACCTCATCATCTGAATCTCCGGCCAAATGTTCGTTGGGGTAACCTATACGGGTATCCATCCCGGTAATATATTCCACCAACTGCTTTAAATGCTTTAATTGACTTCCACCTCCTGTAAGGACAATTCCCGCTATCAGCTTTTTCTTCTGATCTTCATGCCCATAGTTCTTTATTTCCACGTATACCTGCTCAATAATCTCCACTACTCTGGCATGTATAATTTTAGAAAGGTTTTTAAGCGTAATTTCTTTGGGCTCCCTACCTCTAAGTCCAGGTATGGACACAATCTCGTTATCCTTGTTTTCACCCGGCCATGCAGAACCAAACTTTATCTTTAACAATTCAGCCTGCTTTTCAATAATCGAGCAGCCTTCTTTAATGTCTTCTGTGATGACATTGCCACCAAAGGGAATAACCGATGTATGACGGATAATCCCATCCTTGAAAATGGCTAGGTCAGTGGTTCCGCCACCTATGTCTATCAATGCTACTCCTGCTTCTTTTTCTTCTTGACTTAACACAGCTTCTGCCGAGGCCAATGGTTCCAACGTAATGTTCTCCAAATCCAATCCAGCACTCTTTATGCATCGTCCAATATTCTTGATGGACGAAACTTGGCCAACTACAACATGAAAATTAGCTTCCAATCGGCCACCGTACATTCCCTTGGGTTCCTTTATTTCCGACTGACCATCCACTCTATATTCTTGCGGCAGTACATGTATTATTTCCTCGCCTGGCAGCATTACCAGTTTATAAACCTGATTACAAAGCTTTTCCAGGTCGTCATCATCAATAACTTCTTCAGCATTTGCCCTTGTAATGTAGTCGCTATGTTGGAGGCTTCTAATATGTTGTCCCGCAATACCTACTACAACGGAACCAATTTCTAATCCAGAATTCACCTCTGCCTGTTCCACGGCTTGCTGTATAGAAGAAATCGTTTGCGTGATATTATTTACCACGCCTCGATGCACCCCTAAGCTCTTGGACTTACCGGTGCCTAAAACTTCTATTTTTCCGTATTCATTTTCCCTACCGATAATTGCTACTATCTTGGTAGTTCCAATATCCAAACCAACTGAATAATTACCTTGTTCCATACTTTATATTTTGGTGCAAACCACTTGATTGTTGAATTCTAAGCTTACTGTTTCATATTTTGCCAAAGAATTGTCCTTGGCCGCCTTTGCATAAAAGGCCATAAAATTTTTGAACTTTTCATTGAGGTTTTCAACACCGCCCAAATTCACAACAAAGTTTTCTAAACGAAACTTCAACTGATACTTACCCTCTTCCTCAATATGTATTCCGATAACATTTTTCCTAAGAAAATCATCCTCGTTGATATAATTTAAAATCGTGTAGGCATCCTCAAGGCTTTTTCCCGTGATTTTGCCTGTAATTATTGGGACTCTGGCCGAATGATGGCTAGATAATGGCATACGCTCTCCCAAATCATCCAAATAAAATTTAGAGACTCCCTCTACCCTTCCAATTGGTGTACGCTGAACAATCTTAGATATAAGTTCTCCATTTACAGTAAGATAGACTTGGGCATTTTTCACCATTTCGTTAGACCTAATTATATCCTCTATGGTATTCAAAACTAATTCTTCTTTGAGCCTATTTTTTACCGTGCCGTAATTTTGTATTAACAATTTATTAACCAAAGCTTCAGTAAGATATAAATTACTGTCTCCCAAAAAATTAATTGAGATATCACTAATTTTTTTCTTTTTGCTTCGTTGTTCGGCAAAACCATATAACCCAACAATTGCAACCGACAAAAACGCCAGCTTTATATAATTCCAATTAACTCGCATAGGCCAATTCTCTTTTTATTTTCTGTACTTCCAAGCCTATATCGCCCGCACCCATGGTTACCAAAACCTCAGTATTGCAGCGCCTTATTTCTTTTACAAGCTTAGACTTTGAAACTAGTTTTTTATTTGGATTATCTATTTTATCCAATAACCAAGTAGCCGTAATTCCCTTAATGGGTTCTTCCCGCGCCGGATAGATTTCCAACAACAAAATGGCATCAAATTTTGAAAGACTCCCTGCAAAACCTTCCACAAAATCTCGCGTTCTTGAAAACAAATGTGGTTGAAAAACAGCCGTTACCTTTTTATTTGGGTGCATTTCTTTTACGGCTTCATAAACGGCCATAATCTCCGTGGGGTGGTGGGCATAATCATCTATAAAAACAAAGTCCAAATCCTGTATCTGGTAGGAAAATCTTCTTTGCACCCCTTTAAATGTTCCCAAAGCCTCGGCAAGACGGTGCGGTGGGGAACCGGTTTGCACCGCCATTGCAAAAGCAGCTAATCCATTTAGCAAATTATGCCTCCCCGGTTTGTTGAAACGAACTTGTCGCAAAGCCTCGGAAGGCGTTATCAAATCAAATATGTAGGTGCCATGTTCAATTAAAATGTTTTCAATACGGTAGTCAGACCCATCCTCAATACCATAGGTTATTCCTTTTAATGGTAATCCATTACGGAGGAACAACATTCCGTTTGGTTTAATTTTCTGGACAAAATCCTGAAACGATTGCTGTAATTCCTTCGGGGTTCCATAGATATCCAAGTGATCCGCATCCATAGAAGTAATACATGCTACATTTGGTGAGAGCTGTAAAAAAGACCGATCAAACTCATCGGCTTCAACAACGGAGTAGTCCGTTCCTTCCAGCACAAAATTGCTATTGAAATCTTCTGAAATTCCACCTAAAAAAGCTGTAAGCGGAGCATTGACTTCACTTAACAAATGAGCAAGAATGCAAGAGGTAGTCGTTTTTCCATGAGTACCAGCCACTGCAAAGCAAAAGGTATCTCGCGTTATAATGCCAAGTACTTCGGATCGTTTTTTTATTTCAAAACCGGCATCCCTAAAAAATTGCAATTGTGAATGGCTAGATGGTACAGCTGGGGTATATACGACCAACGTACTGTCTTTCTGTTTACAAGACTCAGGAATTTGACTTATTTCATCTTCAAAATGAACTGCAATACCATGATTCACCAATTCATCGGTTATAGGGGTTTGGGTCTTATCATAACCCATAACATTCTTGTTTATATACTTGAAATAGCGAGCCAAAGCGGACATACCAATACCTCCGATACCGATAAAGAAAACATGATGGATGTCCTTTACATTCATTTTAATAATTTTTCAATTTCATCAGCAATGTGCTCCGTAGCCTTGGGCATAGCCAATTCTTTAATATTCGTGCTCAACTTGTTTTGGATATCAACCGAATTCATGAGATTGGTAAACTTGTTTTTGAATTCTGTATCCAATTCGCTTTCCTTTAGCATTAGTGCAGCATCTTTTGAGACCAGTGCTTTCGCGTTTTTAGTCTGATGATCCTCGGCTACATTGGGCGATGGAATAAACAATACGGGTTTCCCTACCAAACACAATTCGGACACCGATCCCGCACCCGCTCTGGAAATGATAATGTCCGCAGCCGTGTAGGCGTAATCCATACGATTTAAAAAAGCCAAAACCTTTACTGAACTGGAATCGTGTTGCTTGTAATCTTCATAGTAAAGTTTACCACATTGCCAAATCAATTGCACCTTCAAATCCTTGAAAAAATTAAGCTCATTTTCAATTAACTGATTCACTCTTCTTGCACCCAAACTGCCTCCAATAATCAATATTATTTTCTTGTCCGAGTTCAATCCAAAAAAGTCGGTTGCCTCTCTTTTGTCAACCTTTAAATTCACTAAATCCGAACGTACAGGATTTCCTGTCTTACTAATTTTTTCCTTTGGAAAGAATTGCTCCATTCCATCATAGGCAACACAAATGCGTTTCGCTTTATTTGCCAATAATTTGTTCGTGATTCCCGCATAGGAATTTTGTTCCTGAAGCACACAGGGAATTTTAGAACTTGCAGCCATTTTAAGCAATGGCCCACTAGCAAATCCCCCAGTGCCGATTGCAACATGGGGTTTAAATCGATTTACTATTTTACGTGCTCTAAACAAACTACTCATTAGTTTAAATGGAAACATTAAATTTTTAAGTGTCAGTTTCCGTTGTAATCCACTTATCCAAAGGCCTTCTATCTCATATCCCGCTTGCGGTACTTTTTCCATTTCCATCTTATCCTGGGCGCCCACAAACAGAAACTTCGCTTTTGGATAGCGCCTTTTAAGCTCATTGGCAATAGCTATCGCCGGATAAATATGCCCTCCCGTGCCTCCTCCAGAAAGTATAAACTTATAGTTGCCCACTTAACACTTCTAAAGGATTGCTTTCATTCATATCATAGGATTCCTCCTCTAAATTCTCTTTTTTGTTGCTTGCGCTCAATATTATTCCAATAGCCATGCAGGTCATCCAAATAGAGGTGCCTCCCATACTAATAAGCGGTAAGGGTTGGCCGGTTACTGGGAATAGCTGTACTACTACCGCCATATTAATAAAAGCTTGAAAAACAATGGGCAGGCCGACTCCTATTACCAATAATTTTGAAAAAATGGTTTTGGCCGAGTTTGCAACCACTACAATTCGGAACAATAACAGGAGGTAAAAAAATAACAACGCCCCTCCTCCCAACAATCCGTATTCCTCAATGATTATTGCAAAGATGAAATCTGATGTGCTCTGCGACAACATATTCTTTATTACGCTTTTTCCTGCTCCCTTACCTACAACTCCACCTTCTGCTATTGCTATTTTTGCAAGTGTAAGTTGGTGCAAATCATCCTTTCCAGCCTTTTCCGGACTCCAAAATGTTTCAATACGGGATTTCCAAGTTCCTGCCCGTTGCGGCAATACCTCTGGAGTTTTAAAAAGAACGAACAGAAACATGCCTGAAAGCACTATTCCCGTTCCTACAATAGCCAATAAATATTTTAACGGATATCCTCCTAAAAAACAGAGCACCAACACCAAAAGACATATAATTGCTCCTGTTGAAAAGTTTTCGGGAATAATCAATAAAACAACCAATGCCGTTGGTAACCATAAGGGCAATATACTTTCTTTGAACGTAATCTTAATGTCTTTAATCTTGGTCAGATACCTGGCAATCCAGATCATTAAAACAACGGATGCCAAGGTTGATGTTTGAAAATTAACTCCTACAAATGGTATCTTGATCCATCTGTTGGCAGTAACTCCTCCTATTTTTGTTTCTACAGTTAAGGTGTAAGCAAGCAATAGTAAAACAATGGGCAAGGCAATAATAGATAGTCCCTTAAAGTAATGTGTAGGTATACGATGCACCCCATAGATAATCCCAAACCCTAAAAACAAGAGCACGGCATGTTTTATTAAATGTCCAAAAGTTGTACCGTCATCATTTACATAGACCAAATTGGTACTTGCACTATAGACCGGCAAAAATGAGAAAAGTGCCAAGAGGGCTACTACACCCCAAATGGCCTTATCACCTTTCAAACTTTTAAAAACCGCCAGCATCTTATAAATTTTTAATTGCCGTCTTAAATTGATTTCCCCTGTCTTCGTAGTTCTCAAAAAGATCAAAACTTGCGCATGCAGGAGATAGTAGTACGGAGTCTCCCCTTTCCGAAATTTTATAGGCCACTTTAACAGCTTCTTCCATGGAATAGGTTTCTACCATAAGATCGATCACGTTGCCAAAAGCATCTTTAAGCTTGGAATTATCCATTCCCAGGCAGATAATAGCCTTAACTTTCTCCCTTACCATTGGCATCAACTCCATATAATCATTGCCCTTATCAACACCACCAACAATCCAAACTATTGGTTTTTTTATCCCATCCAGAGCGTAATACGTAGCATTTACATTTGTTGCTTTGGAATCGTTTATATATTCCACATGGTTAATTTTTAAAACCCTTTCCAATCGATGTGGGGCCCCTTGGAATGCTTGGATACTATTGCGAATTGTTTCCTTTCTAACGTTCACCAATAGTGCCGCTAGTCCAGCTGCCATGGCATTTTTTACGTTGTGTTGACCATCTAATGCCAAAATATCTGTGCTCATTTCCAAGGTTTTATGTTCAATATTCATCTTAATAATTTCATTTTCGAGCCATGCTCCTTCTTTTTGTTTTTCCCTTAATGAAAAGGGAACTAATTTGGATTGAACCGGATGTATTTTTAACCAACTCGCGATTGCTTCATCATCTGCATCATAGATCAGGTAATCGTTTTTATCTTGACGCATCGCTATTCGAAACTTTGAAGCGATATAATTCTCGAATTTATCGTCATATCGATCCAAATGATCGGGTGTAATATTGGTAATTATGGCAATAGCAGGCTTAAAATTCAATATGCCGTCCAATTGAAAACTACTGATTTCCAATACATAGTAACCAAAATCCTGTTCCGCCACCATTTTAGCATAACTGTCACCTATATTCCCGGCCATGCCTACGTGCAATCCCTCATCTTTAAGTAGGTGATGTGTTAGCATGGTTGTAGTGGTCTTTCCATTACTTCCCGTTATGCCAATGGTAATCGCAGCTGTATATGCCGAGGCAAACTCAATTTCCGATACAATCGGAATACCCAAAGCCACCAATTTTTTCACCAAGGGAACCGTATCCGGTATACCTGGGCTTTTCATTACCACATCAGCATTAAGAATCTTAGCTTCTGTATGAAATCCTGATTCTAATTCAATCTCAAAATGTTCAAGAACTTTTTTGTACTCCTTTTTTATTTCTCCTTTGTCCGAAACAAAGACTTCAAATCCTTTTTTCTTACCCAAAATGGCTGTACCAACACCGCTTTCCCCACCTCCAAGAACAACTAAACGAGCCATTTATCTGACTTTTAAGGTCACAATACTTATTATGGCCAGTAAAATCCCTATAATCCAAAATCGGGTAACTATTTTACTTTCGTGATATAATTTCTTTTGATAATGATGATGTAATGGCGCCATCAAAAACAATCGTTTTCCTTCACCGTATTTCTTTTTTGTCCTCTTGAAATAGCTAACCTGGAGCATTACCGAAAGCGTCTCCGCAAAGAAAATCCCACACAATAATGGAATCAACAATTCCTTTCGTACAATAATGGCTATCACAGCAATGACGCCACCGATTGTTAAACTTCCCGTATCTCCCATAAAGACCTGTGCCGGGTAGGCATTGTACCATAAAAAACCTACTAAGGCCCCTGCAAACGCAGCTATAAAAACCAACAATTCACCAACTCTTGGGATATAAAAAATATCGAGGTAATCAGAGAATTCTATATTACCTGATACCAGGGCAAAAATGCCCAATGTCAATACAATTATGGCCGAAGAACCAGCTGCCAATCCATCAATCCCATCTGTAAGATTTGCTCCGTTTGAAACGGCAGTTACAATTAATATGACCACAGGGATAAAAACCAACCATGCATAGTCTTCCAATCCTTCGCCAGCCCAAGTGATGAAATCGGCATAATCCAACTCATTGCCCTTAATAAAAGGAACATTGGTACGCACTGTCTTTGTATCCTGTCCAAAAACCCTTTCAACCTTAAAATTTTCCGTAATTCTTGTAGTATCTTTTTCTTTGACCGTAACCTCTGGATGAAAGTAAAGCACCGAACCTACAATAAGACCCAAACCTACTTGACCCAAAATTTTGAACCTCCCTTTTAGGCCTTTTTTATTCTTTCTGAAGATTTTAATGTAGTCATCTATAAATCCAATAATCCCCATCCATATGGTTGTAATAATGAGCAGGATGATATAGATATTGTTAATATCGGCAAACAACAGCACCGGCAAAAGTGTTGACATAATAATTATTACCCCGCCCATGGTCGGTGTTCCAGCTTTTTGCTTTTGACCTTCCAAACCTAAATCTCGGATGCTTTCCCCTATTTGCTTTTTCTGCAAAAACAGAATAATGCGCTTTCCATAGACCATGGCAATCAACAGTGAGAGCAATACGGCCATGGCTGCCCTAAACGTCTGGAATTGGAACAAGGATGCCCCCGGCAACTGATATTGACTTTCCAAATACTCGAACAAGTAGTATAACATGGACTACATTATTTATTTAAATTGGCCAAAGCCTCTTTTACTTCTTTAAAATCATCAAAATCCACGCGCTTCCCATTGGTCTCTTGGTAGGTCTCATGACCCTTACCTGCAACCAGAATAATATCATTGGCAAGCGCAAGTTTACAAGCTGCTTTTATAGCCTGTTTTCTATTTTCTATGGACAACACCTTTCTTGTGTTTTGGGGCTCTACCCCTGTTTCCATTTCTTCAATAATTTCTGAAGCAGGCTCTGTTCTTGGATTATCTGAGGTAAAAATGGCCTGATTGCTCATTTCAGAGGCGATATGACCCATAACCGGACGCTTAGACTTATCACGGTCACCACCACACCCCACTACGGTGATGACGTTTTCATTTCCAGTCCTCAATGCATTGATGGTAATCAATACATTTTTTAGCGCATCCGGAGTATGGGCATAATCAACTATTGCTGTTATTTTTTCTTTGGATATATAGTACTGGAACCTGCCATCTACATTTTCCAGCTCACTGATCAACTTCAAGGTTTCCATTTTTTCCAATCCTAGCAAATCCGCAGTTGCGTAGATAGCTAGCAGGTTATAAGCATTAAAATCCCCAATCAACTTAGACCACAGCTCATTATCATCTACTTTCAAGAGTTGTCCGTTGAACTGTTTTTCCAAAATCTGTGCTCTATAATCGGCATATGATTTTAAGGCGTAGGTATATTTTTTTGCCTTGGTATTTTGCAACATCACCAAGCCATTTTTATCATCTATATTACTTAACGCAAAGGCCTTTTTAGGTAAATCGTCAAAAAGCTTTTTCTTGGTATCTCTGTACTCCGCAAAAGTTTTATGATAATCTAGATGATCATGGGAAAGATTGGTGAAAATTGCCCCTTCAAAATGCAATCCCTCTGTTCGTTTTTGATGGATCCCATGTGAACTTACCTCCATAAAACAATACTCCACTCCCGCTTCGTTCATTTGCGACAAATGCCCATTTATTGTCAACGCATCCGGAGTGGTGTGACTGGTAGCATATTCTTTATCGTCAACAATTACCTTTATGGTGGAAATCAACCCCACTTTAAAACCTGCTTTTTTAAACAAATTATACAACAAGGTGCTTATGGTCGTTTTACCGTTGGTACCTGTAATTCCAACCAGTTTTAGGTTTTTGGACGGGTTATCAAAATAGTTTGAGGCAACAATGGCAAGGGCACTATTACAGTTTGTAACCTTTAAATAGGTTACCCCATTGACCAGTACTTCTGGAAGTACTTCGCAAATAATGGCTTTGGCACCACTTTCCACTGCTTTTTGGATGTATTCATGACCATCGGCAATCAAACCACGTACCGCCACAAAGACATCATCCATTGCAACTTTTCTTGAATCAAAATGGACATGGTTTACCATTACATTGGTGTTTCCGCTTACAGCGGAAAGACCAACCCCAAACAATATGTCTTTCAGTAACTTCATGAAAGTTCCAATACTATTTTTCTAACTTGGTTAATATCCACTCCATGTTCAATGGATTGTTTCTTCACTTTCCCATTCCCCTTAACCTCTACCTGTAATCCTAAATTCTCCAATAAGGAAACGGCATCCATACCACTCATTCCCTTTACATTTGGAACTTTGGTATGTTTTTTTTGAACTTGGGCATAATAGCTTTTGTAATTTTCCTCTAGGGTCTCTGCATTGACCGCTTTCCCCTTTACCTCATCAATGATGGGTGAAGTGGTATAAATTTTCTGTGCCATGGATTTAAAAACTGGCCCGGAAACATCCGCTCCATAATATCCCACACTTTTATCGGGCTCATGGATTACCACAATACAGGAATATTTTGGGTTATCGGCCGGAAAGTACCCCACAAAAGATGAAATGTACGCTAGTTTATCAGGGTCTTTGGCCACGTAATTCTTTTGGCAGGTCCCTGTTTTTCCTGCCATAGAAAAGTTTTTGGAGTATAGACCATGACCTGTTCCATAATCTTTTTCCACAACATCTTTTAGCAACTGCTGTGCCTGCAATACGGTGCGGTGCGAACAAATTGATGCATTGACAACTTCCTTATCAAACTTTTTAAGGATTTTATTGCCTTCCCTTACCGCCTGAATCATTCTGGGTTTTACATATTCCCCATCATTGGCTATGGCGTTATAAAAGGCCAAGGTCTGCATTGGGGTCATGGACACTTCGTAACCATGAGACATCCAACCCAAGGAAATTCCAGACCACCCTTTGTCACCCGGGTATCTGATTACGGGTTTCCCCTCGCCTATAATAGGAAGTCCCAACTTTTTATGAAGCCCCATGTTCATTAGACGGTTCACAAATCTTTCGGGATTTTCCTTATAATTTTCATGAATCATTTTTGCGAAAGCGGTATTGGAAGAAATCGCAAAGGCCTTTGATGCCGAAATCTTACCATACCCTCCCCATTTGGAGTCTTTTACCACGCGATCATAAATTCGATATCTGCCTTTCTCTGTATCAAATACGGTGCTGGTATCGATCACCTTATCCTCAAGGGCGGCAATCATGGACATCAACTTAAAAGTAGATCCAGGTTCATGGGACTCTCCCACAGCGTAATTCAGCTTTTCATAATACTTTCCCTCTGCGGTTCTTCCCAGGTTTGATATTGCCTTGATCTCTCCTGTAGCGGTCTCCATGACCACTACACATCCATGATCTGCTTGATATTTTTCCAATTGCCCAAGAAGCTCGTGATGAGCAATATCCTGAATGCTAATATCAATGGTAGACACAACATCAAGGCCATCTTGTGGTTCTACGATATTATCCAATCCTACAGGTTTCCATTGACCCTTGGCTATCTTTTGCTTTAATCGCTTTCCTTCTTTTCCTCGCAAATATTGCTCCCCAAAAGCACCATCCAAACCAACTCTGGTGTAATACCCGTTAGCATCCACTTTTTCATATCCAATACTCCGCGCTGCCATTTTACCCAACGGATATTCGCGTACAACCCTATGCGTTTCAATAAACCCGCCTTTATATGGGCCCAACGCAAATAATGGGAATTGTTTTATACGTACATAATCCAAATAATCCACATTCCGGGCTACCAGTTTATAGCGATTGCCATTGGTCCGAGCCTTTCTAAAAAGTTGTCTGTAATAAGAGGATGGCTTATTAAAAAGGTTGCCCAAAGAATCTGAAAGCGCAGTAACATTGTCTTGGAAATTCTCCTTGGAAACCGTTTTAGCATCAAAACGTATTTCATATTTGGGGACTGAAGCTGCCAATAAGCTACCATCATCAGAATAGAGATTACCCCTATTGGGCTCAATGGTGAACATTTTCTCTGTGTTGTTCAGGGCAAGTTCTTTATAATCTTCGCCCTTGATCATCTGTATATCCACCAGTTTCATGACCACGCAAATGGAAAAAGCTACAAGACAGCCCGCAATCAGGTACAGTCTATTCATGATGTTTTTTTCCGTTATTGCCACTACTTCTGGGATTTTACTTTTATTTTCTGAGGAGGGTTCTCTGAGGGTGCCAATCCTCCAACAGCAACGGATTCCCGTAAGGTAGATTCCAATTTTAGCTGTTGTACGGTAGACCTGTATTCAAAAAATTCACTTTTTAGCTTACGCACCTCCTCGCTTAATGCAGCTATTTCGTGAACCTTTTTATCTGCCCTATGACTACTGGAAATCATCATAGCTGCAAGGAAAGAGGCAAAAAACAGGAACATCCAGTTTTTCGGCGCATCTCCACTTACCAAAAACTTACCCTTTAATATATCCAGCAATCCTTTTTTCATTTTATCCCCTATTCTTTAAATCCGTTCCGCAATACGAAGTTTTGCACTTCTTGCCCTGTTGTTCTTCGCTATTTCGTCTGCTGATGGCACTTTTAATCCCCCGATTTTTTTCAAGGGAACATCAATGTTTCCGTAAAAATCCTTTTCTGCCTCCCCTTCAAATTTTCCATCCCTGATAAACCGCTTCACCAATCTATCCTCAAGGGAATGATAACTGATCAAACTCAATCGACCTCCTTCTTTTAACATTTCGGGCGCTAGCTGCAAAAACGTTTTAAGTACAGCTATTTCCTGATTTACCTCAATCCTGATTGCTTGATAGATTTGCGCCAAAATTTTGTTCTCTTTCATTTTGGGCAGAAAACGCTTTAAAACCCCTTTCAACTGTTCCGTGGTTTTTATTGGGGATTCCAACCGCGCATCTACCAAGGTTCTTGCTATGGCATTTGCATTGCGCAATTCACCATATTGAAACAAAATGGATGCTAAATTTTCTTGGGAATAAGTATTGACCACCTGATAGGCGGATACTTCATTGTTCCTATTCATCCGCATATCCAAGTCAGCATCGAACCGAATTGAAAAACCACGTTCTGCTTGATCAAATTGGTGGGAAGAAACTCCAAAATCTGCCAGGATTCCATCAACTTTCCGAATGCCATAGAACTTTAAAAACTGTTTGAGAAATTGAAAGTTTTGATTGATCAGCTGAAACCTATCATCTTCCAGCGTATTTACCAGTGCATCTTCATCTTGATCAAAGGCAAACAACTTTCCGTCATCTCCCAATCTTTTCAATATTTCCTTGGAGTGCCCTCCGCCACCAAAGGTGACATCCACATAAACTCCATTTTCTTTTATATTCAATCCGTCCACTGATTCTTGCAGTAAGACCGGGTTATGATACGCACTACTCATCGTCAGCAAAAATCTCCTCTGCCAAGTCCGCGTAATCCTTCTCGCTCTCGGCCAGAATCACCTCATATTTATCCTTGTTCCAGATCTCAATTTTATCAAAGACCGCATTCAAGACCACTTCTTTCCCAATTTCAGCGTACTCCACCAAATTCTTCGGTATCTGTAACCTTCCTGTATCACCATCTATGGCCACTTCTTTCATGCCAGCCACAAAGTTTCTCACAAAGGCATCGTACTTTCTATTGATCTTACTTTTCTTCAACACTTTCTGCATCAGCACATCAAACTCATTCTTGGGATACAACTCCAAACACTGTTGAAAAACGGATCTCTTGATTACAAAACCCTCGTTCAAAACAGGCAACAACTGATTCTTTAGGGAAATAGGCAGTATTACCCTTCCTTTGGTATCAGCTTTACAGTCATGTTGTCCTATGATATGGGTCACTAGAAATCAATTGGTTAGTAACTATAACTCAAATATATAGATTTTATTTCCACATTTCTCCACATAAAGACACATTTGTTAATAAATAATCCACTTTTCACACAAAAAGCACTGTTTCTGCTTAAAAATTGACTGCGCTACCTACAATTAGGGTTTTTAAAAATTTTATTTGGGATATTAAAAGTGATATTTTGGGTATTAAAAGGCTAAAATATGTGTGATTTGAATTGCCTATATTTGCCCACTTAGGACCAACTAATTTTAGATGGAAGAGCAAATTATCGAGGAAGGCAAATACAGATATATTGAAATAGGGAAAGGTACTCCTATGATTATACTGCATGGGCTCATGGGTGGATTGAGCAACTTCCAAGGGGTATCTGAATATTTCCCAGCAAAGGGGTATCAAATCTTAATACCGGAGCTCCCGATCTATGATATGCCAATGCTGAAGACCACCGTTAAAAATTTTGCGAAGTTTTTAGAAGATTTCATAGAGTTTAAAGGGTTAAAAGATGTAATTCTTTTGGGCAATTCTCTTGGTGGGCACATTGGTCTTCTACATACCAAGATGTTTCCTGAGATGGTAAAGGCCTTGGTCATTACCGGAAGTTCAGGTCTTTACGAAAAAGCCATGGGTGATGGTTATCCCAGACGTGGCGATTATGAGTTTATAAAAAAGAAGGCCGAGGACGTTTTTTACGATCCAGAAGTTGCCACAAAAGAAATTGTAGACGAGGTATTTGCCACAATCAACGACCGTATGAAATTGGTGAAAACCTTATCTATTGCAAAAAGTGCCATAAGGCACAATATGTCTAAAGACCTTCCCCATATGAAAACCCCCACCTGCATTATTTGGGGTGAGGATGATACGGTAACCCCTCCAGAAGTTGCTGAAGAATTTCATGAATTGCTCCCGGATTCAGATTTGTTCTGGATAGAGGAATGTGGGCATGCACCGATGATGGAACATCCACTGGAGTTTAATAAAGTTCTGGAAGCTTGGCTTAACAAGCGAAATTTCTAACGCCATGAAAATTACTTCGGCCGAATTTGTAATGAGTAATTCCAATGTGGCCAAATGTCCAAATGAGCCCTTACCGGAATATGCCTTTATTGGGCGGTCCAATGTTGGAAAATCTTCTTTGATCAATATGCTCATGGAACGCAAAAGTTTGGCCAAAACCTCTGGTAGACCTGGAAAAACCCAACTTATTAATCATTTTAAGGTAAATGAAAATTGGTTCTTGGTAGATTTACCCGGTTATGGCTATGCCCGGGTTTCCAAAAAAGACAAAAAGGTTTTTCAAAAGTATATTACAGAGTATTTTGAAAAGCGCGAACAACTGGTTTCCGCTTTTGTTTTGGTAGATATTAGACATGACCCACAACCGGTAGATTTGGAATTTATGGAATGGTTGGGAACCAATGGCGTCCCATTTGCGATAATCTTTACCAAAGCGGACAAGCTTAAACCGGCAGTTGTTAAAAGACAGGCACAGGCATACCTACAAAAATTATTGGATGGGGTTTGGGAAGAAGCTCCTCCGCATTTTGTAACATCCTCTACTAACCGTGCTGGACGCGTTGAACTGCTGAATTATATTGACGCTATAAATAAGGAGCACTTTACTTCTTAGAAGGCAAATACATCTTACTTTACCCGCTCTTTTACCAAATTAACCAACCCGTTGGCTGTTTCCAACTGATTAAGTTCCTCTCGGGAGATTAATACTTCTAAACCCTGTTTCCCTTCAATCAATACAATGGGAAAGTTGAATTTATATCCAAACTTACTGGCATATTCTTTTGCAAATTCATCTTTGTGCAAAAAGTCCATTTGAAGCTCGCTCTCTTGTCTGAAGCTTTTCCAAGTATTGTTTTCGGTCATAACACCAAAGGTGATATCACAAAGTTTACAATCATAGGTTGAGGGACTAAACACTTTGTGCATACTATCCATAATAGCGTTTCGCTTTCCAGAATTTGCATTGTAAACAAAAATGAGTCTTTGTGTAATTTTCTCTTTCATTTTATAAAAATACGTTGGTTTTGTTCCAAATTGGATGGATAAAGGTTTATTTTACTTTTATAAGCATTTGGTTGAGTCTAAGCTAAAATAGTAGTGTAACAATCGTAAAGTTTTTGCATCTTTAAAAATGAACTCTATATACAAAAAATGCGATTAACAGTTTTAATAATCTTTGTGATTGTTCAAGTCAATCAAATATCAGGGCAGACTTCACTTGATAAAATTGATTTAGTCCATGGAAAATATACAGTAGGGTTTCAACATTACACCACAGCCGACAGTACAAGAACGTACAGAAGGGTCAACGACTTTACAAATCACAGAATTGCAAGACCAATTCCAATAAGCGTTTGGCACCCTTCTAGCCAAAAAATGAATGACAAGAAACAATTAGAGGTTTTGGACTATTTACAAATCCTAAAGGAGGAAGAGGAATGGGAGTATCTTCCAAATGGACAAATATTAAATTGGTTTTACTATGCAAATTCGACGGAAAACCAAAAACATCTTAAGGAAAAGACCAAAGCTTACCATTCCGAAGCTCCATTTGCCAATGGTAAGTTCCCAGTCATTGTTTACGCACCAAGCTTCCAAGCTTCATCAATAGAAAATTTTGCGCTTTGTGAATACCTTGCCAGTCACGGTTATATTGTTATTTCAAGTCCGAGTAGAGGGACTACAACACGTTGGTTCAGCAATAATTATGCAAAGGAGATTGAAACTCAAGCCAGAGATGTGGAATTTTTGTTAAAGGAGATAGCTAAATTCCCAATTGCTGATGCTGAAAAAATTGCAGCTATGGGCTTCAGTTTTGGTGGGTTGTCAAATATGCTTGCCCAAATGCGGAATAAAAATATTAAAGCCGTAGTTAGTCTTGATGGAACAGAAAGATATCAATATTCATTATTGGAAAAATCACCCTTCTTTCACAAAGAAAATATTGATGTTCCCTACATTCATATGGCACAAAAAGATATCCCCTTAAAAGTTCTTGAAGAGGACAATATAAATGCTGAACTCAATACTCGTTTTGATTTATTTGACAGTATTACCAAAAGTAAAGTGTACCGATTAAAATTTCAAAATTTAACACATTCCTATTTTAGTACTCTAGGGGTTCTGTTTGAGAAACGTGATAAAAGACAGGATAAGAGCGATTCTGAAATTATGGAATCTTATAAATGGCTTTCAACATACACTTTGAACTTTCTTGGTGCCTTCCTAAAAAACGATATTAAGGCATTACGATTTATGGAAAATAATCCATTAGATAACGGAGTAAAAATTGGTCTATTAGCCCATCGAATCAAGTTGCCAGAAAGGAGTGCATTCACTTTCCGGGGTTTTAACGATTTAGCGGCAAATCAAAATTATGAGAATCTTTTTGAACTATATGATTCAACCTTAAAAGAACATCCTTCGCTGAAACTTCCTGAAGGAAATTTAAATACACTCGGACTACAACTTGTTTTTAACCCAAACACTTCAGAACAGGGGATATTGGTTTTTTTGTTGGCGACAAAACTTTATCCAGATTCTGCTAACCTTTTTGACAGTTTGGCCGAGGCATATTTATTTATTAATCACAAAGAAAAGGCAATCGAGAGTTTTGAAAAGTCACTGGAGTTAAATTCACAAAATCAAAATGCCATTAGCCGATTAAAACAGCTCAAAGAATAAAATCAGGATTCTAAAATACTTATATTAATAATGGCTTTCCGGAATTTGCATTGTAAACAAAAATGAGTTTTGTATAATCTTCTCTTTCATTTTATAAAAATACAGTGGTTTTGTTCCAAATTGGATGGATAAAGGTGTATTTTACATGGATATAAACAAGTTGTAAATGGATTTTATGGTTGGAAAGCATTGGATTATGGTGCTCATAATTGCTGTTATGTCTTACCTAATTTACAATGGTGTGCAGGATTTGAAATATGGAAAAGAAATATGGACAACGGAAAGTAGAGGAATCATGATTGACAGATGCATGCAGGACTCAAAGGAAATGGCCATCAATTATAGAGAATTGACTTTTGAATACTGTATATGTTCAACGGAAAAAATACAAGCGGAATTTACACAACGGGAATACACAAAAATTCTTGAGAAACCAATGGAAATCCAAGAGAAAAAACTACTTCCGAGTTTCCAATTATGCTTGACGGAATATCAGAAAAAAATAAAAGCCAGCGCACAACATTGGCCCTAATTCATTGTGACAGTAGCACATCAAATAAAAGCATCTTAAACCATGAAAAACAATACCATCCAAACCACTCCAAACAAATTCATCAAAACCATATCCATTATTCATTTGGGAATGCTGATAGGGCCAATCCTATTTGGTTTTGTCACCTATTCCCAAGCCAAAAACAGTTTTCAAGATTTCTCCAACACTACAGATGTATTTTTAATTGTTGTTCCAATTTTTGCCCTGTCGGGAATTTTTATGGGGAATTTGCTTTTTAACAAGCTCGTAAAATCGGCAACTAAAGCGGAAGGGCTAAAACCTAAATTAGCTAGTTTCCAAACTGCTTCCCTAATTCGATATGCGCTTATTGAAGGCCCAGCATTTTTTGGAGTGATCACATTCCAAATTACAGAAAACCTGACCTATTTATATATTGCCGGAGTCTTGATCCTGTTTTTATACTTACTGAGACCAACAAAAGATAAAATAGAGCGGGGATTGAAACTTAAGGGTAAGGAAAAAGACCAATTCAACAGCTTGGATCAACCAATTCCGTAGCGGATTACTTTTTCAATTCAAGTTTTTCGGCAAAATAATCACAAAAATCCTTCATGGTCGCTGTCATCTTTTCATCTTGCGTGGCTTTCATGAAAGTATCTGTCATGGTAACCAATGCTTGATGAAAAAAGATTTTCATTTCATCCACGGGCATATCCTTGGTCCACAAATCAATCTTTAAAGACTCCTGGTTCTTGCTATCCCAAACCGAAAGCATCATAGCCTTGGCTTCCTCATTGGATATACCACCGTCTTGGGCAGACCACTTTAATTCTTCGGGAACTCTATTTTCATCCAGTCCAACGGTTAATTTTATTTCAGAAGTATGTACTACTGCCATTATCTTTTTGGTTTGTAATTTGATTTTTTAAAAATTTCATCCGCACGAAGATTCAAAAGTTGTGGTACGCTAAGGGTGTTTTTTTCCATAAAGGCTCGAACAATAAGCCAGCCCATATACCTGCCCAGTCTACCCGGGGATTCGCTGTCCAATTCCAGTTGAAACTTGGAAAAAGGAGCAGGATCCAAAAACCGTCGATCCAAATCTGAATTCGTACTATACAAAAGCTCTTGTTCCACAAAATAACGCCAAATTTGTTCCTCATTGGCTTGGGCCCATTCCATTTCCGATGGGGTATATCCTATTTTTTGACCATCAGAAGCCGTGGGCAACAATATATCCTTTAGATACAATTCTTTTCCGTAATAGACCATTCGCGATAGAAAGGAGTGATCTCTTGGGTACTGCAATATTTTTTTGGCAAAAGCACTTGTTACATCAGAACTTAAAAACTGTTTATCTAATCCTTTGGCTATATAGCGTGGCAATTCTCTATAAAAATGATGACCTTCCCCCAAATAGTTATCCAGACCCAACAACAATAGTGTATCGGTAAGAATTACACGGTCATTATACCGAACATCGGAAGTAAGAGTCACCACATTAGGAGTTTTAAATCCGGGAAAGTAATATGACAAATGTTGGAAAAGTGATTTTAAATCTTCCGTTTCCTGGTCAAAATCACCAAATACTGTCGCCACTTCGCTGGACAACTCCTGTTGAATAGTATCGGTTAATTTGGCAATCCAGACGCTATCCGCAAATTGCTCAGGGAATAAATAAGGATATTTAGATCGTAATCCTGCCATGTTTTCTGGAGTGGCGGTTGCAAACTCTTTGTCAAACCTTTGTACAGAAAGGGTTATAGGAATTTTTGAAATCTGCTCTGCTGTTTGGTCTGTTTGTTTACAGCCAAAGGACACCAAGGCAATTAGTAAAATAGAGCAGCCACATACATATAAATTAAAGTATTTTACCAACCTTTTCATTTTTAACCCTCCAGCGTTTAAATTTACAGGGCACAAAGGTAATTTATTGAATCTAAAAAGTAAGACATGCAAACTGAAAAGGTGATAACCCATATTGTAGACTGGTTAAAAGATTATGCAACAAAAGCAAACTGTAAAGGATTTGTCATTGGTATTTCCGGTGGTATAGACTCCGCCGTAACCTCCACCTTATGCGCAAAGACCGGACTGGATCTACTGTGCCTTGAAATGCCTATTCATCAGGGAGAAAATCAGGTAACCCGTGCAGACAAACATATTGCTTGGTTAATGGAAAACTTTCCCAATGTAAATAGACAGCCTGTTAATCTAAGCCCTGTCTTTGACAGTCTAGTTACCGCTTTTCCCAAGGTGGAGGATGAAGCGGATCGATTTATGTCGCTTGCCAATACCAGAGCCAGGCTTCGTATGACCACCTTATATTACTTTGCGGCTTTAAAAGGGTATCTAGTGGCCGGCACCGGAAACAAGGTTGAGGATTTTGGCATTGGTTTTTATACCAAGTATGGTGATGGGGGCGTGGATTTAAGCCCAATTGCCGACCTATTAAAAACCGAAGTTTATGATATTGGACAGGTATTGGGCGTTAATAAAGCGATTATGGAAGCAGCTCCAACAGATGGGCTTTGGGGAGACAGCAGAACCGATGAAGACCAGATAGGTGCCTCTTACCCAGAATTGGAATGGGCCATGCAAATGGATGAACTACATAAAACAATTGATGCTTTTTCTGACAGAGAGAAAGAAGTATTCCGTATTTACAAAAAGTTTAATACCGCAAACAAGCATAAGATGATTCCTATACCAATTTGCAGCATTCCTATGCACCTAAAATGACCATTCAACGCAAAAAACTCAGTGTAAGACGAAAAAAAGCTTATAAATTCTAAGGTTTTAAGAAAAAAATCACAGTTTTACGTTCTCAAATCGTTAACTTGCCTGCTACGCAACGTAAGTAATTAAGTACTAAACCAAGAACAAAAAGTAAACTCAAACCAAATGATAAAAGTATTAATAGCTGACAACCATCCTATAGTTAGACTTGGAGTCAAACAAGTCCTTGAAGCTAGCTCAGATATTGAGGTCATTGCTGATGTATCTACAACTTCTGAGTTGTTCGAAACTTTGGGAAAAACTTCCCCCGATGTAGTAATGCTGGAAATGGACATTCCAGAAATAAATGGCATTGCTGCACTGAGAAAACTTAAACAAGAATACCCCAATGTTAAATCTTTAATGTATAGCGGGCAATCTGAAGATGTATATGCCTTAAGCACAATTCGTGCAGGGGCTTTTGGTTATCTTGCCAAAACTGCAGATCTTGACTACATTATTACCGCAGTGAGAAAAGTAAGCGAGGGCAATATGTTCATAACCAATGAACTTGCACAACGCCTTGCTTTTGATGAAGGCACCCAAAAACCAAGAAGATTCTTTAGAAAATTATCTTCTCGAGAAGTGGAGGTCCTTAAACTTTTAGCCAGTGGAAAACGTAACAAAGAAGTTGCCGAAGGACTAAATCTGAATGAAAAAACAGTTAGTACCTATAAAGCGCGACTAATGAAAAAATTGAACGTGGATAATTTGGTGGATTTATTACAACAAGCCAAAGCTTTAGAGTTATACTAAAATAACCAGTACAAACTTTTGAAAATCCCGGGTGCAAATTCGGGATTTTTGTTTTAAGAAAGTACCCTGTTCAATTTAGCGTTCAATAGCTTGTTCAACTGAAGATAGTTGACAATTTCTTCCAACACTTCAGCATTATCATCATTGTTCCCTTCAGTACCTTTTTGTAATTTTTGAATTCGATTTTTAATCAGGTTGCAACGCAGGGTCAATACGGTTTCCCCTACCAACTGGGCCACACCAAGGCTTTTTTCTTTTGGGTAGATTTCCTTTCGCTCCCAATCATGCAATACGTAACGTTCTTCCTCCATTAAAATGGAAGATACCTCATTCACCATTTCCTGATCCAAGTTGGATAAAAACGTATTTACGGTAAACTCCTCGCGTTCATTTAAATCTTCGATAAGCTTATAATAAATAGTCCTAAACTGGGTATTGGTAAGCTCAATTTCATCTTCTTGAAGGTCCAAATATACTTTTTCATAAACCTTGGCCTCAATCTTCTCGGGTTCTAACACCAATTCTCCCTCCTCATTTTCCTTTAACACCAAGTCTTCAAACTCCTGTTTCTGATTTCCGTACAAGAGCAGCATTTCAATAATCTTTCGTTCCAACTCATATAGCACATCAACCTTTTCAACAACTTGGTCATTTTTTACAACTTCAAAGGCTTTTCGTTCTTGTTTGAGTCTTTTATTGGAATCTACAGCCTCCTTTTTGTCGATTTGGGCCAAAGTATTGTACAGAACCTCCTCAGAAATCTGCATTATTTTTGCACATTCTTGAATATAGATTTCCTTTTTTATACGGTCCGGAATCTTACTAATACTATTTACAATATCCCTGACCGTATCTGCCCGTTTTATGGGATCGTTTGCAGCCTCTTTGGCCAAAAGGGAGGTCTTGAACTGAATAAAATCCTGCGCATTTTCCTGCAGGTACAATACCAAATCCTCATACGTATTGTTCTTGGCAAAACTATCAGGGTCTTCTCCTTCAGGAAAAGTGCATACTTTAACATTCATTCCCTGTTCCAAAATCAAATCGATACCCCTTAGCGAAGCACGCAGGCCAGCTGCATCCCCATCAAAAAGCACCGTGATGTTTTTGGTAAGTCTATTGATTAATCTAATTTGCTCGGGAGTCAGTGCCGTTCCACTTGAGGCCACCACATTTTCTACCCCGCGCTGATACATTTGAATGACATCGGTATAACCTTCAACCAAGTAACAATTATCTTCCTTGGCAATGGCCTGTTTTGCATGGTAAATACCGTAAAGCACTTTACTTTTATGGTATATCTCACTTTCAGGGGAGTTTAAATATTTAGCGGCTTTCTTATCATTGGTCAAAATACGTCCCCCAAAACCTAGGACGCGTCCACTCATGGAGTGTATTGGGAACAATACCCGTCCTTTAAATCGGTCAAATTTTCTGGGTTCACCGTTCTTTTGCTCCTTGACAATGGTTAAACCCGTTTTTTCCAAAAACTCTAGCTTATATCCTTTGTTCAATGCGGTGTTGGTAAAAGCATCCCATTCATCCTTGCCGTAGCCCAGGCCAAACTTCTTGATGAGCTCATCTGTAAAACCACGTTCCTTAAAATAGGTTAGGCCAATGGCCTTTCCCGGTTCACTTTCCCATAGCGTCTCGGAAAAATACTTTTGCGCATATTCGGAAACCAAAAACATGCTTTCGCGTTCGTTGGCAGCTTCCTTCTGCTCATCCGATTGTTCTGTTTCCTCAATCTCTATATTATATTTCTTGGCTAAATATCGAATGGCCTCCGGATAAGTAAAATGTTCATGCTCCATTAAAAAGGCAACTATGTTTCCCCCTTTTCCACTGCTGAAATCTTTCCAAATCTGTTTAACCGGGGATACCATAAAACTTGGGGTGCGCTCATCCGAAAATGGGCTTAGTCCCTTAAAATTGGAACCAGACTTTTTTAATTGTACAAAATCTCCTATCACCTCCTCTAAACGAGCGGTTTCATATACTTGATCTATGGTAGTTTTTGAAATCAAAATTATTACGTAGCTAGCCTTTAAAGGTAGTTAAAAAAAGAATTTTAGAGAATTGCCTTTTTCGTCAAATCAAAAGGGGTGTTTATCAATCACAGTACAAGAACCATTGAAATAATTTCGACCTTAAAGCACATTTGTACTTCAATTACATCCTTTAAGACCGCCTAAACAAAATCATGAAACGCATATTAAATTCCAAACTACTTACCGAAAAACTGTTCAAGTACAATTTCTTTAAAAAAGAAGTACAGCAGTGTAAAAAGTGGAATCAAAACTTAGGCGTCTTATGCCCCATTTGCAATTCTTCTTTTGAAATTTTCGAAAACTTCGGAGTTACAAAAAGAGCCAATGCAAGATGCAAAAACTGTGGTTCCTTGGAAAGACATCGACTGCTATATTTTTATTTGACGGAAAAATTCAACATGTTCAAGGATAAGAACAAGCCTACTAGGATTTTGCACTTTGCACCAGAAAAAATGTTCTTTGATAAGTTCGTTAAAAACGAAGCAGTACAATATACACCTTGCGACCTCCATCCAAAAAAATACAATTTTGATGGCAAAACAAAAGTTCTAAAAGTGGATATTACCAATATTCCCTTTGAAGATAATTCTTTTGATTTTATTTTATGCAACCATGTTTTGGAACATATTCCAAGGGATATTGTGGCCATGTCCGAGCTTTATAGGGTAATGTCCAAAAACGGAAATGGAATTTTCCAGGTACCCATTGATTATGAAAGGACCGAAACCTATGAAGACTGGAGAATCACATCCAAAAAAGGACGAAAGAAAGCTTTTGGGCAAAAAGATCATGTGAGGTGGTATGGGCAGGATTACAAAAAAAGGCTACAAAGTGTGGGTTTCCTTGTTAAGGAAATCGATTATGTTTCTGATTTTACCAGAGAACAAAGGTTAAAATTTGGTTTGCAGGAGACAGAGTTAATATATCACTGCAAGAAGCCTAGTGCTTTTTAATTTAATTCATTTTTTTTTGGAAAATAAAAACCTCCATGCTATAGAAAAAACTCGTAACATTTAAATTCCAGGAAAATACAATTTGACGGGGCTACCCAATACACCTAGATAGTTAATCCAAAGACATTAAATTAATTTCAAATATTAAGTACCTTGGAATCCTAATCCAAATTTGTTATGATTCTTTTTTTTGGAACAAAGCAAGGTAAAAAAGAAACTAAAAAATTAACTTCTGTTTCCTGCCCCCATTGTTCCCAAGCTGGCACATTGATCCTAACTTCACATCCCAATTATGCACACCTGTTCTGGGTTCCCATTTTAAAACTAAACGTTTCCCATTATGCAGAATGCTTGCATTGCAAACGGGTTTATTATCGTGAGGAATTTACCCAAGAAATGCAAAACGCGTTATAATCCCTTGCCACCTCCAAATATAATTTAGCCGCGACAAGGAATTACCACAATTGGTTACAGATCGAACCGAAGGCCCAAGGAAATATTATTTTGCTCAACAGCTGCATCTTTAAATATGGGGTTTAAATCGTACTTGGCGTAGAGTTGAATCCCATCAAAACCAATGTAAGCGCTTAGCCCATAAATTAAATCGCTGGTATTGTAATCTCGTTTAAACTTATCCTTGACCCGTTCACCATCCCTTTTGTACTTTAATTTTTGTCGCGTGCCCAAATTAAACCCGCCATACCCTCCAAACCCTATTCTAAACTGGTCTTCAATGGAATATCGGATACTTTTTTCGGTCTCTTTGAACTTAGATGGGCCAAATTCAAAATGCACAGGAAAGACAAGATTATCCATTCGTAATTTGGATTTGTCCAAATCAAATTCGAACTGTTCCAAGCTTGTTTGATCTCCATTTTGCACAAAAATCTGGTTGTTATCAGGTTTTAATCCATTAAACTGAAATGAAAAACCATAATGAAACCGCAGCCAATTGGATTTATCGAAAACACGCGTCCTCCATTGCAATCCCATTTCAAAAAACCGGCTTCCCCCAATTTTATAGGGAGAATCATCCAGAGACTGCCCCTCTATCAAGGCATTGTTCAATCCTATGGCCAAAACAAAATCCAAATAGGTGCGTCTATCATATTTAATTTCTTTTTTCCATCTTTTTGAGCTAGAAAAGAATATGGGTTCACCATCAACATTTATGGAAAAGCCAACACGATTCCCATCAATGGAATCCATTTCAATGGCAACTAAGGTTTTACCTTCATTTCGTCTTAACAGTGAGATTTGGCTGTTCACAATGTCAATCCGGTTTTCAATGTTCAAAGCCCTTTTTGTTGCCGCAGCTTCTTTTAATGTCTTAGCTTCTTCCTTTGAAATACTACCTTCGTTCAGACGCCTGTTTATTTCCTCCACTTCAAACTTTAGCGCTTCTTTTTCTTGTTCTCTGATTTTCTCTTTACGATATTTTAGGGCTTCTATCTTTTGTTCATATCGTTCCTGCCCAACAACATAATGGGAAAGAAAAAACAGGAAAAACGTTGCAAAGAAAAGTGTAAATGTTCTCATTTTGATTTTGATTTTTTTCACTTTTCACCCTTTTGCCCCTCAAAGTAATCGAGAGGCACAAAGGATTAAAAAGCTTTTTGATTGATGAATATTCTAATTGTTTCGGTTGGCCACAGCTGTTCGCAATTCAAAGTAACCGTCTTTGAGGGCATCGAAAATTTGATTTCTGAAAGAAGTGTTAAGTTCATCCTCAACCTCTGTTAACAAGGCTACAGCGTCTATTGCTCCGTCGGGCGACACTATTTGCTCTGATAGTATTTGGCGCTGCGCTGCCATTAAAAGAGCGTCTATTTCCGCATCGGTGACTTCCGAATTTTGGGTTTCCAAAAGTGCTACTTGCGTCACTATTTCACTTACTTTCTGTGCTATTAAATCGTTTGATTCTTCAAGAAAATTGTCTCGTAAAGATTGTTTTACCGGCTCCTCAGCAATCTTGACCTGTGTGGGAAGAGCATCCAGACCAACCGTTTTAGTCTCTTTTTGAGCACTCCTTGTTACATCCAATCCTGTAATGCCTTGCTTTTCTTGCGACTCCATATGAAATTGCATATTATCCTCTTTCTGTGGAATTTTCTCATCAGCCCAGCTACTATCTTCCACTACTTGAATAGTGGCTTTGGGTTGTTTCAAAACAAGAAACACCGCCGAAACCAAAAGCACACCTATAAAACTTGCAGCAATCGCATACACATAAAACCTTTTTTGTTTTGGTTTTTTCTCAAGAGCGATCTTGGTTGCAACAGCATCCCATGCCTTTGGTGCGGGTGTAATTTTTCGATTCTCCAATGTTTCCTTAATATGTGTTTCCAACTTTTTCATACTCTTTTTCTCTAATCACCAGATTTTATTCTAGGTGACATCCCTTTTAAGGTCAAATTTTCTTGAAGCATTTTTCTGGCTTTAAAAAGTTGCGATTTGGAGGTTCCTTCAGAAATTTTCAGCATGTTAGAAATCTCTTGATGCTTATATCCCTCAATGGCATACAATAAAAAGACCATTTTATAGCCTTCTGGAAGCTTATCAATTAATTGCTGTACATATTCCGTATCCAATATATCCGTACTGTCTCCAATTTCTTTTGCTTGCGATTTACATAGTTCATCATCATATACCACAAACTGTTTTTTGCGCAAATAGGAAATACTTTCCCGTACCATAATCTTCCTGATCCACCCCTCAAAACTTCCCTTAAATTGAAAAGTCCCTAAATTTTGAAAAACCTTTACAAACCCATTTACCATTACATCCTCCGCAAACTGACGGTCTTTTATATATTGCCGGCATACACTAAGCATTTTAGGGGCATATTTTTCATACAACAGTTTTTGCGCCTGTTGGTTACATGCTATTGCCTTTTTAATCAAAAGCTTCTCGTTGGTATACAAAGAGATAATTTTCAAATGTGGTTCTCGATTTGTTTGTTATAATGATAGACGCGGAAATTCTTTAAAAGGTTGTCTTGGACAATGATTTTTTTATTTTCCGTGTTTCCAATACCATTAATCCACTGAAATTCAAGAAGTTTACAGCTTTCGATCTACCACATAATTTACCATTTGGGCAAGTGCACTTTTGTAGACTGAATCTGGGTAATCATCCAAAAGCCCTAGCGCTTCATCCTTAAAGGATAGCATTTTCGTTACTGCATAATCCATTCCGCCTTTTTCCTTTACATACTGGATAACTTCTTTTACCCTCTTCTTGTTCTTGTTGTGATTTTTGATGGAATTGATCAACCAGCGTTTTTTCTCCTTGTCACTCTGGTTTAAGGCATAAATCAACGGAAGTGTCATTTTTTGCTCTTTGATATCTATTCCTGTGGGCTTTCCTATTTTTTCGGATCCATAATCAAAAAGATCATCTTTAATTTGAAAAGCCATACCGCATAGCTCCCCAAATTTTCTAAAGGTCTCCACGTCTCCTGAGTCGGGATTCACAGAACAGGCACCCATGCTACAACATGCGGCAATTAAGGTTGCTGTCTTTTGTCTGATAATATCATAATACACCGCTTCCGTAATATCTAGACGACGGGCTTTTTCAATTTGAAGCAATTCCCCCTCACTCATATCCCTAACAGCGTTGGAAATAATATGAAGTAGGTCGTAATCCTTATTTTCCAAGGCCATTAAAACCCCCTTTGAAAACAAAAAATCACCCACAAGAACGGCAATCTTGTTTTTCCAGAGCGCATTTATAGAGAAAAAACCGCGGCGTTTATGGCTATCATCCACCACATCATCATGAACCAAGCTAGCTGTATGAATCAATTCTATGATTGATGCTCCGCAATATGTTCGTTCGTTTATGCTACCCCCGTTGATTAATTTGGCCGTTAGAAAAACGAACATGGGGCGCATCTGTTTGCCCTTTCGATTAATAATATAATAGGTGATTCGATTAAAAAGAGCGACTTTGGAAGACATGGACTTCCGGAACTTTTCCTCAAAAAGTTCCATTTCAGCCTCAATGGGCTCTCTAATTTGTGCAACTATCTTCAATGGAACTTAGCCTTTGCTTAATTTGGTTTTTGGAAGTTAAAAGTAGGGAAAAATAAAGGGTTGGCCTTTTCATTTCGACCAAGTATAACAAATTATCCATTAAGCTTCCTTATTGGCCAATTGCCCGCATGCTGCATCAATGTCTTTTCCTCTAGATCGGCGCACGGTTACGGTTACTCCATTTTTCTCCAAGATATCTTTGTACATATCCACAGCGGCGTTGGAAGCTTGTTGAAATTCGCCATCATCTATGGGATTATATTCGATGAGGTTAACTTTTGAAGGAGCAAACTTACAAAACCTTACCAAAGCGTCCACAGCGTTCCGTGTATCATTTATCCCCTCCCAAACAACATATTCATAGGTAATTCTATTTTTGGTCTTTTCATACCAATATTCCAATGCTTCTCGCAAATCCTTCAATGGAAATGTAGCGTTAAAAGGCATTATGGATGTTCTTACTTCGTCAATGGCGGAATGTAACGAAACCGCCAATCCAAACTTTACCTCCTCATCAGCCATTTTTTTGATCATCTTAGGAACCCCAGATGTGGAAACTACAATTCTCTTGGGAGACATCCCCAACCCTTCCGGTGAAGTAATCTTGCCTATGGCCTTTAAAACATTATTATAATTCATTAAAGGCTCTCCCATACCCATAAAAACAATATTACTCAAAGGCCTATCGAAATACAAACGACTTTCATTGTCTATTGCGACCACTTGATCATAGATTTCATCTGGATTCAGGTTTCGCATTCTCTTTAGACGGGCTGTAGCGCAAAACCGACAATCCAAACTGCACCCAACCTGACTAGAAACACAGGCCGTAGTTCGTGTTTTCGTAGGAATTAAAACGGACTCTACCACTAATCCATCGTGAAGTTTTACGGCATTTTTAATGGTTCCATCACTGCTTCGCTGCATTTGATCTACTCGAATGTGATTGATCACAAAATTATCTTCTAGCATGGTCCTGGTTTCCATGGATAGATTTGTCATAACATCGAAGGAATGGGCAGACTTTTGCCATAACCATTCATATACTTGATTTCCCCTAAATGCCTTGTCACCCTGCGTTACGAAAAAATCACGCAATTGTTCCTTTGTCAGTGCCCTTATGTCCTTCTTTTTGATTTCCACAGTTTAAAGATAATCAAGAAAAAATCCCGTTGATTCATAAACCTAATCAACGGGATCCAATACTTTTCAAAGATTTACATTTTAGATAATCAACATGGCATCTCCATAGGAATAAAAACGATACCCTTCCAGAATAGCCTGTTTATAGGATTTTTTCATTAAATCATGTCCTACAAATGCAGAAACCATCATTAACAAGGTAGATTTTGGTAGATGAAAATTTGTTATCATGCAATTGGCAATACTAAATTCATAGGGCGGAAATACAAATTTGTTCGTCCATCCCTCAAAAGTGTTCAAGGTATGTCCTGAGGAAACGGCACTTTCAAGTCCTCGCATTACCGTTGTTCCCACTGCGCATATTTTTTGCTTGTTCTGTTTGGCATTGTTAACGACCTCAGTTGCTTTTTCATCAATGACCAGCTCTTCACTATCCATCTTATGTTTGGATAAATCTTCAACTTCAACTGGGTTAAAAGTGCCCAAGCCAACATGCAGCGTAACCTCTGCGAAGTCCACTCCTTTTATTTCCAAACGTTTCAACAGGTGCTTGGAAAAATGTAGGCCTGCCGTTGGAGCGGCCACAGCGCCTTCGTGTTTTGCATAAATAGTTTGATATCTTTCCTCATCTTCAGGTTCCACACCACGTTTAATATACTTTGGTAATGGTGTTTCTCCCAATTGCCTTAACTTTCTTCTAAAATCGATATAAGAACCATCATATAAAAAACGAAGCGTCCTTCCTCGGGAAGTGGTATTATCTATAACTTCCGCAACTACACTCTCATCTTCACCAAAGTAAAGTTTATTACCAATTCTAATTTTTCTGGCGGGATCTACCAACACGTCCCATAGACGCTGCTCCTGATTCAACTCGCGTAAAAGAAAAACTTCTATTCGAGCACCGGTTTTTTCTTTGTTGCCGTATAATCTAGCAGGAAAGACCTTGGTATTGTTTAAGACCATTACATCCCCTTCATCAAAATAATCAATAAGGTCCTTGAACATTTTATGTTCAATCTTTCCCGTTTCTCTATGAATCACCATTAGTTTGGATTCGTCCCTATTTTCGGCGGGATATTCTGCCAATAATTCTTTAGGCAATTCAAAGTTGAAGTTTGATAATTTCATGTGATTATTTTAGTTTTTTTTCAAAGAGGGCAAATATACAATCTTGACATAGGGGATGTCAAGTAATTTGATGATTAAATCTTAATTACACTTCTACGGCCGCAAAACCCAATTGCTCTAAATCTTTCCAAAAATCTGGGTAGGATTTAGAAACTACCCCCGCATCATTGACGGTTAAATTGGTCTTAATTGCCAAAGGACCAAATGCCATACCCATTCTATGATCATTATAGGTATCGATAGTAGTTCCTGAAATAATTTTGTCGCAAGGCTCCAGTGTAAGACTTTCCGTATCAATGGCCACTTCCCCTCCCAGCTTTGAAAGTTCTTTTTTCAATGCTGACAACCTATCTGTTTCCTTTATTGGAAGGGTATGCAATCCTGTAAGATGGCAGCCAATCCCCAATCCCAAACAGCACACAGCAATCGTTTGCGCAATATCAGGGGCATTGGAAAGGTCGTAATTTACATTTGGTAATTTGCATTCTGAAGTTTTAGCGATAACCATTTGATTATCTGAAAAGGAAGTCTCTACTCCAAAATCCTTATAGATTTCCGTAAGCACGCTATCACCTTGAAGCGAACGTTCTTTGTACGACGATAATTCAATTTTAGTGCCGATATCACTAAGCGCAACTATGCTGAAAAAGTAACTTGCCGAACTCCAATCTGATTCCACTATCAAGGTTGTGTCTTCAACCGTGTTTTTTGGATTTACTTTTATAGTGTTTCCTGCAAATGTACCATCCACACCAATTTGTTTTAACAAGGCCAAGGTCATTTTTATATAGGGAACCGAGGTTATTTTTCCAATAAGTTGTAATTCGAGTCCATTTTCTAAACTTGGGGCAATCAACAAAAGAGCCGAAATGTATTGACTGCTTATGTTCGCGGGCAGCGAAACTCTATTTTGTTCTAACTTTTTCCCTGTTATTTTAATTGGAGGATAACCCTCTTTATTCTCATATTTAATTTCCGCGCCTAGTTCTTGGAGAGCCTCTACCAGAACTTTAATGGGGCGTTCTTTCATTCTTTTGGAACCCGTTAAAACAATTTCTTTTCCCTCTTGCGAGGCAAAATATGCGGTTAAAAAACGCATTGCCGTTCCTGCGTGATGAATATCCACCTCCCCAGTAGACTTTTTCAATCCTTTTTGCATTACTTCTCCATCATCGGAATTAGAGAGGTTCTCAATTTTTATATTTGGAAAAAGTGCTTGAAGCAATAATGAACGGTTCGTTTCGCTCTTAGAACCTGTAATCTGTATTGCCTTGTTTATTTTTTTGTTGCCGGGAAAAGAAAGTTGTAGCTTCAAATGTTAGATTCTTTTGTAGTTTGAACGAAAAATAAAAGCTCAAATATAATCTTATTTAAGCTTTTTGTTGTTCTGATGGCGGTCATGATCCCGCTTGGTTTTCAAATCTAACTTTTTGTCAAACGCCTGTTGTAAATCTATTCCCGTTTGGTTTGCTAAACAGAGTACTACAAAGAGTACATCTGCCAATTCTTCTCCCAAATCCTTTGATTTATCTGATTCTTTTTCGCTCTGTTCTCCATACCGTCTAGCAATGATTCTGGCCACTTCACCAACTTCTTCAGTGAGTTGTGCCATATTGGTAAGTTCGTTAAAGTAGCGAACTCCATGATTTTTAATCCATTCATCTACTGATTTTTGGGCGTCTTGTATGTTCATAGCAGCAAGATTAACAAAAAAAATCCAATTAGTCCCAGACTTAAATCTTCTCTAAAACAATTAAACTTTGCTTTTGAATATCCACCGCTTTTGCGAAAAAAGTTTTCACATAACCATAGGCATCACTCGTATATTGAGTAGCGTTTAATTTTAAATCAAAGAAAATACTGACAAGTCCATTACTTTCAGAACATTTAAACCTTAAAAGCCCAGAATCTTGGGGAAGCGCCAAATTTAATGCTTCAGGCAAATCCTTTACTTTGTAGTTTTCTGGAACTTTTATGGTTGCAGTAAAACCATAATTTCTTTGGAACCCAAAATCTATTGGAAAATGTCGTTCCTCCGAAACAAATGGATTTGTTTTGAAAAAACGGATTAAAAATGGATTAAAGTAAAGTGTATTGGATTGCTTTAAATCTTCTATTTCAAATTGAAACCTTTGGGAAAGAAGAGTCTTAGAAGGGTTATCTGATTTTATCTCATGCGATACAATCTGAATATTTCCTCCCGAGTCATTCTCAATTTCATCCAAAAAATCTTCATCGGACATTGAATTTATTTTCTTTTTCTGAAAAACACTTTCATATCCCATACTAATGTCATCAAAAATCCCTACAACCTTTTGATTTTCAGAATCTAAGGTTACCTGAGCCCTAACAACTCTCTTGTTTTGATGCGTTGGTTCAATCTCATACCAATAACTTTCATTTTTAAAATCCATCACTCGTCCATAATAATTTAGACAACGGTAGGGTATCATTCCAAAAGGCACTTCATCATCCACGGCATCCAACAGATAGGTCTCTCCCTCAATTTCTGCTTTGGCAACCAAATAATTAAAGTCATTCATTACTGGGTGTTGTTGTTTTGGCAATCCACGCTCCCTTGTCGCTAGTAGCAACATGTCAACCTTAATATCTGCAGCATTAAGCAAGTTGATCAGCGTAATATTGATTTCGGCTACATTACCAATCTTTTCGGAAAAAGCCTGCTTTACCCTATTGTTTCGCCATAGGCCATAGTTCTCATTCCATGTGTAATGTTCTTGGACAAACAAGAAAATATTTTTGGCCCTGGTAATTTCATCCCCTTCGGTCAATAAATTTTCTGGGACATGGTTTTCAAAAAAATTCTTTTTACGAAGCTGTGTTCCAATATCCTTATCGGTCTTAAATTCCTTATCCACATCCTTCCATGATTTGGTGTATTTATCAATTCTACCATCAAACCTTTTATGTTCAGATAGTTCAAATTCCAATCTAGATATATAATTTTTCTTTGAAAGCATGTACTTCTCATTATCGTGAAAGGCCGGTATATCTTTCATTGCATAGGTAAGCACTTCACAATCTGCATCCTTGGTCGCTCCTGGAATAGTAAAGCAACTCTTCTTTATATCGGATTCGTTGATATCCAAATTAAACGCACCTATTAGGGAACGATTGTAAACATAATTCCCAGGAATTTCGGCGTTGTACTCGGAATACACTTTTGGAATATCTGACTGAAACTCCCATCCAGTGAGATTAAAGAAAAATGGAGACTCTCTTTCGTAGGTATATTCCAATATGGAGCCTACCTTAATATTAGGGAAGGTAAATTTTTTGGCAGACCATCTGTCGGAATGATCGACCTTAAAAATATGTTCTTTGTTCAGTCCTACCTTAAGTCCATCATTGTATGTAAACGCCGTGATTTTTCCCACCTTTTCCGTTCTCTTATCATTGTGATAATACGGTATTTCAACGGTTGCCTTTTCAAAACCCTTTCGCTTTAAAATTTTAATTATTCCATGATATTGTGTTACCAGTCGAACGTATCCCTTTCGTATCTCAAAAAAGTTTTTTCCCTTTTCATACAGATACACCGCACTTGCAGTTGTATCCTTTTTATACGTGGTAAAGTTTTTGTGTGTCTCTGAAAGTTCTCCAAACGTAACCTCGTTTTGAGCAAATAAGCTAATGGAACAACAACATAAGATTAAGAGATATGTTCTTTTCATTTAAAATGTGATTTTCCCGGATTCACTTTACTTTTGGGGATAAACATTTCGTTTAAACTATACACACTTGTCCTTTGCAGTACTATTAACACTAAAAGAAAATTGCATTGGCCGTATTTTATAGCTTAAATTTTGCCTAGAATTAATTGTTCAGATTCTTTTATTATTATCTGATTAAAGAATTCCTTAAGGTGTGGATAGTATGTAGGCGATATACTCGCTTTATTGATTTCTAAGTTCACTGCAATATTAATTTTTGCATTGACTTGTGTAATGCTATATCTAAAAACTCCTAAATTATCTGGCAAACTAACCATAGTTGGACTTGGTATTGACTCTACTTTATATCCTTCCGGTATATTAAGACTAACCATATACATATCCTTAATGGGGTAACCAAAATCAATTGGGTATTCTCTTTTCTCTGACTTAAACGGGTTTTCGTCCATACTCAAAAACCCTAGGGGTTTTACATACAATTTATCATTTATCAAATCAGCTCCCGAATCATTATAGAAATTAAACGATTCATTTACATTCCCTTGATAAGTGTCGGTATTTTTCACTTCATAGTTGTCAATTTCTATACCTGAATATCTACTCTCTTTTTCCGCCAAGTAATCATCCATGTCTTGACCTTTATACTTTTTTCTAAATTGAAGCGCGCTATGCTTATCAAATCTAGATTTACAGCTTCCTTCCTCGCTTCCATCCTCATTCAAACTAATATTCATCGCATATAGACTGGAAGAGTTGCCAGGAGATAGAATGTCTATTTGCTTCCATACCTTTTTATTATTATCAATTAAAATCCCTTTCCAGTTGTAGTCCTTTATTGGAAGTACATTCAAGTTACTGAACTCTTCAGTGGCATCCATAAAATATTGCTTATCATCAATTACGGCATAGGCCAACACATAATTCAATCTATCAATAGTAGGAAAAAAAGGAATTAGGTTTTCCTTCGTACTTATAATAACTGGATTAGCGTTGATACCCGCATATCTAAGCATGGCAACTAACAAAAGATTAATGTCCGCAGCATTTCCCTTTTTCTCTTTAAGCGTTTTCTTTAGTCCGTAGTAAAAATATTTGCCATCTACCCCATTCCATGTAATGTTATCTTTTATATACTCAAAAATGGATTTCATTTTATCAATTTCAGTAGCACTATCCCCAATGATAGCATCAACTTCGTCATCAAAAGACCTCGTTTTATCCAATTGATTTTTATAATCATCTGAACTTCCAATTGTCTTGGCAACATCTGCCCAGGATTGGGAATAACTTTTGAAGTATCCGGGTAATTCCACAGAAACCAGCTCATAAATTACTCCAGAGCGGTAATTGTTAATATTATCTACATAATTCTCTGCCTTCATCGCGGGCATATTGTTTATTACATATTCATTGATAACAACATTCATATCTATGCGGTGATCCCTTTTTGTTGATGTTTTTGGATAAACATTATAATAACCTTTGAATGTTTGTTTGAAATTAAATCCCTTCGGGGTTCTGATTTCCGCTTCCATTCTTTTTACCGGAATATCATATTGGAAACGAAATTCATCTATATTCCAGATAAAAGGAGAAGTGATTTTGTATGAAAATTCAATTATAGACCCTGCTTTAACATTAGGAAGGGTGAATTTTACTTGATTGTAATTGTAGCTTGCTTCTGTTTCAAAAATCTCATCTTTTTTTAATTCAGTTGTTACAATTTGATCATTCTCTAAATTGTATGTTACTGCCTTTATCTTATTTACACCCTCTTCACTACTTCGTGTTTTAAAAAGGTTTATTTCTTCAGTAGCATATTCGAAACCATCATTTTTATAAATCTTTATCCTTTCATGCACTTCCGTAATCAATTTGTTATCGACTACACTTGATAATAAGTAAGTATTCTTTTTTTTAAACAATATAACCGCTCCCGCCGACTGATCATTTGGGTATTCTTTTTCCAACAATTCTTCTTTAGAAACATTGCCAAACTTTATTTCTTGCGCACTGCTTTGGGTAAAGCAAAAAACGAAAATTGAGATACCACATATCAACTTTATCATATTATGTTTTTTGAATTATAACTATTTTAGAATTATCCAGTTTTGCAATATTCCTCCAAAAAACCCGATAAGAATCATAGTCAGAACTTGGATACGTACCCGATTTAACAAATAATTTCCTGTTCAACTTTATTTTACCACCCTCCACTTTAAAGTGAATGGAGTATTCGCCAAATTTTGTTTCCAAAGTGCTGTCTTGAGGCAATGATTCAATTGAATAATTTTCCGGAATTAGTATTTCGAATTCATCTCTATCCAGAAATCCACGTGGGATTTCCATAGAAAACTTTCTATTTCTATTTCGGCGTGGTATGTACTGAGAATTATTAAATGAATTTGCAACAAAAATTAATCTATTATTGGATTTTGCCCCATACTTTCTTGCATTTACTCTTAAATTTTCTTCAAAAACAATGTTGTTTTTGTCATTCTGAAATGTGAACTCCTCAACTTCAAGATTGTTTATGTTTGACCAATAATTCTTATATTGTTTTTCTACATCCAATTTTGGAAGGTTTTCCAAATAAAAATGTTCATCATATTTAATACCCTTGGTCTGAATGTTTATATTACCAGAAAAACTTCCTTCTTCATCTAGAACATAACTAGCTTTGATAATTTGTTCATTATCTTCATCAAGATACGCATCTGTCGTGGCAATCTCACCACCCTCGGGTTTCATTAATAACACCTTCCTATCATCAGTAAAATCTCCTAAGAATCCAAATGGATGTACTTGGGATGTGCAATCAATCCAATAATATTTTTCATTATATGGTATTGCTAAAATAACATGATTGCCCTGTCCAAATGATGGTACTTCTTCTTCAAAATCCACTTTATCTTGTCCAGCCTCAACATGAACATAATAGGACTCGACTTCCACGGTCTTTAAAAGCGCTTTAGTGTAATTTGCAAGGCCTTTGCAATCCCCATACTTCAATCTATCAACCTCAATCGCACTTATAGGTTTTAAGCCTCCTATACCTACTTGAACACTAATATATCTCGTATTTTCTTGAACATATTGATAAATTATTTTTGCCTTTTCTAGAGAATCTTCCACCCCCGAAACTAAATTCTTAATCGTTGAAACTGTAGCGGAACTTAGTTCATCTTGATTCGTTAGTAGATTGTCGTTCATCCAAGCTCCAGCTTCTTTCCAACTACTGACATTACCATTATATCCTTCGTAGTAAAAGTTAACAGGGCTAACCATAAGTTGGGGCAATACTTTATCTAAGGAGGGTCTAAGGTTTTCATCTTTGATAGCCTGAATATTCTCGCCTTGATAACTTACACTATTAAATGTTTCATTGGAAATTATAGGATAATCACCAAAATTCTTTTCCAGAATCATAGGCTTTAAAGTAGCATCGGCGAATTCAACCTTATACTCTGTTCGTTCAGTACTAACCAAAAATCCATCTAAAAAATTCCAGGAAGGTATATTGCCCGTATTTGCTGTTTCAAGTTCGTAGGTAAACTTAACGGTATATGGATAATCCACAGGTAGGTAGCCAGTATAAAGCACTCTTGAATCCGAATAAAGAGTTCCGCCATCAACAGCACTTACATCCAAAAAATCCTTTTTCCTTACTTTTTTTACTATTGCTCCTGTCTTGTCATATATTTCAGCGGAAATATTCTTGACCTTAATCGCATTGTTGTAGCCAACAAAAGTATTGGTATGTTGGTTCCCCTTCTCATTCAATACTGTAACCGTACGCAGACAACTTATTTCCATTTTTTGCTTGGACAATATCCTCACATGTTTTTGATGTTTTCTAATTACAGCGTTGGCATTAGAAATCAAATCATCACTAATTGATGAAGCAGAAAAGTCGATGTCTTGAGCTAATAAAAAACTAAAAGAAAAAAGAAAAAAGAATAATAGAAAAAGGCGCATAAGTTGGTTTTGTCATAAAATTACAACCTAAATCACTATAATTTCCCACATCTTACGTAAAATTTAATTATCAAGTATCTTATTCTCGATTTTTGGTATCCATAAGTATGGTAACAGGGCCATCATTTAATAGGTCAATTTTCATATCAGCGCCAAAAATTCCAGTGCCTACTTTCTTGCCCAGCTTCTGCTCTATTGTTTTAACAAAATCCTCGTACAACGGCATAGCAACATCTGGCTTGGCGGCTCTTATATAGGAAGGTCTATTACCTTTTTTGGTTGCTGCAAACAAGGTGAACTGACTTACCACAATAATTTCTCCATCCAAATCCTTTACGGAACAATTCATTACACCTTCCCTGTCATTAAAAATACGAAGGCCAACTATCTTTTTAGATAACCATGCTATATCCTCAGCGGTATCTGCTTCTTCAATCCCCAGTAAAACCAGTAGACCTTTTTCAATGTTTGAAACTGTCTTTTGGTCTACAGTTACACTGGCTTTGGAAACTCTTTGTACTACAGCTCTCAATTATCGCTCTTTGTAAATATCAACTCTATAATTTTCTTCCTCGCCAGTTACCATCTGCACATAACTCCGGTATCTGCTCCAAGAAATCTGATCATTTTCCAAAGCTTCTTTTATGGCACACTTGGGTTCGTCCAGATGTAAACAATTGTTGAATTTGCATTCGGATTTTAATTTAAAAAATTCTGGAAAGTAATCCCCTATTTCCTCTTTTTCCATATCAACAATACCAAATCCTTTTATTCCCGGTGTATCTATAATCTGTGCATTAAAGGATAGGTCGTACATTTCAGCAAAGGTGGTTGTATGCTGACCTTGCAGGTGTTGGTCAGATATTTCGGCGGTCTTTAGCTTCAAACCAGGTTCCAAAGCATTGACCAAAGTAGATTTCCCCACCCCAGAATGACCTGAAAACATGCTCGTCTTATTCAACATCAATTCCTTTACTAAGGCAACATGTCTCCCCGCTTTTGCGGAAATTTCAATACAATGGTATCCAATTTCCTTATATAGCCCAATCAAGTAGTTCATCGCTACCATTTCATCGGCATCATATACATCCATTTTATTGAACAAAAGCACCGCAGGAATTTCGTAAGCTTCTGCTGTCACCAAAAAACGATCTATAAAACTGGTGAATGTTGGTGGGTTATTTAAGGTTATCAATAAAAACACCTGATCCAAGTTAGCTGCAATTATATGTGTTTGTTTAGACAAGTTAACAGACTTACGGATGATATAGTTCTTTCTTTCCTGTATCTCTGTTATGACCGCAACAGTCTCATCACCAATGTCTTCAAGCTCAAAAGTTACCTTATCCCCTACCGATACCGGATTTGTGCTTTTAATACCTTTAATTCGGAACTTACCTTTAATACGACACTCGTAAAAATTACCTTCCTCCGATTTAACGGTGTACCAGCTTCCGGTTGATTTATAAACAGTTCCCTGCACTATTTGTTTAAATTTTCTTTACAAAGAAACAATAATCCTCCTATTCGTGCGTATATCTTTGTGTACAGTTATTAATTAATCAACCTCATTATGAAAAAAATCTTTTTTATCGCAGTAATTGCTTTGGCTGCAACATTTGAAATGAATGCACAACAGTTTAAGGTCGTTACCAGCGTAGAATCCATTGTGCCCAACGGTCTTGGACGTTCTAGAATTGTAAATGCCCTTGAAGACAAAGATTACAGAGAATATACCAGCGTTCAAACAGACGAAGACAATACCAGAAACAAATCTAAAAGAGGAGAAATCCGAGTAAAGAATTTTGAAGAAACCAAATTACTGAACTTTTACAATATTGGTGGTATCCGTTTTCAGAACATTGCTGCCAATGATGCCTTGATTACTTCCATGATCAATGATATGGTAGCTAACGGCTGGGAATTGGCCTTTGTGAACAGTGCGGTAGAAAGTGAAGGCGGTAAAGGCGATGGCCAAGGAATCTTTATTACCCGATACATTTTCAAGAAGTAAGGAAATAGAATCCTATATTACTTAAGAGCCCCTGAAATACTTCAGGGGCTTTTTTATATGTTTATCAATCCATTATATGGACCCTTCCACCAATAAAAGTATTTTTGTTGACCTGTTTTGGTTTTCCGTACACTGTTACATCTCCCCCTGCCTTAACATTGATATCTACCTTTTCAGAAACAAAGACATCTGCTTCCCCGCCAGCAGAAATCTTTACATTCGTTGTTTTTGTTCTTAAATCCCTTCCGTCAAAAATGCCACCGGTATTTAGTACTATGGATTGATTTTTTGCCAATCCACGAGCTTCTATAATTCCTCCTGTCACCGCCCGAACGGATGCATAGTCCACATCCATCCCAATATGTATTTTACCACCTTCTTGTGCTCTAAGCTCTATCTTGTTCTTTTTTACCATTTCGTTACAGGTTATCCTCGCTCCTTCATTGGCATCTATAACATCAAGATCCGTATAATAAACCTCAATAAAAGTATCTTCCCCAGTAAATTTTTTCTCCAATTGCATGCGCAATTTTAATACCCCATCTTTATTTGTCCATTGAATATCGTCAACATTTCTTCCTTTTATTAAAATTTTGTCTTCATCGGACTGAATTAAGTTCACTTCAATCAGGTCAAAAACTTTTATTTCATAAAAGTCGCCAACATCTGTGTCAATAATGCGTTGGGAAAAGGCAATTGTTGCCATTAGAAGAAGTACCAGTGTAGTTATTTTTTTCATGATAGTGATTTTACTTCTTAAAGATGGAGGTTTTAGAAAACTGTTACACTTCCTCATAAAAAAATGTCATTTTAAGCACAGGTTTATCTCTATGCTCAAAATGACATTGGTCCTAAATATCTTAAAAATACTTAGGCGTTTATAATCCGTTCTTGGTGATTTATGGATTCTTGATGGATTGCCTTGAACATGCGCAAAACAAACTCCTCGCTTAGCCCTTTGGTTTCCCCTTCAAGAATCATTGCCCCCAATATTTGGTTCCATCGATTTGATTGGAGTACGGCAACATTTTTCTGCCTTTTAAGCGCACCGATACCGTCGGAAATTTTCATCCTTTTCCCCAAAATATCAATCATCTGATTGTCTATCACATCGATCTGAGCTCGAAGGTTACTTAATTTACTATTGTATTCCGCCTCCTCATTGGTTTCCTTCCTAATTCGAAGGTCCTTCATAATTTGAACTAACTTTTCTGGAGTCACCTGCTGTGCCGCATCACTCCATGCATTATCGGGATCAAAATGTGTCTCTATCATAAGACCATCGAAATTTAAATCCAAAGCAGTTTGCGAAACATCAAAAATCATGTCCCTTTTACCTGTAATGTGAGAGGGGTCATTTATTAAAGGTAAATCTGGAAACCTATTCTGAAATTCAATGGCCAATTGCCATTCTGGAATGTTTCTGTATTTGGTTTTTTCGTAGGTGGAAAACCCTCTATGGATAGCACCCAATTTTTTGATTCCCGCAGTATGAAGACGTTCTATGCCTCCTAACCACAACGCTAGGTCTGGATTCACAGGATTTTTTACCAATACAATTTTATCCGTTCCTTCTAAGGCATCGGCCAATTCCTGCATAATAAAAGGGCTTACTGTTGAACGAGCACCGATCCATAATAAGTCCACATCGTGCTCCAAAGCCAAATCCACATGCGCTTTGTTGGCAACTTCCGTGGCGGTTTTTAAGCCTGTCTCCTCCTTTACACGTTGCAACCATTTTAGCCCAAGAGCTCCTACTCCTTCAAAATTGCCAGGTCGGGTTCTAGGTTTCCATATTCCTGCGCGATAGTAATTTACATCGGTATCCTTTAGCTGATGTGCTATTTTAAGCACCTGATCTTCAGTCTCAGCACTACATGGGCCCGCGATGACTAAAGGATGTTGCAATGCCATATCATCCAACCATGTTCTCATTTCTTTTGAATTTTCCATAGGTATTCTAATCTTTAGTAAGTGGTATTCCTTTTAATATTTGTTTTATTTTATTGGTATTGTCTATTTCTTTATAAATCCCCTCAAAATCCTGTTTTTCAATCATTTTTTTGAAAGCCTCAAGGTTTTGAATGTATTCTGTTAATGTATCCAAAACATAGTCTTTGTTCTGCTCAAAAATGGGTGTCCACATATCCGGAGAACTTTTTGCCAACCTCACAGTGCTTTCAAAACCACTCCCTGCCATGTCAAAAATATCACGCTCATTTTTTTCTTTCTCAATAACCGTCTTTCCCAACATAAATGAACTGATATGTGATAAATGGGATACATAAGCGATGTGCTTATCGTGTGCATCTGGATTCATATATCGAATTCTCATGCCCATTTTCTGAAACAGTGTCAACGCTTTTTCCTGAAGCTTAAAGGCCGTTTCCTCTACCTCACATATAATATTGGTCTTTCCTTTGTACAATCCATTAATTGCAGCTGTTGGTCCCGAAAATTCCGTACCGGCAATAGGGTGGCATGCCAAATAATTTCTTCGCTTAGCGTGATTGGCAATAGTTTTGCAGATTAGTCTTTTGGTAGAGCCAACATCAACAACCACTGTTTCCTCTCCAACCGCGTCTAAAATTTTGGGTAATTCCGTTATCAGAACATTCACGGGAATACTTACGATTACAATAGCTGCATCCGCCAAAGATGCATCAGTTGCCTTTTGGTCAATAATCCCCAAGCGTATCGCTTCCTCCAAATGGACCTCATTCTTATCCTTGCCCAATATAGAAGCGTGCTCATACAATGCCCTAATATCCTTGGCAAAGGAACCTCCAATTAGTCCAACTCCGATTATAACTACGTTCATCCTTTAAAATCTTTCTATGGCCTCCTTAATTTTTGCTTCTTTAACGCAAAGTGAAAAGCGAATGTATCCTTCCCCATTGCTTCCAAAAATGGTTCCAGGAGCAATGAAAATGTTTTTCTCGTACAATAAATTATCTATAAATTCTTCGGAGGACTTAGCACCATCCGGTAGTTTTGCCCAAACAAACATTCCGGCAGTATTTTCATCATAAGTTGCACCAATCTTATCCACAAGCTTAAACATAAGTGCTCTTCTTTGCTCATATTCCTCATCTAAACCCCTAAACCAGTCCATTCCACTTTGCAACGCGGTAATGGCTCCTTTTTGAATTCCATAAAACATACCGGAATCCATATTGCTCTTTATTTTTAGTACCGCGGTAATATGCTCTGCACTGCCTAGCACCATACCTACCCTCCATCCGGCCATATTAAAGGTCTTGCTTAATGAGTTCAATTCCAATGCCACATCTTTCGCACCTTTAACCTGTAAAATACTGGTTGGCCTATCATTTAAGACAAAGCTATAGGGATTATCATTGATTATCAATAGTTCTTTTTCTTTGGCAAAGGCAATCAATTCTTGCATTCTAACCTCATCAATCCTAGCTCCTGTTGGCATATTGGGATAGCTAATCCACATTAATTTAACCTGTGACAAATCCATTTGCCCAAGAGCCTTTATGTCTGGAAGCCAACCATTTTCTGCTTTTAAGTCATACATCACCGGTCTTGCCCCTACTAAATTTGTGACGGAAGTATAGGTGGGATAACCCGGATTTGGAATTAAAACCCCGTCTCCAGGATTTAAGAAGGCCAAACTAATGTGCATTATACCTTCTTTTGAACCCATAAGGGGCAGCAGTTCATTGGTTGGATCTACCTGAACTCCAAAGCGGTCGGTATAAAAATTTGACATGGCCTCACGGAGCTCCGGTAGGCCTTGATAGCTTTGATATTGATGGGCTTTGCTATCGCCCAATACATTTTGTAAGGTGGTAATTGCTTCTTTTGATGGAGGTAAATCGGGACTTCCTATCCCCATATTGATGACAGGCCTACCTTCATTGACAAGACCGCGAACCTCCCTCAGTTTTTTAGAGAAATAGTATTCTTTTACCGATTGTAATCTATCTGCCGTAATCATGATTTCAATGCATTTTTATATTCCCCTAAAACCCTAAAATCCTCAGCCATGATCTCTAAAAGAGATTTTGCTTTGTTAAAATGTCCATACGCATCAAAAGTTACATCCACAAAAAAGGCATATTTCCATGGTGTTTCAATGACCGGGAGGGACTGAATCTTTGTTAAACTTAAATTGCAGTCGCTCATAACATTCAATACCGCTGCCAAACTGCCTCGCTTATGATCTGTGATAAATCGCAAGGATGCTTTGTCTATTTCTTCCTTAGGCAGCACTTTATTCTGTTTCTTTAAAATGATAAAGCGTGTTGCATTATTTTTTATAGTCTGAATATCAGGAGTGAGAATCGATAAATCATATAACTCCGCAGCAACTTTTGGAGCAATGGCTGCGGTATGTTTTAATTGTTTATCTTGAATACGTTTGGCCGTTTCGGCAGTATCCACGGATTCCACCAATTTTATTTGGCGATGTTTTTTAAAAAAATCCTTGCATTGTAACAAGGCCATCGGATGGGAATGCACTTCTTTAATGTCCTGCATGGAAGTTCCCTTTAATACCATCAAATTATGGCTAATACTTAAATAATGTTCCCCAATAATATGTATATCGTTATGATATACTAAGTTGTAATTGGGTATTATAGATCCCGCAATAGAATTTTCTATGGCCATTATGCCCTTATCCGCCGTGCCGTTGGACAAATGATCTATTAATACATCAAAAGACAGGCATTCCACCAAATCTGTTTCTTGCCCATAGAATTCTTTAGCCACTTGATGGTGGTTAGATCCCTTTATTCCCTGTATAGCTACTTTCAATTTCATTCAAAAAAAAAGCCCCGATGTTATATCGGGACTTTATCTGTTTTATATTTGATTAGTTCTCAAAACAGTCCCGTACTTCTCTTAAAAAAGAAGTAAAAATAAAAACCGCTAAAGAAATATGTCTTTGTCATTTTGTTATAAATCTCGGCTAAGATAGGTATTCAATTGAAAAAGATGCCTTAATCCCAAATTTTTTTTGATTTTTAGTGAAATTATCCAATCCGCTGCATATTATTTTAAAGATGTGTTCTTTTTTTAAGGATATCTAATTTTTACTTAGAATAAAAGAATGCATATACAAGACCCATTCATAAATATGGATTGAGCGATCTAAAACCGTATTTTTGAGGTTGAAATAGTGCCTATGTCTATCATCGTTAAGAATATTACCAAAAAATTTGGAAATCAAAAAGCGCTGAACAATATTTCCTTTTCTATTGAAAAAGGGGAAGTTGTTGGCTTTCTAGGACCCAATGGGGCAGGAAAATCTACGATGATGCGCGTTCTTACCACATATTATAAAGCCGATGAAGGAACAGCCGAAGTAAACGGTTTTAATGTAGAGAATGCCAAACATGATGTTCAAAAAAGCATAGGGTATCTTCCCGAAAACAATCCGTTGTACCTGGATATGTACGTGAAGGAATATTTAACCTTTAATGCCGATGTTTATAAAATTTCCAGGGAACATATTGCTGAAATCATAGCACAAACAGGGTTAACTCCCGAAGCCCACAAAAAAATAGGGCAACTTTCAAAAGGCTATCGTCAGCGCGTTGGTTTGGCCGCAGCCCTTCTTCATGATCCCGAAGTATTGATATTGGACGAACCTACTACAGGTCTTGATCCCAACCAACTCATAGCCATAAGAAAGTTGATCCGAGAAATTGGAAAGAAAAAAACGATTCTGCTTTCCACACACATTATGAAGGAGGTCGAAGCTGTCTGCGATAGGGTTATCCTTATTAACCAAGGGGAAGTAGTTGCGGATAAAAAACTGAGTGAATTGCGTGAAACCGAACATCAAATCATTGAAGTGGAATTTGACTATCGTGTTGAAGAAGTGCTCCTCAACAAATTACCCCATGCATCGAAGGTTAAGAATAGGGGTGGGTTTGTGTATGAAATCACATTTAACACCTCAAAAGACATGAGGCCCGCGGTTTTTGATTTTGCCCATGACAATGAATTAAAGACCCTACAGCTCAGTAGAAAAAGTAAAAATTTGGAAAATCTGTTTACCGAACTGACCGGCTAAGGTTTTAGTCCGAAATAAAATGGTCAAATTTATCTACATAAAGGTTAAACTCCTCTGATTCTTTTTTGGCAAATGCTACATTCCCATTTTCTAAAAGAATGTCCACATTTCTTTTATACGCCTGAATATCCGAAATAATATTTTCTATCTGTATATATTGGTCTTCTAAAGGGGTCATGGAATGGTAATACAGCCTTTCTTGGTAGATAGTTTTAAGTTTTAGAAATAATTTCCTCGCCTCTTGGGTTTCACCTATTTTGTAATAGCTTTCCAAAAAAGGTTCTACGAACACATAATGTTCATAATATTCAAAAGGTATATTACACATGGCCATCTGTATTATTTCTTTGGCTTTGAACATTTGACCCTCTTCTATTAACTTTTCCACCAAACGGGCCATGCTAAGCCTGAAAACCCCAAATTGCTTCCTAGTTTGTGAATCATGATAAATTTCATCACTGCCAGAATTTCCCCAATCCCATTCCTTTACAATTTGATATGAAAGTTCCGCATCCATTCTCCCCATATGGTAGCCCCCATCATACTCGGTTTTAATTGGAACCAATTTATAGGCCAATCCGTCCTGTTGCAAATATTCCTTCATCCATATGTATTCGCTGTCATCAAAACTACCCCCGGAAAAGTATATGGGTCGTTCCCAATCATTGTTAGCTATTACATCCAACATCAAAATTCTATTCTTGTAGAGTACCGAAGGTAAATCAACATCAATGTGGTCCACAATCAACGCTTCATCTTTTTTATTGACCAAACCGCTTTTAAGTACGCTATCCTTATTTACAGGAATCCTTATTTTATTGGTTGGATAATAAACGGTGTTCAATTCGCTCTTGGGATATCCACTAACATCCATCCCGTTCTTTTCCATTAGATATTTTCGTTTTGTTCGGGGATGATCACTACTTATCCAATCCATAAAGTCTTTAATGCTCCAGCGCTTGTCCGTTAAAGGTTGATGATAAACATAATCCCTGGTACCATATCGGTATTGTTCATGTGACAACTGCGACGGAATAGGTTCGCTCTTATATGATTTTCGCTTCATTTGGTCAATATACCAGTCAGTGGCAAAATAACCGGTAACAATGACCCTTACATCGGTTCTGTATTCTTCAATTTCCTGAAGGTACCAAAGCGGAAAATTATCGTTATCCCCTATGGTAAATAGTATAGCCCCTGAATCCTGTTGCGTTGAGTCCAAATAAGCCTTGGCCGAAGCTCTTGCGGTATACCTGTCGGACCTGTTATGATCATCCCAATTTTGGAAAGCCATGAGTAGCGGAACAGCACATAGACAAGAAACAAGGTATAGAATAGAAGCTCGTTTTGACCGAATATACTTTTGAAAAAGATAAAATAGCCCATATACTCCAATACCAATCCAAAGGGAAAATGCATAAAAAGACCCAACGAGCGAATAATCCCTTTCCCTAGGTTGAAATATAGGTGGGTTGGTATAAAATTGAATCGCCAAACCGGTGAACATAAAAAACACAAACAATACCCATAATTGCTTTGGGTTTCGCAAAAACTGGAATATGAATCCAACGATACCCAACAGCAATGGCAGGAAAAAGTATGTATTCCTTCCTTTGTTATCCTTGACTTCATCCGGCAGCCATTTTTGACTTCCTAATCGCATGCTATCTAAAAAATCAATTCCGCTCAACCATTCACCGTTGCCATCGTATCTGCCTTGAATGTCATTTTTTTTTCCTACAAAATTCCACATCAGGTAACGGAAATACATATAATGAAACTGATAATCGAACAAGTACCTGATATTCTCTCCAATACTTGGTGGTTCCACCTCAATGTAATTTTCAAAATCCCTTAAGAATTGAATGTATTGGGAACTATCAATTTTACCATTTTTGAAATCTTCCCTGAATTGTGCTATAAACCCATTTAATTCCTGATTGGAACGGTATTTTGGTTTAGTACGGAACTCTAAGACCCCAAAGTATTGCATGTAATTTTCCGCGTGCTCACCGCTCCACATTCTAGGCAGGAATCCAGTGTGCCTCTTATTTGGGATATGTCTTGCCTTTTTGTAGTCGTTGATTATCTCATATTTGCCCAAAACCTTGTTTTGCCCATACTTTGGATTGTCATCTTTGTAACCTGATGGCGCTGCAAACCTGTCGGAAAAATACGCTCCATAGAACACCCCATCGGTACTTGGATACTGCTCCCTATTATAATAGGCTAAAAGAGATCTTGCATCTGAGGGGTCATTCTCATTGATTCCAACATGTACATTTGCCCGTAAAGGCAACATTATCCAAGATGTAAAGCCCAAGAACAGAAACATAATACAAAGCGTTATTGTGTTTAGCACAATAAGTTTTTTTTTGTAGGTAAGCATGAGTACAACATAAAAAAGCAGAATGAAGAAAAACAATACAATTAGCGACCCAGAATTAAATGGCAGACCCAGCTGGTTTACAAAAAAAACCTCTCCCCATCCGAACAACTTAAGCACAAGTGTCAAAGAAAATTTAAACACCAACATCAATAAGCCAAGCGCGATAGCATTGAACAAAACAAATTTTTTCAAGGTGATTTTTTTATGGCACTTAAAAAAATAAAGCAACACAATGGATGGAATGGCCAAAAAGCCCATGAATTGAATACCAAATGTTAATCCAACAACAAAACAAATAAGCAACAGCCACTTGGTGGCCCTTACATTCCCAAAGTCGTCAACCCACTTTAGACCAAGCCAAATTAAAAGAGACATGATTAAACTTGCCATGGCATATACTTCGGTTTCAACGGCATTGAACCAAAAACTATCGGAATAAGTAAAGGTTAAACAGCCAATTAGGGCACTTCCTAAGATCACAAGACCTTTTTGACCATTTACTTCTTTATCCGCTAGAGCCAACTTTTTCAATAAGTTGGTCAACGTCCAAAACATAAAAAGAATGGTAAAGGCACTTGAGACGCATGAAACGCAGTTGACCAATAGTGCCACTTTGGTTTTATCCAAAGCGAAAAAACTAAAAACCGAACCAACCATTTGAAAAAATGGCGCTCCTGGCGGATGGGCTATCTCCAACTTGGCCGAAGTAGCAATATACTCCCCAGAATCCCAAAAACTGACCGTCGGTTCAACAGTTAGCATATAGGTAATAAGTGCGTTTAGAAAGACGCACCAACCAAGTAAAACGTTCCAATTATTGAAATGTCCGCCAACCGAAAATGCCTTCATTACAACTCGCACCATCTAAAGTTTTTGTGCAAGTAAAAGAATCATAAGCCCTATAATGAAATCTTGAGGTCTGATTTAGGTACTAGTACCCGTACTCTTTTTAACCAATTCCTGCCTATTGGCAACGTTCAGTTTACTGTAAATACTGGTAATATGCGTCTTAACCGTGCTTAGACTAATAAAAAGTTCGCTGGCAATCTCCTTATTGCTCCTCCCTTTCAAAATAAGGTTTTTGATGGTAGATTCTTGTCTGCTCAGTTCTGTAATTTTGCGGCTATTTATTTTCCGCGATTGTATGATAACAACACTCAATATAAGAACTAAAAAAACCAAACCATATACAAGCCAACTGCTATATTGTATCTTTCTTTGAAAATTTTCCGTAACAATTGTATTAATTCGGTCTTCTAAAAAAAGATAGGTAGATCGCTCAATCGAACTTTCCTTCAATTGTACCAAAAGCTCCTGATAGTACCGCGTATGCTCTGCAATATCCCGTTCCAACAATTGCTTTTCATCCAAAATCTTTATAGCCGCCAATTTTATAGTTAAAATATGAAGTGAATCCCGAGTATAACCCTTCAGTTCGTTTAACTTGGTTGCTTGTGAAACTGGTGACTTTTGCAGTTGTTTTTCAAAACGCTTGAACTTTTTCCACTCTTTTAGGGTTAAATCATCATACTGTTCTTGGCTGGGAACTTTGGCCTCCTCAGAAACGTTTTTTGCCTGTGGAACGGCCATTACCAATGATATGAGAAATGTAAAAGAATACAGTAGCTTCAAAACCAAGAATATTTAAACTAAAATTCCATAAAAATTGGTTCGTATGCAAATTTAGATGATTGGGAGCGTAGTTAAACTTTCAGGTTGCAAACCTAGCCATTACTTGCCCAAACGCTGTCTTTGCTCAAAAATGGCCATAAACATACGAACACTAATGTTTCGAGCCCTTTGTTTTGCCTTTTCGGCATTTTCTCCTTCAAAATTTGCATCAATGGTCTCAATCCAATGGCGCAACCAAATTCCAAAATGATAGTTGGTTATGGTGTTGTCCATTTTTTCATCCAATTCTGCGTGGACTATCAAAGGATTCCCTTTGTACTTATTCACAAAAAATAGATTGGTTTCCCAAAAATCTACGAGCTTGTCCATATGAGCTGGCCAATCATCGATAGTTTCATTAAAAAAATGACCTATTTCAGCATCCTGCCTAACCTTCTCATAGAAGGTGGTTACCAGTAAGCTAACTTCTTTCCGTGTTTCAATTTTTACCTTGGCCATACAAAGGCAAATTTACGAAATAGCCATTTCATCTCCGTGAAATCCATCAAGAACATCCTGCACTTTTGGGTCAGTGCAGTTTATTAAAATTGAAACTACCAACTCCTCCTTTGGATACACAAAAAAATTGGAATAGGCTCCAATACTGTTTCCAACATGTCCAACAAAACTTCGTCCAAAATTATCCTTACTAACCTGAAAACCCAATCCGTAATAGGTCGATTTTCCATTTACCGTTTGTGGTGTCAAAAGACTTTTATAGGTATCTGGGTTTAGTAGTTTTTGTTTCAAAATTGCTTGCCCAAGTTTGGCAATATCATTGCTTGTGGATAAATATCCACCGCCTGCCAACTTATAAAAATTATTGACTTGAGTTGCTTTTTTAAATCGCAGTGCGGTTTTTGTGTAAAATTCAGCTGTTTTATAATGAAGGTCTCGACTGCGCTCGACCTGACCAGAATGAAAGGTATTTAACATCTCTAAAGGGTCAAGAACTTTTTCTTTTACATAGTTTTCAAAAGGGACTCCACTTGCCTCTTGCATTGCCAAAGAAAGTAATACAAAATCAAAACTGTTGTATAAATAACCTTTACCGGGCCCAAAAACCAAAGGATCATCCTTAAAAACCTCAATACTATCTTTAATTAAATAGGGCTTATTTAAAGCATATTCCTTTCCACGATATCCTCTAATACCTGCTGTATGACCCGCCAATTGTCGTAAAGTAAAGTCATATCTCTTTTTTGGATAGTAAGGAACGTATTCATAAAATGAGGTATCCAAATCAACAATTCCCTCCTCCATCATTCTTGCCAATGCAATTCCAGTAATGCATTTGGATATGCTGGCAATGCGGAATACTGTGTCTTTGGAATCTACCCTAGTTTTTTTTTCCAAGTCTGCGTATCCGTATCCTTTTTCAAGTATAACCTTTCCTTGTTTTAAAATAGTTACAGACATTCCCGGAACTTTGCTCTCTGCTGCTAGGTTATGGAGCAGTGCATCATATTTTTTAAATCCTTGAAGATTGTCTAGGGATGTAATTGGATTAGTGCCAAATAGACTTTTGAAATATGATAGCAGTGAATTCAATTTGAGTGGTTTGTCATTCCGAATGTAATGAGAAATCCATAGACTTCAGTCTATAAAAATCAACCTACCATTAAAAAGTTCTTCAACCTCAACTTCAGGTGGGCGATTGCTACTAATGACATCTCCGTTTCCTCTAACCAAACCGCTAATCCTTTGCTGTGGATTTACAAAAACATCATTGGAACCTCTATGATTAATACTCACCTCATGAGAGATTAGGTTTGCCGCTTCAATTCTAGAATCCCCAGAGGCAATAAAAATATTGAATGAATCCGTATTCCCTTCCAATTTAAAATACGCAATACCATTCGTAACAACGGAAACTGAATTTGAGTTCAATTGCAAATCAAAAAAACCATCCGTAGTTTCCACTTCGGGATTGCTAAAACTTTCGGATAACAAGGTAAGGTTGGGGTAATTCAACACTCCATAGCTTGAAATGGAAAGTCCCGTACTACTTCGTATTTCCGTAATATTAGGAGAAGTTATATAAACCGTAGTTAGTCCATAGTCCCGTACATAATTGCATTGGTTTTCATTTCTCAAAATAAGTCGGTCATCTTCAACTTCTACGGATACCTCATTCCGAAGAAACTCCCCGGTTTCAATTTCTACTATTTGTTCTGCACCCTGTTTGATTACCAAAGTAACATTTTCAAAAACCGTTATTTTGGTAAACTCAGGTACATTAACGATTTCTCTAAACAAATCTCCGGCATTCTGAAAGCAGTCAGGTACATTATCCCCATTACAGGAAATCAAAAATAAAATACAACATGTTACTATTGTTTTTTTCATAAACGCATCCCTATTCCAAATTCTAAGGCTTCTGCTTTGGCAGCATGTGATTTTAATGTGATTGCTCCAAAGACCTTTTTCCCAAAATAGCGCTTTAGACCAACCCTATTATACATCCGTCCTTCAAAATCAAAAGGATAATATATATAGTACCCCAGTTGGGCAACCATACTCATTTTATTGATAAACAATTCATGACCAACAAAAAGTCCAACTCGTTTAAAATCTGCATCCGAGTCAACGTTAAGTTCTGGAAAAGCAATAGACTGGTATCGGATCAACTCTTTAAGAAAGTTGGAAAAGAACACGTCCGTTCCCAACTGAAGTGCACTTTTTCTACCCAATCTTTTATCCGCATAGGCGGAAAAAATTAAAAAACCGTAGCGTCCAGAATTTATAACATCACTCTCATTCACTCCACTCCGCACAGCTACATTGTACTGTATCGGTTCTGTTACTTTTTCATTAGTATCGGGCTCAATATATTCATAGGATTGCCCACCATCCAAATCATAGGTAAATCCAAAATTCAAGGCCATTGTATTGGTAGAGGTGTTCGGTGCCTTAAAATTGGCATTGGAATAATGTAACAATGAGATTCCGGCTTTAAAACCAAAACCTGCTATCAGGTTTTCTTTATGGTAATTTAGCATCATCATGGTAGAGCTTAAAAGATGTGAACCATAGGCATTATTCCTAAAATTCCCATTTTTATCGTAAGGATTGGTGTTGTACGCTATACCTTGTCCTATTCTAAATTGGAGATTTCTTTTAAAAAAATAAAAATTATAATGGGCATATAGGCCAAAATGTTCCCCTAACGTAGGGTTGTTCATGTTTTGATAGGCAAAGGTGAAACCGGTATCTGGATATCCGAATAAGGATTCCCATGCTTCACTCCCAAATCTTTTTTTATTGAATCCCAAGATAAATCCTCCTGGATGCCCCTTAATCAAATGCGAAATGTCCGTATTGTGCAAAAGGATGGAGCCATTAAATTGGCTAAGATCTAAAACGTATTTATTAGAAATTTCCGTCTGTTGGGAAAGTACACAACTACAGCATAAAAGAATGTATACGTAAAGTAGTTGCTTCATGAGGTGCTAAAGTAACTAGAGGATTTTGGTGCTAAGATACTAGTTCTTAGGGAAAAGGCAACGGTAGTTTTTTAACTAAAACGCGAATATATAAAACCAACCCTTTAGGAGGTTTTAAAATACCTCTTTTGCGATGGCTTTGATATTATCGGATTTTCCCATGGAATAATAATGAAGCACGGGTACACCAGCATCCTTTAACTCTTTAGACTGCTGAATACACCATTCCACACCAACTTGCCGTACTTCCTTGTTGGTTTTGCAAGATTCGACGGCATCTATTAAATCTTCAGGAATATCCGCCCTAAAAACTTGTGGCAACAGCTGTAAGTGCCGTTTTACCGCAATTGGTTTAATACCGGGTATTATGGGTACATCGATACCCATTTCCTTTGCCGCGTTAACGAACTCAAAAAACTTTTTGTTGTCAAAAAACATTTGGGTTACCACATAATCAGCCCCCAAATCTACTTTCTGCTTTAATCTTTTTAAATCTGATTTCAAGGAAGGTGCCTCCATATGCTTCTCTGGATAGCCGGCCACCCCGATGCAAAAATTAGGACAATTATCGGTTTCAATTACCTCATGTAAATAGTTGCCACAATTTAATTCTTTGATCTGTTTTACCAGTTCTGTTGCAAAACTATGTCCGCCTTTGGTAGGTTTGAAGTATTTTTCTTCACGCATGGCATCTCCTCGAAGCGCCATCACATTATCAATTCCCAAATAATGACAATCTACCAGTAAATATTCCGTCTCCTCCCTGGTAAAGCCTCCACATAATACATGAGGAACCGTGTCCACATTATATTTGTGGGTTATAGAAGCACAGATTCCTAAGGTGCCCGGGCGCATTCGAGTTACTTTTTTATCCAACAGACCCTCACGATCTATATAAACATATTCTTCGCGCGATGTGGTAACATCTATAAATGGAGGATTAAACTCCATTAAAGGATCTATATTATTATAAAGTTCCTGGATACTTTTTCCTTTTACAGGAGGAATAATCTCAAAGCTGAAAAGGGTTTTTCCCTTTGCTTTTTTAATATGGTCTGTAACCTTCATAACTTATACTTCAACAATATTTGGAGCGAGCCATTTCTCAGCTTCCTCCAGTTTAATCTCTTTTCGCTTGGCAAAATCTTCAACTTGATCTTGTTTTATTTTCCCCAAACCAAAATATTTTGCCTCTGGATGCCCAAAATAGTAGCCGCTAACACTTGCAGCCGGCCACATGGCCAAGCTTTCCGTTAGTTTTACCCCAATTTTTTCTTCAACATCCAATAGTTCCCAAATCGTTACTTTCTCTAGATGATCAGGACATGCTGGATATCCCGGAGCCGGTCTAATCCCAGCATATTTTTCATCAATTAAATCATCGTTAGACAGGATTTCACTTGATGCATATCCCCAATGTTTGGTCCGCACTTCTTTATGGAGGTATTCTGCAAACGCTTCCGCCAAACGATCCGCCAATGCCTTGATCATTATGGAATTGTAATCGTCTAGGTTTTTTTCAAACTCGGCTGCCAGTTCTTGCGTTCCAAAGCCAGTAGTAACACAAAAACAACCTATGTAATCTTGAATTTTAACCTTTTCTGGAGCAATAAAATCGGAGAGGCCGATATTTGGGACTCCTGCTCTTTTTTTAAGTTGTTGTCGCAAAGTTCTAAATGTAAAATGCGATTTTCCATCTATATCCGTTACAAGATTTATATCGTCACTATCATTGGAATTTGCCTTAAATAATCCAAAAATTCCCTTTGCGGTCAGTAGCTTTTCTTTAATAACCTTTTTTAACAATATTTGGGCATCTTGGTACAATTCCAAAGCTTGTTCCCCGACCACTTTATCCTTCAGGATCGCGGGATATTTTCCATGAAGGTCCCAACTCCTAAAAAAAGGTGTCCAGTCTATAAAATCGACCAATTTTTGCAACTCAAGATCATCAATGACTTGAATACCAAGTTGATTGGGTTTTTTGATGTCTTCGGGCTTCCATTCGATTTTTGCGTTATTCTTTCTAGCTTCATCAAGCGACAGATATTCTTTCTGTTTGGTTCTATTGAGGAACTTCTCTCGAAAACTTTCATAATCCAGTTTAATGGATTTTTTATAGTCCTTTGAGGTTTCTTTTTGCAGCAAATCCCCAACAACGGTAACTGCCCGTGAGGCATCGTTTACGTGCACCACGGCCTGACTGTATTGTGGATCGATCTTTACGGCAGTATGGGCCTTACTTGTGGTTGCCCCTCCAATTAAAAGTGGAACCGTAAACTGTTGCCGCTCCATTTCTTTTGCCAAAAAGACCATTTCGTCCAAGGACGGCGTTATCAATCCACTTAACCCAATAATATCTACTTGTTCTTCTTTAGCTTTGTTGATGATTTTTTCTGGTGGTACCATCACACCCATGTCCACTATTTCATAATTGTTACAGGCCAGAACAACACTTACAATGTTCTTACCAATATCATGCACATCTCCCTTAACGGTAGCCATTAAAATTTTTCCGGCACCTTTCGAATCTTCAGCTTGAGGGTTTCGCAGTTTCTCTTCTTCAATATATGGCAGTAAATAAGCCACCGCTTTTTTCATTACCCGAGCAGATTTCACTACTTGGGGCAAAAACATTTTACCACTTCCAAATAAATCGCCAACAACATTCATTCCTGTCATTAGATGCCCTTCAATCACCTCAATGGGTTTTGAAACAGATACTCGAGCTTCTTCTACATCTTCTTCTATAAACTGGTCCACTCCTTTTACCAAAGCTCGGGTAATCCTATTTTGCAAGGGTTCTTCCCGCCATGATAGATCTACCTTGCTTTCCTTGGCTTTACCTACCACAGTTTCGGCAAATTCCAGCAAGCGCTCCGTAGCATCATCCCTTCTATTGAGAATTACATCTTCTACATGTTCTAGCAGGTCTTTTGGGATATCATCATAAACTTCAAGCAGGGCGGGGTTCACAATCCCCATATTCATTCCCGCGTTAATGGCATGGTATAAGAACACGGAGTGCATTGCCTCCCTCACCGGGTTATTGCCCCTAAATGAAAAAGACACATTACTTACTCCACCGCTAACACTGCAATGTGGTAGATTTTCACGCACCCATTTTGTACTTTGGATAAAATCAAGCGCATTTAACCTATGTTCATCCATCCCCGTGGCAACAGGAAAAATATTTAGATCAAATATGATATCTTCCGGAGCAAAATTTACTTCATCCACTAAAACTCGATAGGAGCGTTCCGCTATTTCCTTTCGTCTTTCCAAGCTATCGGCCTGTCCAACCTCATCAAAGGCCATAACAATTACCGCTGCCCCATAACGCTTAATCAATTTAGCTTGGTGAATGAATTGCTGTTTTCCTTCTTTTAAGCTGATGGAGTTTACCACACATTTTCCTTGCACCACTTGAAGACCGGCTTCTATGATCTCCCATTTAGAACTATCGATCATAATGGGAACTCGGGCAATATCGGGTTCGGCAACGATTAGGTTTAAAAACCTGACCATGGCTTCTTTCCCATCAATAAGGCCATCATCCATATTGATGTCAATGATTTGAGCTCCACCTTCCACTTGATGTCTGGCAACATCCAAAGCTTCATCGAACTTCTCCTCTTTTATTAAGCGTAAGAACTTTTTGGAACCGGCCACATTGGTTCGTTCCCCTACATTCACGAAATTACTTTCCGGAGAAATTATCAGCGGTTCCAATCCGCTTAATTTAAGGTATTTTGGCGTTGTCTTAGTCATTAGCTGTAATGTAAAACTTCGGGAAAAGGGTCATAAAAATGATGCAATAGTTTTTTCCATTCTTGATATTCATGAGATTGGCGAAAACCTATTTCATGGTCTTCAATGGTATCCCAATTCACCAAAAGCATGTATTGTCCTTTTTTTTCAACACACTTTTTTAATTCATGGGAAATACATCCTTTCATTGATGAAATAATGGGAGATGCTTTGGCAAAGCTTTCTTCAAACTTTCTTTCCAACCCCGACTTTATCGGTAAAATTGCAACTTCCAAAATCATACACTTTCAATTATGAACTTTCTTGGTTTATAATTCTTTGCCATATCGGCAATGGCCTTTATATGTTCTGGAGTTGTACCGCAACAACCTCCAACAATGTTCACCAATTCTTTATCAAGATATTCCTTGATTTGTTCTGCCATCTGTTCTGGTGTTTCGTCGTATTCGCCAAAGGCGTTTGGTAAACCCGCATTGGGATGTGCTGAGACTCCATAGGATGTTCTTGCTGAAACAACCTCCAAATGTGGAGTAAGTTGTTTGGCTCCCAAAGCACAGTTGAACCCAACTGAGAGAATAGGAATATGTGATATGGAAATTAAAAAGGCCTCTGCTGTCTGACCTGAAAGGGTGCGGCCGGAAGCATCTGTTATGGTTCCACTTACCATGACGGGAACGGAAATATTACGATCGTCCTTTACTTCTTCGATGGCAAAGAGTGCCGCCTTAGCGTTTAAGGTATCAAAAATGGTCTCTACCAAAAGAATGTCTGAACCGCCATCCAATAAAGCTTCTACCTGTTCTTTGTAGGCTATTCTAAGTTCATCAAAAGAAACCGCCCTAAATCCTGGATCATTCACATCTGGAGACATGCTGGCCGTTTTATTTGTGGGGCCAATGCTACCGGCTACAAATCTTGGCTTATGTGGCTCCTTTGCCGTGAACTCATCAGCAACCATTTTGGCTATTTTGGCCGATTCATAGTTGAGTTCATACACCAACTCTTCCATGTGATAATCTGCCATAGCTATTGTGGTACCCGAAAAGGTATTGGTTTCCACAATATCTGCCCCCACCGCTAAGAATTTTCGGTGTACCTCGGCTATAGCTTCGGGCTGGGTTAATGAAAGTAAATCATTATTTCCTTGGAGTGGGTGTTCCCAATCTTTGAATCGGTCTCCTCTAAAATCATCCTCCCCAAATTTATAGCGCTGTAACATAGTACCCATGGCACCATCCAACACCAAAATACGTTCTTGCAATATATCTTCAATATTTTTCATAAACTACTCCCTTTTTAAAAGGATTATATCGATATATCAAGAAAAGTGTAGAAAATACATAGCTGTGTATTTATTACGTTATCCATCCCATAGATGGGTAGAATGTAGCACCTTCTTTACGGCTAAAGGGTTGCTAAGGTTTCACAGGGTCTAATCCCTCCACCTTTCTCGATAACAATTTCAATTTTTAAATGAACTAGATAACAAAATAACCACTCTTTGGCATTAAAAACAACTTAAATTTCTTTTTTCTAAAGTTAAAACCTTCCAAAGTGGAACTAAGGAAGGTTTTTGACTAACTCAAAAATAATCTAAACAAAACTTAGACTATGCTTTGCACCACTTCTTTTTTGGCTTCTTTCTTAGTACCATCAAAACCTTCAACTCCGCCTACCGTGGTATATTTCATAACAAATCTTTTATCTGGATTGATGATTTTATAGGCATACTGACACATTACAGCTGCTTCATGGAATCCAGATAATATCAGTTTTAATTTCCCTTCATATGTATTTACATCACCAATGGCAAAAACTCCAGGAATATTGGTTTGATAATCTTTTGCGTTGTTAACCTTAATAGCGTTCTTTTCAATCTCCAAGCCCCAGCTTCCAATAGGCCCCAGTTTTGGAGAAAGTCCAAATAGTGGAATAAAATTATCCACTTCCAAATACTGGGTATCCCTTTCCTTGTCATTGTACTTTACAACTACCCCGCTAAGATCATTTTCACCGTGTAATTCGGTTACTTGGGCTTCTGTAAAAAGCTTTATTTTACCCAATTTGGCCAGTTCAGATGCTTTTTCTACTGAGTCCAACGCACCTCTAAATTCATTCCTTCTATGAACCAAAGATACCTCCGACGCAACATCGGCCAGGAAAATGGCCCAATCCAATGCGGAATCTCCACCCCCAGCAATAACCACTTTTTTATTTCGATAAACCTCAGGATCCTTAATAATATAGGAAACTCCTTTATCCTCATAATTTGCAATACTATCTATAAGCGGTTTTCTTGGTTCAAAAGAGCCCAAACCACCTGCAATAACAACAACTGGAGCATGGTGTTTTGTCCCCTTATTTGTAGTTACGATAAAAGAACCATCTTCTTGCTTATCTAATGTCTCCGCACGCTCTCCCAATGTAAATCCTGGTTCAAAAGGCTTTATCTGTTCCATTAATCTATCCACCAAATCCCCAGCTAAAATTTCCGGATACGCTGGAATATCGTAAATGGGTTTTTTTGGATAAATCTCCGAGCATTGACCACCAGGTTGGGGTAATGCATCTATCAAATGCGTTTTTAGCTTTAACAAGCCTGCTTCAAATACGGTAAACAAGCCTGTAGGGCCGGCTCCAATTATAAGTATATCTGTTTTAATCATTGTATCCTTTTTCTAATAACACTTCTTCTTTCTGCTGGTATTTCTTTTGGATTTCCATAATATTATGTCGATGGTTTACCACCTCACCGATAATAATAATTGCAGGATTGGATAACTGCTGCTCCCTTGCCTTGTACTCAATAGAAGCAACAGTACCAATTCCTATTTTTTCTTTATCCGTAGTTCCATTCTGAATAATGGCAACAGGAGTGTTCAATTTCCCTTCTCTTCTGAAAAGCTCCGTTATTTCACTTAGTTTTGACATTCCCATCAAAATCACTACTGTGGCATTTGATTTAGCGGCCAAAGCAACATCCTTGGATAATTTATGTTCTTTTGTTGTACCTGTAATCACCCAAAAGCTTTCCGAAGCTCCTCTTTTGGTTACCGGTATATGTTGGGAAGCTGGAACCGAGACTGAAGATGAAATACCTGGAACTACATCTATAGCTATACCTTGTATAGCGGCGAATTCCATTTCTTCTGCTCCTCTTCCAAACACAAAGGGGTCTCCTCCCTTTAACCGCACCACATGCTTGTTTGCATATGCCCGATTTACAATCAATTCATTAATTTGTTCTTGTTGATAGGCATAACATCCTTTTCGCTTACCTACAAAAATTTGCTCGGCATCTGGTGCATAATCCAATAACTTGGCACCGACCAGTGCATCATATAAAACAACATCCGCATTTTGCAACGCCTTGATTCCCTTTAGGGTAATCAAATCCACATCTCCGGGACCTGCTCCAACTACTGTTAATTTTCCGCTACACATGGGTCAGTTCCAATTTTCTATAGGATTCCAATTGTTCCAATACATGTTTTGCATCTTCTAAATAACGGGTTGCAAACTCTTGTGTAGGCTTATTTTTATTCAATCGAAGTGTGATAGCTTCGAAACTTCCAGAGAAATCTATCTTTCCAGATTCAACATACAATCTGTCAAAATCCTTAATTATACTGGCATGATTGTTTGTTTTTACTTTTTCAGAAGTTAATAAAGCCTTGGCAGAATTAACAATGGATTGATAGGAATAATAGATACTTGCAGCCCATTTTTCTTGTGCAAGTGCTTCTTCTGCGTTTTGAATTTTTTCTTCACTTTCCAAAAACAAGGTCGCTACCAAATCAACAATAACCCCGGCGCATTCTCCTATTCCAATTTCCTTTTTATATTTTTCTGCATTACCCCAGTCAATGAAGTCTTCCGGTGTAAGGTTTTCTATATCAGTTAACGGTTTAAGGAAATCATAGAAATAATGTTCTCCTTGTTCTTGATAGTAGTCAGCAAATGAAGCTCCGTTTCCGTTGGCGTTGAAATCATCCAAAATTAATCGCAATGCCTGAGGTCCTCTTTTACTCGGAATTTTCACTACTTTGTCCGCAAATCTTCCTGTTCCATTGCCAAAATTTCCACCACCTAAAAGTACCTGTAAGGCGGGTGCCACTAATTTATCCTTTGTTCTTATGGACATGCCCTGAAAACCAATATTGGCCATATTGTGCTGTCCACAAGCATTCATACAACCACTTATTTTTATGACTACATCTGGGTTGCTGATGTATTGAGGATATTCGGCCTTAATAACACGTTCCAACTCCTCAGCGATACCTGTGCTACTTGAGATACCAAGATTACAGGTATCCGTTCCGGGACAAGCCGTGATATCCAATGCCTTGTTGTAACCAGCCTCAACAAAACCTAATTTTTGAAGTTCCAAATAGAAAAAGGGAACCAATTCCTCTTTTACGTATGGAATTAGAATGTTCTGTCTAAGCGATAATCGTATTTCGCCCGCTGCATAGTTCTTAACCAAGTTTGCCAATGCTCTGGCCTTGTCAGTATAAAAATCACCCAATAAAACCTTTATACCAATGGCAACATAACCATTTTGTTTCTGAGGAATTACATTGGTCGATTTCCATTGCTCAAATTTTTCAGCATCTTTAATTTGAACTGAAGGAGTCTCAACATTTACTATTTCTGGTGTTGGGTAATTTTCAAAATCTATTGGATACGATTGATGTGGAATTGCTAATTGCTCTTCTTCCAAAAGTGATTTGAATCCGTCCAACCCAATATCCTTCAATAGGAATTTCATTCTCGCTTTTGCGCGACTCTTACGTTCTCCATGTCTGTCAAAAACACGTATAGTGCCTTCCATCAATGGAATTATTTTATCCGTAGGTAAAAAATCATACAAAACGTCTGCATGACGTGGTTGTGAACCTAATCCACCAGCCAATAATACCTTAAAACCTCTTTCTCCATTTTGGATTTTAGCAATAAAACCCAAATCATGCATGTAGGAAAGTCCGGTATCGGCATCACTTGCTGAAAAAGACACTTTGAATTTCCTGCCCATTTCCTGCCCTATAGGATTTCTTAGGAAATACTGAAAAACGGCATGGGCATAGGGAGAAACATCAAAAGGCTCATCAACATCGATTCCAGCTGTTTCACTTGCGGTTACGTTACGTACTGTATTTCCGCAGGCTTCGCGCAAGGTAACATCATCCTTTTCCAATTGTGCCCACAATTCTGGAGTACGATCTAAATCCACATAATGTATCTGGATATCTTGACGTGTGGTGATATGCAACCTTCCTCTAGAATATTCATCGGAAACATCACAAATACGAAGTAATTGATTTGAAGTTACTTTTCCATAAGGCAATTTAATGCGGATCATCTGTACGCCTTCTTGACGTTGTCCATATACTCCTCTTGCCAAACGAAGACTTCTAAACTTTTCTTCATCAATTTTTCCTCCCTTAAATTGAAGGATTTTTTTCTCCAATTCTAAAATATCCTTTTCAACTATGGGATTCTCTATTTCTGTTCTAAAGCTTTGCATTTTATCTACTTTTCCTATCTATTTAATAGATTTTAAACATATCGATTTTATATTCCAACAGGGAGGGTATTCTTAACTTATGAACCCTACTCCAGCAGTATTATTTGTTCTACTATCAATAATAATGAAGGAACCATTTGTCCTGTGATCCTTGAACTTATCGTAAAAAAGCGGTCTGTTCAATTTTAGGTGTACCTTGGCAATATCATTCATTTGTAAAGCGGTAACATTTTCCTCAATGCCTGAATAATCCGGATTAATCTTATGTTCAATGGTGTCTACTTTTGCCAGTACCTTATTAATACCATGCTGTATTACGTATTTACCACCTGTTGTCATATTATCCGAATCCATCCATGATACTGTTGCGGTAAGTTGTTTGTCTATTGTTGGCAAATCTCCAACCTTGACCAACATATCTCCCCTACTTACATTCACCTCGTCTTCCAATGTAATGGTAACGGATGAACGACGGGGCGCTGTTTGGTATTCTGTATCGTAGAAATAGATGTTCTTTATTTTGGAACGGGTCATTGACGGTAAAACCACCACTTCATCTCCCACGTTTAATTCTCCTCCATAGACTTTCCCTGCAAATCCTCGAAAATCATGGAATTCGGATGTTTTGGGACGAACCACGTATTGCACAGGAAATCGTGGGGTTCCTGTATTGTAGATATCTTGTAGGTTCAGTTCTTCCAGATGTTCCAGAAGTGTATGCCCTGTGTACCAAGGTGTATTTTCAGAGTGGTTGACCACATTATCCCCTTTCAAAGCACTAACGGGTATAAACGTAATATTTTGGTCCTGGTAGTCCCTTTTACCCATCAATTCTTCAAAGTCCGCCTTGATATTGTTATAGGTTTCTTCTGAAAAATCAACTAAGTCCATTTTATTAACGGCTACGATAACATCCTTAACACGTAACAGGTTATTGATAAAAAAATGTCTATTTGTTTGTTCAATGACACCTTTACGGGCATCTATTAAAATAATGGCTGCTTGTGATGTTGAAGCTCCTGTAACCATGTTTCTGGTATACTCAACGTGTCCAGGGGTGTCTGCAATGATGTAACTTTTTGTTGCTGTTGAAAAATAGATATGAGCTACATCAATCGTAATTCCTTGTTCACGTTCTGCAACCAAACCATCTGTTGCCAACGAAAAGTCAAGATAATCATAGCCCTTTTGTTTACTGGTTTTTTCAATGGCCTCTAACTTATCGTCGGTCAGTGATTTGGTATCATACAACAATCTACCTATCAAGGTACTCTTACCGTCATCCACACTACCTGCGGTAGCAATTTTCAATACTTCCATATTCTTAAAAATAACCTTGTTGTTTACGTTTTTCCATTGCTGCCTCGGAACGTTTGTCGTCAATTCTAGCTCCTCGTTCAGAAATTTTTGATTCTCTAATTTCAGCGACCACTTTTTCAATGGTATCTGCATGGGATGCTACGGCCGCTGTACACGACATATCTCCTACTGTTCTAAAACGTACCATTTGCTCTTCTACTGCTTCATCTTCTGCTCTAAATACCACATCGTCTTCTGCAGACCAAATAAGTCCATCTCTTAAAAAGATATTTCTTTTGTGCGCGAAGTATATAGAAGGAATCTCAATATTTTCTTTTTGGATATAACTCCAGACATCCAATTCTGTCCAGTTACTTATTGGAAACACTCTTACATTCTGCCCTATTTCAATCTCACCGTTAAGCATATCGAACAATTCTGGACGCTGGTTTTTTTCATCCCACTGGCCAAAATCATCACGAACGGAAAAAATTCGTTCCTTAGCTCTTGCCTTTTCCTCATCTCTTCTTGCCCCTCCAATACAGGCATCAAACTTAAACTCCTCTATTGCATCTAATAAGGTGGTGGTTTGTAACATATTTCTACTGGCGTATTTTCCAGTTTCTTCAACTACCTTTCCTTGATCAATTGAATCTTGTACATTTCTAACAATCAGTTCAACCCCAAGTTCTTCAGCTAACCTATCCCTGAATTCTATAGTTTCCGGAAAATTGTGTCCGGTATCAATATGCATTAATGGAAATGGAATTTTGGCAGGCCAAAATGCTTTTTGTGCCAAACGCACTAAGGTAATCGAGTCTTTTCCTCCTGAAAAAAGCAACACTGGCTTTTCAAATTGGGCAGCAACCTCCCGGATAATATAAATGGCTTCATGCTCCAAAGCATTGGCATTTGGTCTATCCTTAAAGGCCTCAATTTCCAGATTTTGTATTTCTTCTATATATGTACTCAAATCAATTTCTATTTAATTGCCTCTTTTAATAGAGGTGATTTTTTATCATGTTTAGGTATGCAATCCACATTCTCGGTTTTCCAAAACCTTGGTTGGATCAAAATACTTGTGTTCATTAGGTAAATTATATTCTCCTAAATAGGCATCCAATTGTGTATCGCTCCAATAATAAAAGGGACTAACTTTTAGCACACCATCATTACCTAAGCTCAATACGTCCAGAGAATCTCGATGGGCAGTCTGTCCTTTACGTAGGTTCGTAAACCAAACGTCTGGTTTATGTTCCTCCATTGCTCTTCTAAAGGGTTCCAATTTTACCTGCTCGGTAAATGTTTTATGCAATGGGTCGTCTATTTGTGGAATTCCCATAACCACATCTCTATGGGATGAAGTTTGTTTGGGAACATATAGTTTAATGTTTAAATCCAAACGGGAAATTAATTCCTCTGCATGTTTGTAGGTTTGAGGTGTATTATAGCCTGTATCACACCATACAATAGGGATATTTTTATTTACATCCGTAACTGCGTGAAGAATGGCCACTTCGTAAGGACGGAAATTCGTTGTTACAACCGGGGCAGTACCATTTCTCAACGCCCATGAAATAATCTCTTGGGGTGATATTCCTTTAAATTGACGGTTTAAACTTTCTATTTCTTCTTTTAAAAAACCCATAATCTCTAATTTATCTACTTGCCCCAATTAACCCCATTCCAAATTCTCTCATGAAAAAAGTAAAGAACCATTTTAGTGACAAAATCTGCAGAAGCAATTGATGCAGCCAACATAACTTCGTCCACAAAAAAATAAGAGATAACCAAAGTGTCCACAGTTCCAACAACTCGCCAACTTACTGCTTTTGCAATACTTCGAATAGGTCGCTCTGAATTTTTATCCTTTTTAAAAGATGTCTTTTCTTTTTTGGTGTTTAGTATGAATTGATCTGCTATCATAATATTACCCTATAGATTTACTAGGAAATACAAACATACATGTTTTATTTCAATGGAATCGTTAAAATGGGCATAAAATCACTATTACCCTATCGTTTTTATAGATTTTAATAAATATGACTTGATTTTTAAAAAATTTGGCAATCAAACTTGATAAAATTGGAGAATCTTAGACTATGAAATTAAATCTGCCAAAGTGTTGTTCCGATACACTTTCAGAGCGCTATCCCTTACTTGAAGCATTAACTTGTTTACCGAACATTCGTGCTCATCAGGGCAATCATCACACTTTTCGTAGAAGTTGAGACTTACACAAGGTACCATCGCTATTGGCCCTTCCAATACCCGAATAACCGCTGTCATCACAATATCCTTTGGTTCTTTTATTAGATAGTAGCCACCCCCTTTTCCCTTCTTGGAACCTAAAAATCCGTTTCGCCTAAGGGTAAGTAAAATACTTTCCAAAAACTTTTGTGATATGTTTTCGTGCTTGGCAATTTCGGCAATTTGAACGGGTTCCTTACTATCAACTGAAGCAAGGTACGTAAGTGCTTTCAACCCATATTTAGTCTTCTTGGAGAGCATCATACGAAGATAGCGAAATTTAGCAATGACAACTATCAAACACTATAAATACCGTTCGTACCCTTCAGTTTAATGCCTGCTCAATATCTGCATGAATATCGCCGTACCCTAAATATACCACCATCTGAACCTGTTTTTATCTTTTTTGAAGCTTGCGACAGACATAAAAAACAGGATTGATTCCGCAAGTTTTTACTTAAAAAATAATCTAATAAGTATAGGTTGAACCCAATCATGTAAAGTTCGCCTTCGTTAGCCAACCTCATCAATATTATTTGATTTTTTTGGTGATTAAAATGGATTGACGTCTTAGGGTGGAATCATATCAAATAACACTTCAAAAAGAACAGTCTAGAACAATAATTTAAAATGATGGAAATGAAAGTAAGCTTTAATTTAAAATCAACAAAACTGACATTATTTATAGCGTTTTTGGCGCTTTTAACAGGGTGCGGCAATGACGACAGTACAAATGAGAATGAGGAAGAAGCGACTGAGATAGACACTTCTGAATATATACTTGTAGTTGATCAAGGAGGACAAGGTGTAGATTTAATAGATTACGACGGAAACGAACTTTTTGGCTGGGATTTTGAATTGGCATTGGGAAATGACGCCAATTTATTGGACGATGGAAGCTTGGTAGTCGCCCTAAAGGCAGACGATTCCCAAATTACATTTGGAGGATACGGTGGTATAATCCGGAAAATAAACGCGGACCAATCCTTGGATTGGGAAATAACCTATAGCACTGATGCATATAATGCCCATCACGATGTTGAATATCTATCCAACGGCAATATTATTTTTCCCGTTTGGGAAGAGGTGGTTTCAAGTGATGCAATAGAAATGGGTTTTTCTGGCAGTGGCGATATTTATCCCGAGGCCATTGTTGAAATGAATCCCTTGACCGAAGAAATTGTTTGGGAATGGCATGTTACAGATCACCTCATCCAAGATCATGACGAAACGAAACGAAATTATGGCGCGGTCGAAGACAATCCCAATAAGATAGATATCAACTATAACAACAGTCAGGAAAATGGTGACCTTATGCATTTCAACGGTCTTACTCTTGATGAAACCAACGATATATTATATATAACTGTAAACAACTATAGTGAGGTTTGGGTGGTAGACCATAGCACAACCACCGCAGAAGCCTCCACCAGCGCAAATGGAAACTATAATTTGGGCGGTGATCTAATATATCGTTTTGGCAATCCAGATGCATACGACAATGTAGGAAACTCAACATTGAACAATGTACATTATCCCAACCTATTGGATAGTGGAAATATGTTGGTCTTTGCCAACGGTGTATATGACAACCAGTCGGAAATAGTAGAGTTTGAATTGAATCCACCTTATGAATTAGTTGCTGGTCAGGACAATGAACCCAATACCGTATGGACTTTTACCGACCCAGAACTATATAGCTCTGGTCTTGGCAGTGCCGTACGCATGTCCAACGGAAACACCCTTATTGCAGAAGGCAGGGATGGAACAATCTGGGAAGTAACCAACAGCGGCGAAGTGGTATGGCAATATTCCAATTATGAAACAATTTGGCGGGCTTACGCTGTCTCAACCGATGATGCAGCCCTAGTAGCCCTAGGATTATAACCAATAGGACATAAAAGTTGTCCCCTACCTACTAAATAATTGTTCTGGCCAAATTTATCCTAGCGCTTGCCCAATATCCGCAATAATATCATCTATATGTTCCAGTCCAACTGATATACGTACCATTCCATCAGAAATCCCAACAGATTCTCTTTCTTCTTTCGTCAATTTGCTATGCGTTGTTGACGCTGGATGTGTAACAATGCTTCTGGAATCCCCTAAATTGGCGGAAAGGGATAACAATTTAATTGCATCAAAGAATTTTTTTCCTGCTTCCAACCCTCCAATTACTTCGAAAGCCACCACACATCCTCCAGCTTTCATTTGCTTTTTTGCAACTTCGTATTTAGGGTGGGATTTTAAAAAAGGATACTTTACCCACTCAATTTTATGATGATTTTCTAAATATTCTGCTAATTGCAATGCGTTAGCACAATGCCTATCCACTCGTAGGGCCAACGTTTCTAAGCTTTTAGACAATATCCAAGCATTAAATGGAGAAAGTGCCGGACCGGTAATTCTTGAAAAGCGATAAATTTTATCGACAAGGTCATTACTTCCAACTGTTATTCCCGCTAAGACCCTTCCCTGTCCATCCATTAGTTTTGTTCCTGAATGAATCACCAAATCAGCGCCAAATTTAATAGGTTGTTGCAAGTAGGGTGATGCAAAACAATTATCAATAATAAAAATAAGGTTATGCTTTTTGGCAATATTTCCCAAAATCTCTAAATCAAGTACATCAACACCTGGGTTTGTTGGCGATTCCGCATAAATAATCTTGGTTTTGGCAGTAATTAAACCTTCAATAGCTTCCAAATTATTGATATCAAAATAACTTGTATCAATATTCCACTTTGGAAAAAATTGAGTGAACAAGGTGTGGGTTGATCCAAAAATACTTTTGGCAGAAACAATGTGATCTCCACTTTCTAACAATGCCGCAAATGTGGAGAAAACAGCTGCCATTCCCGAAGCAAAGGAAAAACCTGCTTCTGCGCCTTCCATCTTACAAACCTTTTCTACAAACTCTGTAGAATTTGGATTTGAATACCTGGAATAGATGTTATGCTCTTTCTCTTCCGCAAAGGAGGCTCTCATATCCTCAGCATCCTCAAAAATAAAACTAGAAGTGAGATACATTGGTGTGGAATGCTCCAAAAATTGTGTGCGTTCCAATTGTGTGCGTATCGCCTCAGTTTCAAATTGCTTTTTTTCTTTCATTATATTTTTTCTGCTATTCTTAATATATCTCCAAAAACCCCTCTGGCGGTAACTGCTGCTCCTGCCCCCGCTCCCTGAATCACCAAGGGGTTTTCACCATACGATTCGGTATAAATTTCTATAATGGAATCCGAGCCTTTAACCTGTCCCAAGGGACTCTCCTTGGGTACCGAAACCAGCTTGGCTTCCAATATGCCCTTATCCTGCTGTAAATCTCCATGCAAATCACCAATATATCGCAAGACATGACCTTTTTCTTGGTTTTGTTTGATCTCTTCAAACTTTTTATCCATTGATGTTGCCTTACCAATAAATTCATGAAGGCTAAGGGACTGTAGTTCGTTCGGAATCAAATTCTCAATGGTAATATCTGAAAACTCATTCTGAAGATCAAGTTCACGCGCCAAAATCAATAGTTTTCTACCCACATCATTTCCGGAAAGGTCCTCTCGAGGATCAGGCTCTGTAAAACCTTTTTCCGCAGCATCTTTTACAATATTGGAAAACTTGGTTTCTTCCTCGGAAAATGTATTGAAAATATAGCTCAGGGAGCCAGAAAAAACACCTTTTATCCGCGTAATGTTCTCACCGGAAAGATGCAACAGTTTTATAGTATCTATCAAAGGTAAACCTGCACCAACATTAGTCTCGTACAGATATTGTTTTTGGTTCTTTTCTAGATGATTTCGAATCAGTTTATAATAATCAAACCCCAACGTATTGGCTATTTTGTTTGACGAAACCAAATCAAACCCATTCTCAATTAAAAGTTCGTAGTGCTGCACAAACGTTTCGCTTGCGGTGTTATCAACCGCTATTAAATTTTCCAAATGGTTTTCCTTGGCGTAGGAAATAATGTCTTCCACTTGATATGCCACACCTTTGCTTTTCAGATCATTCTTCCAATTTTTGGAAACTCCTTTTTTATTTAATAATACTTTTCTAGAGTTTGATACGGCAAAAACGCTCAGATCTATTCCTTTACGATCTGCTATGTTCTTTTCAGAGTCCAAAATTTGATCTATCAGGGTGCCTCCTACATTTCCATGTCCAAAAATGGCCAAATTGATTTTTTTGGCGATTCCGAAAATCTGACCATGAACCACATTGATAGCCTTATGCATATCAGATTTCTTAACCACCAAGCTCACATTTTTTCCAGAAACGGTATTATTGAACAACAACGGGACAATTTGATTTTTTACCAAGGCATTAAAGGGTTTATGGAATGTACTTAAATCCATACCTACAATTGAAATAACCGAAACATCGTCCACCACCTTAATTTGATTAACATCGTAAGAACTATAATCCGTTTCAAACTCTGCATCAAGCACTTTCTTTGCCTTTTGCGCTTTCTTGGCTTCCACTACTAAACCAATTCCTCTTTCGGAAGAACCTTGGGAAATAATCCCCACATTAATATTGTTCTGTCCAAGAGCTTTAAAAATTCGGGCGTCAATACCCACTTTTCCTAATAGTCCCCTCCCCTCAAGGTTAACCAATGCCACATTTTCCAAAACTGATAAAGACTTAATGCCACCATTCTCCGTTTTTGGTCCAATTAAGGTTCCTTGATTATCGGCATTAAAGGTGTTTAAAATACGAAGTGGAATGTTCTTTTCAATAAGAGGTATTATGGTCTTGGCATGCAAAATATTAGCTCCAAAGTTTGCCAATTCATTGGCTTCGGCATAGGATATAACATCTATTAGTTTAGCATCTGAAACCAAATCAGGGTTTGCAGTATAAATGCCATCTACGTGGGTATAATTTAAAAGCTCCGCAGCATTTAAAAAATTGGCAAGTAACGAAGCCGTGTAATTTGTCCCATTTCTTCCCAATGTTGTTGTTTCTCCCTCGCCATTTGAAGCTATAAAACCCGTTACTATTGGAATTACGTCAGCATCCAAATTTCGAAAACAGCGAATTACATTTTCTTTGGAAGTGGTTTCATCCACCTCGGCATCATTGAAGGTATCATCTGTTTTAATCAATTCCCTGGAATCAATCATTTGAGCCTTTATTCCCGTAGCTATCAATATTGATGTAACGACCTTGCTCGAAATCAGTTCTCCATAAGATAATAGTTCATCCTTAGTCTTCAAACTATAATCGCCGGTTAATGATACTCCTTCCAATATTTTCTTCACGCTCCGAAGTTCCCCAGTGATATCAACCTCAGTAACATTATTCTCTTGATATTTTGAGAAAAGCTTAAGGTCTTCATTAAAGTCTTTGCCCCTGGCCGCTTTCTTAAGCATATTTTCCAATTCGTCTGTAGCTTTGCCCCTGGCAGAAAGTACAACCACAAAATTTTCCTTTTTTATAGCCTTTTCCGAGATAATTTCCAAAGCGCTTGCAATACCTTCCCCATTGGCAAGGGATTTTCCTCCAAACTTTAAAATTTTAACCCGTTCCGTTCTTCCATTCTTTTGAAATATAGGTGCCAGGAGCTTTTCCAATTGCTCAAACTCCATCAGAAATGCGTCATGCCCATGGGGCGACTGAACCTCACCATAGGTAACATTGGCATTGGCCTGAGCCAAATGTCTAAAGGTTTCTTTATTTTCTGCTGCCGTAAAAAATAAATCTGAATTAACCCCGATAATGTGAATCTTAGTTTCGCTTTGTTTAATCAGATTGAAAGCACTATCCCCATTTCTGGTAATATCAATGGTCTTTAATAATTGGTTCATTAATTTATAGGCAGACAATTGAAACCTTTCCTGCAATTTCTCCCCATGGTGCATTAACCAGCTTTCCACGTTAAAAACCTGAAGTTCCTCGTTTGTGCTCCTTTTAAAACGCTCTTTAAAAGATTCAGGGGTACGATAGCAGAGCATGGCGTGCATTCTTGCATCGTGAACGGGTTGTTTTGAATTAATCAGAAACTGTTCTTGAATCTGACAGTTTGCAATCAACCAGTCCGTAGATTTCCAGTCGGAAGCCACTGGAATCAAATGTTCCGTTATGTTGGGATTCAATGCCGTCATCTCCCAGGCAATACCTCCACCCAAAGAGCCACCAATAATTGCATATAACTTCTCTACGTTCAATTGCTCAAGTCCTAAAAGAAAAATCTGCGCAATGTCACCCGCAACAAAATCCTTATAGTTTTCGACCACAAAGCCATCGTATCCATTTCCTGGAATATTAAAAGCCAAAACGGTATAAGAATCTGTATCAATACACTTCCCTTTTCCGATCAAATCAGACCACCATCCACCATCACCTGTTACGTTGGAATTTCCGGTAAGTGCATGGTTTACCAAAACGATTGGGGCTGTATGTAATTCCCTTCCAAAAACTTGATAGGATAAATTCAAGTTTTTAACAATCCCGCTCCCTGTGGTATAATTTTGAATATCTAAGTGCCGTACCATTGATGTATCAACTTTTAGTTTTAGTTTAAAGCCTCTTTTTTAGCTTTTTTAAATACCGCTAGGGTGTGGTTTATATCTTCTTCTGTGGTTGCCCAAGAACATACACTGATTCGTATCGCGGATTCCCCATTCCATGTTGAGCCCCCACACCAACAAGTTCCAGAATTTTGAATATTTGTAAGTGCCTGTTTGGTAACCTCATCCGTTTCACAAGAGACCAGTACTTGATTAAAAACAACTTCATTCAATATGTTATATCCATTTTTCTTCAGGCCTTTTTCCAATTGTTTGGCCCTTTCATGAAATCCGGTTATCATTTTATCAATCCCATTCTTGCCCAAATATTTCATTGTTGCCCAAAGCTCAATGGCTCTTGACCTTTTGGACATTTCCGGCCCGTACAATATGGGATCTTTTTGGTCACTATAAACCAGGTATTCCCCCGTTGCTTGTAATGAGCTTATCAACGCTTCTTCATCCTTGCACATAATGATTCCAGAATCGTAAGGGGTATTGAGCGTTTTATGTCCATCAACGGACCAAGATGATGCTAATTCCATTCCTTTGGTTAGGTGTGTAAAAGCTTTTGCAGCTGCAGCCCATAATCCAAAAGCGCCATCGATATGCACCCATGCTCCAGCAGCGTTGGCTTTTTTGCATACGTCTTCAAAATTGTCAAAAGCACCGGTGTTGGCATTACCAGCCTGTAGGAGGACCAAGCAACTATTATCCAGTTCCGGCAACTTTTCCAAAACCAGTCTCCCCTGATTATCGGAGGGCAACCATTCAATGGTTTCAATTCCAAAACCTAAAATGGCCAAGGTCTTCTTTATACTGGCATGGATTTGAGCATGCGCAATAACTCTTATATTAGGGGAGCCATTCAATCCCTTTTTGTTGATGTCCCATCCCTGGTTTTGAAGAAGCCTGAACCTTGCGGCCGCCAAACCTGATAAATTGGCCATGGATGTACCACTTACAAAGCCTGCTACGGTTTCTTTTGGTAGATTAAAAATCTCTTTCAACCATGCTTCACAAACACTTTCCAATTTTGCATTTATAGGGGAGGTTACGTATAAACCGCCACACTGATCCCAAAAATCTGATAACCATTTGGTTGCTATGGATACTGGTACAGCACCACCATCTACAAACCCGAAATATCTCCCCCCTGTTTGTGCTATTGTGCCCGGAGAACCATATTCATGAAGCTTCTTGATAATAGTATCAGCATTGGTATGATTATCAGGGAATGGTTCATCAAAAACATCCATCCGATCCAAATTTTCCTGGGAGGGATATACATCCATTTCAGCTATTCCATCTGAATATGAATAGGCATAGGTGCGAGCGAGGTCAAAAATAGTTTTGTCCTTAAGCTCTTCGAACATTCTTTTTTGCAGATCCATTTATTTCTTTATGCTCCTTATTATATTTTAAAAAACACTATCCAATATGTGTAAACGCCTGTTCCAAATCAGATATTAAATCTGATATATCCTCCAGACCCACGGACAATCGAATTAAATCTTGGGATACTCCAGCACTTTCCTGCTGTTCTTCTGTCAGTTGTTGATGGGTTGTACTTGCAGGGTGAATTATCAAAGATTTTGTATCACCAATATTGGCCAACAATGAAAATATCTTGGTGGCATCCGTTAATTTTTTTGCTGCTTCAAAACCACCTTTCACGCCAAACGTGACCAAACCGCTTTGCCCTTTGGGTAGATATTCTTGTGCCAGTTCGTAATATTTATTTCCTTTTAACCCAGGATAGTTTACCCAAGCTACTTCATCCCTGCCTTGCAACCATTTTGCCAATTCCAAAGCATTCTGGCTATGTTGCTTGATTCGTACCGGCAAGGTTTCAAGGCCTTGAAGAATTTGAAATGCATTAAATGGACTTAACGCTCCACCAAAATCCCTCAAGCCTTCCAAAATAAGCTTAAAAGTAAAAGCAGCTGCACCTAGGGCTTCGCTGTAAACCAAACCATGATACCCTGCAGATGGTTCGGTGAATTCCGGAAAATTACCATTGGTCCAATCAAAAGTACCTGCATCAATAATGGCACCTCCCAAAGAAGTCCCTTGTCCACCAATATATTTTGTCAATGAATGAATCACAAGGTTAGCACCATGTTCAATTGGGTTTAACAAGCCTGGTGTTGCGACCGTATTATCAACTATAAATGGAACTTTTGCTGCCTTGGCCTCTTTGGAAATAGCCTTAAGATCTAATACATCCAGTTTAGGGTTTCCTAAAGATTCTACAAAGAACGCTCTCGTGTTTTCCTGAACAGCTTCCTTAAAATTGGAAGGATCGGAAGCATCTACAAAGGTGGTTGTAATCCCCAATCTGGGCAATGTAACATTCAATAGATTAAATGTTCCACCGTACAAGCTACTAGAAGCCACAATATGGTCGCCAGCTTTTAGAAGGGTCAATAATCCCGTAGAAATGGCAGCGGTACCAGATGCAAACACAACCGCTCCTACTCCACCTTCTGTAGCAGCAAGTCTTTCTTGTAATATCTGGTTGGTAGGGTTATTTAACCTAGTATAAATGAACCCAAGTTCTGCCAAAGAGAACAGATTGGCCGCATGATCGGTATCGTTAAAAACGTACGAAGTTGTTTGATAGATCGGAACCGCTCTTGTACCACCATTTTGTGTAGTGTCATGCCCAGCATGTAATACATTTGTTGCTAATTTTTGATTACTCATGATTTTTAGTTTTTTAAATTATTTAAATCGATAAAATAAAAAGTCAACCCATTTTCAGTATCCAAACTGAAAAGGCAAATCAAAAAAGTTATAAGAAAGTGAAATCGACGATAAATTCGATGGTTGTTATCTATTCCCATATGGGATAGAATTTAGCACCTTCTTAGCATTAAGCGCTAAGGGTTGCTAAGGCTTCATAGGGTCTAATCCCTCCGCCTTTCTTGATAACTATTCAATACGTGTTTGAACTTATTTGGGCAAAGATAAGGTCAGAATCTTTTAAAATCCTAATGATTTTTGAAAATTTTGCGAATTCCAATGATTTTTTCAAGGATATCATCGACAGATTTCTCAAACTCAGCACATTTTAAATAAGGTTGTTAACAATCGCCCGTCATTTTTTGGAGCATCAAGAGACAATAACTGTTTTGTTTCCTTTGCTTTTAAATGGAATGGGGAGTTACATAAATCTACGCCACTTTGTTTTTTCAATCGAATTCCCTGACCGGAAATAATATCGGTATTGGGAGAAAAATTACCCTGAGGCAAATGTTCTGTTAAAACAACATATTTAAAGTCATAAAGTTTATCCACAATGTTGCTGATTTCCGAATTGGATAAATGTTGCAATACTTGTCTTAAAATAGCACAATCAGCTAAAGGCAGGTCATCCTTTGCAATATCCAAACAATGGAATTCTAAATTTGGACTTTGAAATTTACTTTTATTGAAATTTATCAGGTTTTCTACAATATCTACCGCAATGTATTTTTTTGTATTCGCAACCAATGCTGCACCAACATTGAAATCCCCACAACCTAAGTCACAAACAGTCAATTGACTTTCAAAGGACCTTAAAAAAGATTGTATGACATCTACATAGGGTTCAACCAATTCAGGATGATGTGAGCCGTAACCTGAATAAAAATCAAAACCATTGCCTCCCCAAAGTTTAGCTTCGTAAACTTGTTCCATAACTGCTTTAGTGGGCCATGGCTGTTTAATTTTCTTGGTTGAGGTTATTTTCATTTTAAAACAGAAAACTCAATACTAGAATCTGTAAAAACAGTATGAACTTGTGTTTTAAAGTCAGTTTCGTCCGCTTTAAAGATATTTTCAACATAGGTCTGCGGATTCAAATCTATCAAAGGAAACCATGTGCTCTGTACTTGCACCTGAAGTTTATGGCCCTTCTTAAGGGTATGAAAGACATCTTGTAATTTGATGGTTACATCCGTCTTCTTATTTGGAATAAATGGTTCCGGGTTTGAAAAACTATTTCTAAATCGTCCACGTAGCACCTCACTTCGAATCATTAAATGGTAATTACTCATTTTAAGATGGTCTTGCATTTCTTCATTGGTTTCTGCATTTGCCGGGTGTACATCGATGATCTTTACAATCCAATCAGACGCAGTTCCAGTGGTAGCTACTTTTAGCTTTGCCAAAATATCACCTGCCAAGGTTAAATCTTCCTCCATCACGTCGGTTTCAAAAACAAGTACATCTGAACGGCGGGCTGCAAAACGTTGATCATCTGTCATGTACTTTCTGGGGGTGAACACAGTTTTAATATCTTCGGAATAAGGAACAGGTTTTTTAATATCACTTGTAAATTTAATCTCTGAAACTTTATCCTGATTTGTGGTCAATTCTTGATTTTCTGAAAGGAACATGGTTTGTTTTTCAACTCCTACAGGAGGCCATTGATTGTAGGTTTCCCATTTTTTACTACCCGTATCGAAAACATAAGCTTCAGGTAATCCACTATCGTTATTTGCTTCTTCTTTTAGAAAGTGATTGAAGAATTTGGTTTCAATCTTTTCCTGGTAAAATTCTGATATGGAATCCCCAAAATAGTAGTTGCCAACCAAACTTCTTCCATTACGTCTTGCCCAACGACCATGATCCCATGGACCAAAGACCATAGTATTGTAGCCGTCTGTATGTTTTTCAATGTTCTTATAGGTTTCCAATGGACCATATAGATCTTCTGCATCAAACCACCCACCAACGATCATAGTAGCTACATGGGACTTGGATTTATCTAAATGCTGGATCAACCCTCGTCGTTGCCATAGTTCGTCATAGTTAGGATGTTCCTTCAATTCGTTCCAGAAATAATCGTCGGTTACTCCTTCTGGGCGCAATGTTGGTGTATCCACAGTTTCATATTCAAAAAACGAATTGAGATTTTTTAAAGGGCCAGCATCCAAAAAGAATTGATATTGATCTTCTGTTTCTATGTCTGGAAAAGAATACCAAGCTGTATCTATGGGTTGGTCATTGTTGGGGCGTGGCGTACCAAAAAGGGATGTTGCTTTAAAATAACTCAACAAATATGCCCCATTGTGATGAAAATCGTCGAAAAAGAAATCGCCAATACATGCTTGGGGAGAAGCTGCCTTCAAAGCAGGATGTGCATCAATAGTTGCATATGTTGCGTAATAGCCCGGGTACGAAATCCCCCAAACACCGACTTTACCACTATTGTTTTCAACATTGTTTATCAACCACTCAATAGTATCATAAGTGTCTGTGCTTTCATCCACCTGATCGCTAGAAGTTTTATTTGGAATATAGGCGCGCATGTTTTCATAATGCCCTTCGCTTAACCATCTACCTCTTACATCTTGATATACAATGATATTTCCTTCGCGCATTAAATGTATATTAGGGCCTATTCGTTCCCTAAAGTTCCCTTTTCCATAGGGTCTTGAGCTGTATGGTGTTCGTTGCATCAATATAGGATACTCTTTAGAGACATCCTTTGGAGCATATATGGTAGTATGCAATGTAATACCATCACGCATTTCAATATCCACTTCTTGTTTGGTATAATTATCGGCCACATATGTATCCTCATGTTCAACAACATCTTGTTGAATGGTTTTTTTACAGTTTACGACTGTTAACAGGAGACAAATGCTCAAAAATGTAGCTGGGACGGTACTTTTCATAAGGAATAGTTTTATTTCATAAAACTACTAAAGTTACTAGGAGTATGCCAATAAAAAAGGGAGCCATTGTTTGGCTCCCTTTTTTATTTTGAACTAAGACTTAATTTATAGCCCAAAAGCGGTTTTCACAGCTTCCAAACTGTCCAATTTTTCCCAGGTAAACAATTCCACCTCTTTTTCAATCCTTCCATTATAAGGGGATTCAAAAACCTTTGTCATAATTTTTGGTTGTTTCCCCATATGGCCATAAGCCGCAGTTTCCAAATAGATGGGATTACGCAATTTTAAACGTTCTTCAATGGCAAATGGGCGCATATCGAATAATTCAGAAGCTTTTTCAGCGATTTCACCATCCGATAAAGCCACATTGGATGTTCCATAGGTATCCACAAAAATAGAGGTTGGCTCCACTACTCCAATGGCATAACTTACCTGCACCAAAATCTCATTGGCCACTCCTGCCGCCACCAAGTTTTTAGCAACATGGCGTGCAGCATAGGCAGCACTCCTATCTACCTTACTGGGGTCTTTGCCACTAAAAGCACCACCACCATGGGCTCCTTTGCCCCCATAGGTATCTACTATAATCTTACGTCCTGTAAGGCCTGTATCCCCATGCGGACCTCCTATCACAAATTTTCCTGTTGGGTTGATATGGTAGGTTATTTTATCATCGAACAATTCCTGAATACCAGTTGGCAATTGTGCCTTTACCCTAGGAATCAATATGGAAACAATGTCCGACTTAATTTTGGACAACATTCTCTCATCATCTGAATCGAAAGCATCATGCTGGGTAGACACTACAATGGTATCAATGCGTTGCGGAACATTGTCATCGGAATATTCAATGGTCACCTGTGCCTTGGCATCTGGTCTTAAGTACGCAATTGTGTCACCCTCTCTTCTTAAATCAGCCAAAACTTGAAGAATTTTATGGGAAATATCCAGCGCCAAAGGCATGTAATTTTCAGTCTCCTTTGTCGCATATCCAAACATCATTCCCTGATCCCCGGCCCCCTGTTCTTCTTTGCTTCCTCGGTCTACACCCTGATTTATATCTTGTGACTGCTCGTGAATCAGTGAAATAACCCCGCAAGAATCGCCACTAAACTGATATTCCCCTTTTGTATAGCCAATCTTATTGACTACTTCCCTAGCAATATTTTGAACATCCAAATAGGTACCACTCTTAACTTCCCCTGCCAAAACAACCTGTCCAGTTGTGACCAAGGTTTCACAGGCCACCTTACTTTCTGGGTCAAAAGCCAAAAAATGATCTAAAAGAGCATCACTAATCTGATCCGCAATTTTATCTGGGTGTCCTTCACTTACTGATTCTGAAGTAAACAAATATGCCATTATCTTTTTTTAAAGTTGGATAAGATTTGACGAAGAAGCCCAAAGAAGTTTACACCACTTTTTAGCATTCTTTAGCGAGGTTGCAATCAGTCAAATCTATCCTCTATGTTTTACGAGGTGTAAAAGTATGGGAAATGGTATTATTGGCAAAACTTAATATGAACGTATTGCTATAGCTCATATTTTACCTTTAAATAGACATATCTTGGTTGCACTATATAAGCTGATGTACTAAAGAAAAGATCATTGTAGGTATCGCGATTCAATTGTTCATTATTGGTCAAGTTGGTTGCATTAATGCTATATTCCCATTTACTATCCTTTTTCTGATACGATAAGCTTGCATTTAGAAATCCATATTGATTTTCTACTGTATCCGCTTTATCTCGATAAAAATAATAGTCGTAATCCGCCAACAGGATAAACCCGTTTAAAAATGAAGCATCAAACCTTAAAAAGGGTTGATCGGTAAAAAAAGTGGATTCGGTTTCATCGGTTTTATAATCATTTACATTGTAGCGATAGCCCAGCTCTAAATTAGGTGCGTTTTTAAAGCTACTGCCTATTGAAAATCGATAATTCTGGTTTAATGAAGTGGAATTTCTTGCCGCATCATTCACTATGTTATTTGTGTTTGAATAGGACAAAGAAGCTCTTGTGCTCACCTTTATTTTTCCAAATGTCCGCTGAAAACTACCTGACCCACTCAAGGTTTCATCTGCTAAATTTGAATTTATCGTTGTCCTGGTCTGATTGATTCCATCTATTATGGTATTCGTTTTAAAGGCATCAATTCGCTTACTATAACTGGCATTGGCAAAAATATTCTGCAAATTGAACATATTGAAACTAAAGAAATTCATGGATACATTGTGAAAAAGGGCACTCTCCAAGTCCCTATTGCCCTGGTATATAGAATTATAATTATTAAACACATATCCTTGGGCAAAACTGTTGATATCGGAAAAATTACGACGCACATTGTAGTTAAATCGTAGGCTTTCTGACTGTTTAAACTGATAATTGATGAATAGGTTGGGTACTACATTAAATAACTCATCCTTAACTTCTGTATCCAATTGGCTATTGATGGCCGTATAATTATGTACACTCAATCCAGGGTTTATTGTAAATTTCCCTGCAATTAATTTATAATGCAACCCTAAGAAAACATCAGAAAAGTTGAACCCAACCTTATTACCGAGTTCATCTTCCCCAAAGTTTAGTTCCGTATCATTATCCAAGATTTGAAAAATTCTAGAATCAAAATTCTGACTGCTTTGCGTAGTTCCCAAGGTGAAATTTAAATTGCTTTTTGGTCCCGTAACCAGAAAATAATCCAATTTAGCATCAAAACGATTAGTAAGTACCCGTTGTTCTTGATTCACATTAAAAATGCCTTGATTTTCATCAAAAGGAACAATGTCTTCGAACGGCTGCACCGAACGAATGGCATTATAAAATGGGTCTTCATTGGAATGTACGTATTGTGTTTCTAAAGCAAAGATATTCTTCGCATTCAGCGTATAGTACACATTGGAATTTTGGGTTATACTAAGTGGCTCTTGCCTTTTGTTCTCTTCAATATCATCCGTTACATCAGAAACAGACAAAATATTCACATTCTCATCCTCATCGGATAATTTCATAACGACATCGTAATTCCATTGTAAATTTTCGGAAGGTTTGTAATCTGATGCAAATTTGACCAAACCCAGTTTTGATATTTGCTTCGTATCTGTTTCCGTAGATTCCGTTTGGTTTGATGTAATAAAGGTGCGTAAGGCGTTGGTTTCCATTAATGTATTATTATATGAATAGATACCAAATCCACTAAATCGCCAAGCTTCCGTTGGTTTGTAACTGAAGTTAAGCGCACCAAACTTTGAATTGATCTCTTTTGCTCTATTGTTCTGCAAAGTGGAAAGACCCAAATCATTAGACCCCGTGCTAAAGGTAGTTCCATTGTTTGATCGGGTGGCACCTCGTAAACCGCCTACAAAATTCCGAAAATCTCGCGCTGTATAGGGTAGTTCCCCAACATTGTTAAGGTCTGTCAGAATATTTACACTGTATTTTGGACTATAATAAAACAGCTTGGGATGTGCAATATAGCGTTCATCCAACCCAATACCTCCGGTTATCTCGCCAAACCAAAACTTCTTTTTTCCTTCTTTTAATTTAATGTTCAGTGCAACATTATCTTGGTTGTTGGTAACACCGCTAAGTTGTGACACCTCGCTGTAATTACGAAGTACTTCTATTTTGTCCAGCGCATTTGCTGGAATATTTTTTGCGGCCAATTTAGAATCTCCATCAAAAAAATCTTCCCCTTCTACCATAACCTTGGTAACCGTTTTTCCCTCTACCTCTATTTCACCATCATCGTTTACTTCTACTCCAGGGAGTTTATCAAGGACATCGGCCAATTTTTTTTCGGTACCGGAAACAAAAGAATCCGTATTGTAAACAATGGTGTCTCCCTTAATGGTAATGGGAATCTCATAGACTACCTCAACCTCGTCCAGGTTTTGGGCTTGGGATAATAATACAACATCTTTAACAATGTCTTGGGTATCTGTGTTGATAGGGATTTCTGCAGTTTGAAAACCCAGATAACTTATTTTGAGCAAATAGCTTGCATTGGCTTTTACCTTGATGCGATAAAATCCATCGGCGTTTGTAATTCCAAAACCGTCCAAAGCTTGATTTGTTTGATTAATGGCCACAACATTGGCAACATCCAAAGGACTTTGTAAAGAATCTCGAACGGTACCTGTAATTGTAATATTTTGTGCTGATGCCACAGTTACCAACAGTAACTGTATTGCAAAGAATACCTTATAATAATGTTGCATTAACCACGTAATCTTCCACCATTACCTCCACCGCGATTGCCACCCCTGAACCTTTCGGACATTTCCTTCATCTTCTCGGAGACAATCTTATCGTATTCTTGCTGGGATACTTCTTTCCCTTTTGAAGGCGCTTTTATTTCCTCTTTTTCTTCTGTATTCAGAATAATTTTGCTGCATAGAATTGCCGTTCTGCCATCATTGATCTCTAAAATTAAACCTGGCAGTCCCCAGTAAGGTCCGGGTCCCTGACTAATCGGAATCTCTGGAGCATACCAAGCCGTGATAATTCTTTCCTTTGGTGCTTCAATTCTTGAAAGCAATGAGTTAGACTTTGTTGAGTCTGTTTTTACGGTATCTTTTTTAGCTTCTCGCTCCTCTCCTGAATCCCTATTTCCTCTTGGACCCGGCCGTAATCCTCTAAACCTTTCCAGCATTGTAGTATCCGCTTTTTGAACAGTGGTGGCTTTATAACACGTATAATTTCCAATTTTCTTGGTCTCAGAACTCAATTTCCATTCCCAATTACTGAGGTTATCCTTGATTAAAAACTGTTTCCCCAATAATTCAGATTCATTTACATAATTTTGGGCCTGAATATTTTTATAGTACTTTCCAGTTCCCTGTCCTAAAGCAAAACGGGGGCCTCCTCTTCGGCCTCCCCCATTGCTGGTTGGCACTTCCAACTTTTCTTCCTGAACATAAAGGGAAGCGGTACGGTCAAAGGTAAGCTCATAACTACGCTCCAAATTATTTTTAACACGTTCCCTGATGCGTTGTTTTTGTTCTTCCGATATTTCGCGATTGTCCAAATTTACATCGACTGTGGTCTTACTTTGATAAATGGCCTTACCCTGAAATTCTTGGGCAATGGCAAAATTAAAACAGCAAATTCCCAACAAGAGGATAAGCAGTTGTTTATTCATAGTGGTTCTGATTTTTGATTTAGACCAAGATATTGGGAAAAGGTTTAACCTCATGTCAAAAAAATTGTAAAATCAAGAAGAAATATTTTACCGCTTTGTTTTTTAAAGGAGAATCTTGACAAAAGGTTTTCGTCGTAGTTGATATACTTTGTATATTGCATGCTCCGTTTTTTTATTAAAACTAGTACCTTTCGCACTAAACCATTAGCATTATGCACATTGCCGTTGCCGGAAACATTGGAGCAGGAAAAACAACTTTAACCAATTTACTTTCAAAACATTATAAATGGGAAGCCCATTTTGAAGATGTTGTGGACAATCCTTACTTGGATGATTTCTACACTCAAATGGAACGATGGAGTTTTAATCTTCAGATTTACTTTTTAAATAGCAGGTACAGACAGATTTTAAAAATTCGTCAGGGAGGCAAAAAGGTTATTCAAGATCGCACCATTTATGAGGACGCCCATATTTTTGCCCCCAACCTTCATGCCATGGGGTTAATGACGAATCGGGATTTTGAAAACTATTCCAGTCTTTTTGAACTGATGGAAAGTTTGGTACAGCCACCAGATTTGTTGATTTACCTTCGTAGTTCCATTCCTAATTTGGTGAATCAAATTCATAAGCGAGGTAGGGATTATGAGAATAGTATCTCCATTGATTATCTAAGCCGATTGAACGAACGCTATGAGGCCTGGGCAAATACCTATGAAAAGGGCAAGCTTTTGATTATTGATGTGGACGATATCAATTTTGTTGATGAGCCCGAAGATTTGGGCGCTGTGATCAATAAGATTGATGCTGAAATTCACGGCCTATTTGAATAACATTTGTTCTTCCTATTAAATAATTGGATTTTTCACTCAACCAAAAGGGCGGTTCACTCATTCTGCCTTTTATTCAGATGATTTTCAAGGTAGTTTAGATTGGGTTTAAACACCCATCAGTATTAACTACACCTTTCTTTTGAAAGGCAAAAATTTGAAAATTATGAAACCGAAGAAAAATCAAGAATTGGATTTGAAAAAAAACAGTGCGCTCTATTTCTCCATTGGAATAGCTGCAGTAATGTTACTTACTTACGTTGCTTTAGAGTGGAAAACATTTTATGAAAGCCCGGAACATATAGCCAGCTTGGACGTACCAGATACACTAGATGAAGAAGTGCCTCTAACTTTTCAGAAACTTCCACCACCACCGCCACCTAAAATTCAAACACCTCCAGTTATAGAAATTGTAGAAGACGAAAAAGATATTATCGAAACAGTAATTGAATCAAACGAACCTGACCAAAACACGGAAATTGCTGAGTTGGAGGATATCGAGGTTGCCGACAATGATATTCCAGATGAAGTGTCTTTTATTGTAATTGAAGATGTTCCCGTTTTTCCCGGTTGTGAAAGAGCGGATGACAAACGTGCCTGTTTTCAGGAAATGATGCAAAAACATATCCGAAAGAACTTTCAATACCCTGAACCCGCACAGGAAATGGGCTTACAAGGGCGTGTCAATTTGGTATTCACCATCCAAAAAGACGGCAGTATAAATGATGTAAAAATGCGTGGTCCGCACAAAATTTTGGAAACGGAAGCTGCACGAATCATCTCTAAACTGCCAAAAATGACACCGGGAAAACAACGTGGTACTCCTGTAAAAGTACCCTTTGCAATTCCGATTACTTTTAGACTTCAATAAAACCTAAATATTACTTCGAGCGCGGTCGAGATGTCCAGGTCTAAAATAGTTCTCGACTCCGCTCGAACATAAAAACGAAGCAACTAAAAAAGGCTTCATCTACCATTGATTTTCAGAAATTGGTCAATTTTTCCTAGCTTAGGAAGGAATCAACCACTCCATCAAAAATGACATTTAAAAAAAAGCATCCATTACTATTATCTTTTTTCGTTCTCTGCATTATACTTTTGGCTTGCGAATCTTCCGAAAATCCAGTAGAAAAAGTTTATAACACTTGGTCATCTTACTTGGGTGGACCTGACCGCAACCACTACTCCACGCTCTCTCAAATAACACCGGAAAATGTAAAAACCTTAAAAGTTGCATGGTCGTATTCTTCCCCAGATTATGGCCAAATGCAAATGAATCCTATAATAGTGGATTCCATGTTATATGGTGTTACTGCTGCATTGAGGGCCGTAGCACTACATGCAGGCACAGGAAAAGAGCTATGGAGGTTTGGGGATTCCCTAAAATTACCTACCTCTACAAGTAGAGGAGTTTCTTATTGGTCCAAAAGGGATGACAAAAGAATTCTGTACACTGCAGGACCCAATCTATATGCCCTTAATGCATTAACTGGTGAGCTTATTTCCTCTTTCGGTGATAATGGTAAAATTGATTTACGTTCTGGAATGCCTGAAAATGCCAAGGATAAATTTGTAATATCCAATACCCCCGGAACCATTTACAAGGATATTATTGTAATGCCCATTCGCTTGGGGGAAGATGTGGGGTCCGCGCCAGGCAATATTATGGCATTTAATGTAGTAACAGGGGACGTTGAATGGGTTTTTCATACCATCCCACACCCTGAAGAAGAGGGATATGAGACATGGGAAAACAAGGATGCCTACAAAAGTGACATTATTGGTGCAGCCAATAACTGGGCAGGGATGGCCGTAGATGAAGAAACTGGAACACTATACATTCCCACAGGTTCCGCTTCGCCTGATTTTTATGGCGGCCTTCGTAAAGGTTCCAATTTGTACGCAAACAGCCTTTTGGCCATAGAGGCGCAAACCGGAAAGCGAATATGGCATTTTCAATTTGTGCATCATGATCTTTGGGATAGGGATTTACCAGCACCCCCCAATCTTATCACCGTAGAAAGAAATGGGAAGAAAATTAAGGCTGTTGCCCAAGTGACCAAACAAGGATATGTTTACGTCTTTGACCGTGCTACCGGAGAACCTCTTTTTGATATTGAAGAAGTAGCTGTGCCAGCATCAACCTTAAAAGGAGAGACAGCATGGAAAACCCAGCCTATTCCGGTAAAACCAAAACCTTTTGCCCGATTGTCCAAGGATTTAACAGCGAACGATATTAGTCCTTACGCTGAAAACCAAGAAGCGTTGAAGGAAATTCTAAAAACTTCGGATAAACGTGAATATGTCCCGCCAAGCCTTGATCCAAGGTTAATATTTCCAGGGTTTGATGGTGCCGCAGAATGGGGAGGAACTGGAGCAGACCCTGAAGAGGGTATTATTTATGTGAATTCCAATGAAATGCCATGGTTAATTCAAATGGTGGAAAATGAAGAAACGTTAGAAGATGTTACCTTAGGTGAACGGGTTTATGGACAGTATTGCGTAATCTGTCATCAAAAAGATAGAAAAGGCAATGTTGCCAGCAGTTATCCTTCTCTTTTGAATATAAAATCCGTTAAATCCAAAGCAGAAGTCGCAGAGTTGATTGTAAACGGTAAGGGAATGATGACCGGTTTTCCGCAAATTCCGGAAGCTGAAAAAGAAGCATTAATACAATTCCTATTTGATCAAGAAACGGCGGTGGACACAAGTTCTACTTCTACATCTTACCCCCTTCCTTATAAGTTTAAGGGATATAAAAGATTTCAGGACAGTGAGGGTTTTCCTGCCATTTCCCCTCCATGGGGAACCATGCATGCCATTGATTTGAATACTGGGGATTTTATTTGGTCCATTACACTAGGAGATACCCCGGTATTAAAGGAAAAAGGATTTCCCCAAACTGGATGTGAAAATTATGGTGGTCCAGTTGTTACAGAAAATGGGCTATTGTTTATTGCAGCTACAAAGGATGGCTATTTTAGGGCTTTCAACAAAAAAACAGGTGAACTCCTCTGGGAACATGAATTGCCTGCTGCAGCTTTTGCAACACCGGCCATGTATGAACTCAACGGAAAGCAGTTTATTGCGATTGCCTGTGGGGGCGAAAAATTGAATACTAAAAAAGGAAATCAGATAATTGCTTTTGCTCTAAAATAACAGTATAAAAAAACCACGCTTAAAGCGTGGTTTTCTGTTTTATATGAAGTTTTAACAACTACTCGATTTTAACTGAACTTGAATATTTTTCAACCTGAGCCTTCACTTCTTCCTTAGTAGCTCCAGTAAATTCTTTTATTTCTTCTTTTACTTCTCCAGCAACTTCGTACGTTGATGTTACCACCGCCTTAAATAACCCATCAGCAGTATTGCTCATTTCAACACGAATTTGTTTTTCTACCGGAATGCTTTCCTTCATTCCTTCCGTGGTAATGGAAATTTTAGTACCGTCCTCCTTCAACATTCCTACCTCATCTCCTGAACTAAGACTTACCAAACTTGGTGCAATAACCAAAGCCACAACAGACATCAATTTCAACAAAATGTTCAATGAAGGTCCAGAAGTATCTTTAAATGGGTCACCAACAGTATCACCTACAACAGCCGCTTTATGGGCATCGGAGCCTTTTTTACCATCACTTTCTATGGTTTTCTTTGCATTATCCCATGCACCACCTGCATTTGATTGGAAAATAGCCATTAGAACACCACAAGTGGTTACACCTGCAAGTAAGCCTCCTAACATTTCGGCTCCTCCAATAAATCCAACAGCAACAGGAACAGCAATTGCCAATAAACCTGGCAATACCATTTCTTTAATAGAGGCTTTTGTAGAAATATCTACACACTTATCGTATTCAGCTAAACCATCAGCGGCATCAAAAGTAGCTCTTTGTTCTGGTGTAGCTTTAGACATATCTGAATCTACTGCTCTCATTACTTCCAATGCAGCTTTCAATTGTGGAATATCTCTAAACTGACGGCGAACTTCTTCAATCATTGCCATTGCAGCTCTACCTACCGCATTCATGGAAAGTGCAGAAAATACAAAGGGTAACATCCCACCTACTAAAAGACCAGCCATTACCGTTGGCTTAGATACATCAATCGCAGTTACATTAGCAGTTTGCATAAAGGCGGCAAATAATGCCAAAGCAGTTAATGCAGCAGAAGCAATAGCAAAACCTTTGCCAATTGCAGCAGTTGTATTACCAACAGCATCTAATTTATCTGTACGCTCTCTTACTTCTGGCTCTAATTCTGCCATTTCAGCAATACCACCGGCGTTATCAGAAATAGGCCCATATGCATCAACAGCCAATTGTATACCTGTGTTTGCCAACATTCCTACAGCAGCGATTGCAATTCCGTAAAGACCTGCAAAATGATGGGAAACCAAAATAGCCGCAGCAATCAAAATTATTGGGAACATTGTAGACATCATTCCAACACCTAAACCAGCAATAATATTTGTTGCTGCTCCTGTTTCTGACTGACGAACAATTGAAGTTACCGGCTTTGTTCCAGTACCTGTATAATATTCTGTAACCTTACCAACGGCCAAACCTGCTACTAAACCTGCAAGCACTGCCCAGAAAACACCCATTGCTCCATACGTTTCCCCACCGAAAGACCAGCTTTCCGGCAACATATTTGTGATTATGAAGTAAGAAGCCACTAGCATTAAACCAGCAGAACCAAATTCCCCAATATTTAATGCCGTTTGTGGATTACCACCGTCTTTAACTTTTACAAAGAAAGTTCCAATAATAGACATGATGATACCAACCGCAGCTAACACTAACGGAAGATAAACCGCACCTAACCCATCAAATGCTCCAGCAAAAGCAGGAATCTGAGTAAATGCAGCACCTAAAACCATAGTACCTATTATTGATCCAACATATGATTCAAAAAGGTCGGCTCCCATACCAGCAACATCCCCAACATTATCACCTACGTTATCTGCTATGGTTGCCGGGTTTAGGGGATGATCTTCAGGAATACCTGCTTCCACTTTACCAACAAGGTCAGCTCCAACATCAGCAGCTTTGGTATAAATACCTCCGCCCACACGTGCAAAAAGTGCGATAGATGAGGCCCCTAATGAAAAACCTGAAAGTACATTCAGTACCTCACCAAGTTCCCAACCTTGACCACTATAAATCATGAAAAGTCCACTTAATCCCAAAACACCTAGACCAACAACACCAAGCCCCATTACAGCCCCTCCTGCAAAAGCAACCTCCAAAGCCTTTCCCAATGATTTTCGAGCGGCATTCGTAGTTCTTACGTTGGCTTTTGTAGCTACCTTCATTCCAATAAAACCAGCTAAAGCCGAGCAAACAGCTCCAACAATAAAGGAAACGGCCACCATTCCATTAGATCCAGATTCATTACTCCCTTTTAGGAATAGCAAAATAGCAACTGCGATTACAAAAATGCCTAAGATTTTGTATTCTGCTTTTAAGAAGGACATTGCTCCATCGGCAATGTTCTTGGCAATTCTTGCCATTTTAGCATCGCCTACTTCTTGTTTGGAAACCCATCCACTTTTAATAAAAACGTACAATAGGGCCAAAACGCCAAATGCAGGCAAAAACTTTACGATTAATTCCATAGTTGTTCAGTTATTTAGATTTTTCAAGTGGCAGCAAAAGTAGTAAAATACCCACTAATAAAAAAAATGCCCTTTTGAATATTAAAAGGGCATTTTTTTAACAGTAAACCTGCTTAAATCGTGAAAGTACGTCTCTTTTTATGCTCACTTTCATCGTATCTCTTAACACATTGATGATAAATTTCTATGGCTTCCTTAACATCTCCCCAACCTCCGGTATCTACTTTCTTTTCTTCTAAGTCCTTGTAGACCTTAAAAAAATGTTCTATTTCCTTTTTGCGATGTGGGTTGATATCTGCAATGTCATTCTTTTTGTTCCAGACAGGATCGCTCACGGGAACGCAGATAATCTTTTCATCCGGACCTTTTTCATCTGTCATATGGAAAACACCAATGGGTTTAACCTCCATTACTACCATGGGATAAGTAGGTTCTGTTCCCAAAACCAACACATCCAAGGGATCTTTGTCCAAAGCAAGCGTTTCGGGGACAAATCCATAATCTCCCGGATACATCATCGAAGAAAACAACGTTCTGTCAAACCGTATTTTATGAAGGGTGAAATCGTATTCGTATTTGTTTCTACTACCTTTTGGTATTTCTATTAGCACATCAAAGGTTACTTGTTCTTTTTTAGACATTTCAAGGTTTTTATGTTTTGCAAAAATAACTAGTGAAACGCTAAGCAGAAAAGGAAATTGCGCTTTTAGTATTAATTAAAAATTAAATCCAAAGGTACCGGTAATCCCAAATGCACGAGCATCTGGATTATCTAAGTAATTCCCCCTAAAGTTAAAGTCAATTCTGAAGATTTTAAAGATGTTGCCTATACCAAATGAATACTCCCAATAAATTTGATCACTTGGAGCGACCAGAGGTATGTTTGATGGTGAGTTTAAGGCTATATTTTCATCTGAAAGTTGGCCCCAAGCACCTCTAAGGCCAACTATTTCCCTTAGGTTCAACTTGCGCAAGACTGGGATTCTGGAAAACAAACGTCCATTAAAATTGTGTTCTAAATGCACCGTGGCATAGGTATCTGTAACAAATTCATAGAAATCCAGGTTCGGAAAGGTGTTGTACAATGTGAAGAGCGTTTGGTTGCCTGGCACAATACTCAACAGACTTAAAGGCACTTCCCCAAAGGTTTTTCCCAATTCTATACTACTCGTCAATCTTCCGAAGCCTCCAATTTGCCAGGGTTGTCGGTAAGAAAATTGAACGCGCTCATAATCAAAATCACTCTCCAAAAATCCGTTTATTCCCTTGGTATAGTTAAAGAGGATAGTACTGTAATCATCATTGATATCTACACGTTCCACCCCATAACCAATGGTTCTTTTTCCAGGGGTATAGATAAGGGTAGTGGTAAGATCAAATTGTTTTACCTCCGATGAAATTCCAGAAGGAACGGTATCATCTATATAATCCAGACTGAACGCCTCGGGCAAAGCAGAGCTTAAGGTTCGGAATGAACTCCCAAACCGAATCCTAAAATTTTTGGCTGGCTCCATCTCAAAATTAAGCGTGGAAAGGTTAATATTGGTAAGCCGATCATTGGCTCCTACGGTAATCAGGGAAGAAGAGGCAATACTCCTGCCCAATACATCATTGGTACTTGTTAGACTTAATCCCAGTTGCTCAATATCTCTGCGGTTGCCTCCAGATACTATCAATCTCGTTTTTCGATCCAGTAGAAATTTGGCCGAAAGACCATGTTTGGCCTTTTTATCCTTAAAACCATAGGCCATATATCCTTCCAGTCGCCATGGGTCGTTCTGGCCAAAATACGTCCGGGCACCTAATCGAACCCTAGTTCCTTCGGCATCATTGAACCCAAGTACACTATAGATATTACCGATATCAAGGTTCCACTTGTCTATCTCGACATAACCGGACCCCAAAATACTTACCACATCATAATAAGTTCTAAACTTGGGAACTGTTTTTAGGGTATCCAATAGTTTAAAAACACCCGATTCATCATCATTTAGCTTTTCCAAACGCGCATTCTGCCAAAAGGTACTGTCCCTGCTAAACACCCGTGGGTCGTAGGGATCTGATTCCGCTTTATAGAATGCTTCGGGCCTATTGGTATCAAATTCATAATTATCGTACACCGTAGTTCGTTTGCCATATACCCCGCGCGACTTTTCCTTTTTTGAAAAACTGAAATCGCTCAGCATATAATCTCGGGTAAGTAAAAAGACAGAATCGTTAACCACATCAAAGTCCTGTTCAATATAGATTTCCTTTACCCAATTAATATTGGCACTCTTGGTTACCTGAAGGTTTATTTTTTTTATGGCATAGGTGGTATCGCTGACCCAAAAATCTCCCTTAAAGGTTAACTCATTGGTTCTTCGAGGATAATAAATAATATTGTAGCACCATTTGTTATCAATAAAAGTACTATCAGACAATACGTAGTTATAGGTATCAACCCCAGTCTTAGCTAATGGACCTGTGAAACTTTTATCAAAAAAACGCAAATAATTATCATAAATATCATAGTCTGAGTACAGATCTTCAACAAAAGCCGTAATGGATTGATTACCACTAAAACCAGCATTTTTATTCCCCAAAACATCCTCTTTTTCTTCATTTATGATATTGTCCCCATATATTCTGGAAAAACTTTCATTTAAAAATATGGGTAAATAGGTCTTACCGGTAATTCTTGAGGTATCTAAATCCTGAAACACAAATTCCAATCCTTTGAACAACTTACTTTTGATCAAGGCGCTATCAATGGTGTTCAAATCAAACTCGATTTTTTCATACTTATCGTATTGATATTGTTTAAATTTTCGAACACCATTTTCCCTTTTCTTGGCCCAGATTTTCTTAAGAATATCAATGGCAGGATTGTTCTTTTTGGATTGTTTTCCGGTGTACACCACCACTTCCTTAAGTTGTTCAGTAGATTCCTGCAATGCAATTTCCATATTGTAGTTAACCTTCTGCGGAAGTTGAATCTCCTTGGTTTCATATCCAATGAATGAAACGACAATTGTGTTATGGTCGATGTCGGATTCTATATAGAAGCGTCCGTTGTCATTGGTAATGGTTCCTTCAGATGAATTCTTGAAAATAATATTGGCAAAAGCTACGGGTTCACCAAATTGGTCAACGATAATCCCACCAACCTTGGTTTGGGAAAAAACAGAAAAAAAAGAAAGAAAAACGACAACAAGAAGGAATCTTTTCATGCTTTGATGCTATGGTATGCCAAAAATCCAGATTGGAATTTTCAGAAGTACATGGTCAAATTTATTTTAGTGTAATTTCTTATCAAAAACTATTCCTTAAAAAAGCCTCATCAACTTTAAGTCGACGAGGCTAATATACCTTACAAATATAAGCGAGTTACTTATATAACACTTTCTTAACAGCTTTGATTACATCGGTATGGTTGGGCAACCATTCTGCCAATAACACTGGAGAATACGGCGCTGGTGTATCTGCTGTGTTTATTTTTACAACAGGGGCATCTAAATAATCAAATGCCTTGTCTTGGACATGATAAATAATTTCAGTAGAAACATTGCCAAATGGCCAAGCCTCTTCTAAAATCACAAGTCTGTTCGTTTTCCTCACAGAGGTTAAAATAGCATCATAATCCATGGGGCGAACCGTACGTAAATCGATGATTTCACAACTTATTCCCTCTTTCTCGAGTTCATCAGCGGCCTTGTAGGCTTCCTTTATGATCTTTCCAAAGGAAACAACGGTAACATCTTTGCCTTCCCTTTTAATATCGGCCACACCAATAGGAATTGTAAATTCCCCTTCGGGTACTTCTCCCTTGTCTCCATACATCTGCTCAGATTCCATAAAAATAACCGGATCATTGTCGCGAATGGCAGACTTCAACAATCCTTTAGCATCTGCGGGGTTGGAAGGCACCACCACTTTTAGTCCTGGACAATTGGCATACCAGCTTTCAAAAGCTTGGGAGTGTGTTGCTGCCAACTGGCCTGCCGAAGCAGTAGGACCCCTAAAAACAATCGGGCATGGAAACTGGCCTGCGGACATCTGTCTTATCTTCGCAGCATTATTTATAATCTGATCTATTCCGACCAAGGCAAAGTTAAAGGTCATAAATTCAATAATTGGTCTATTGCCAAGCATTGCGGAACCTACTCCAATCCCGGCAAAACCCAGCTCCGAAATAGGCGTATCAATGACGCGTTCCGGCCCAAACTCATCCAACATTCCTTTAGAAGCTTTATAGGCTCCATTGTATTCTGCAACTTCCTCACCCATTAAATAAATGGAATCATCATTTCTCATCTCTTCGGACATTGCCTGTTGGATAGCTTCTCTAAACTGTAGTGTTTTCATCAAGTAGTACTAAAATGTTAGTTTATGCGCTTAAAAATGCAAGCAAAAATAGGAAAATATACAGGAACAATACGAGGCAAAAAAGTAAAAAAAGAAACAAAATTTATTATGCATGCATAATAAATTTAGGATTTTTATAGCTATATTTGATGCGTTAAACCTAAAAAGTATATGAAGATTTTAGTTTGCATAAGCAATGTACCGGACACCACTTCTAAAATTAATTTTACAGAAGGTAACATCAAGTTTGATACAAATGGGGTACAATTTGTAATTAATCCCAATGATGAGTTTGGATTAACCCGGGCCATGTGGTTCAAGGAAAAACAGGGAGCCGCCGTACACGTTGTTACCGTGGGTGGAGCCCAAACAGAACCCACCATACGAAAAGCACTTGCCATTGGCGCTGATGAAGCGATACGAATCAATGCCGAACCCACTGATGGTTCCTTTGTTGCAAGACAATTGGCGCAGGTTGTTAAAAATGGTGGATATGACTTGGTCATTGCCGGTCGGGAATCCATAGATTATAATGGTGGAATGGTACCAGGTATTTTGGCAACACTTTTGGATATGAACTTTGTAAATACCTGTATTGGACTAGAGGTTGATGGCAACAGTGCCACAGCACTGCGCGAGATAGATGGTGGAAAGGAGAAAATAACTACATCATTGCCGTTGGTCATTGGTGGTCAAAAAGGATTGGTTGAAGAAAGTGATCTTCGCATTCCCAATATGCGTGGTATTATGATGGCACGGAAAAAGGCATTGAACGTTGTGGAGCCCATTGATGCACCAAAGCCCACACAAGATCAGAAGTTTGAGAAACCAGCAGCAAAAGGGCCCGTTAAGTTAGTGGACGCCGCCAATGTTGAAGAACTGGTCAATTTATTGCATACCGAGGCCAAAGTGATTTAAAAATAGAAGTTAAAAAAATATGTCAGTAGTAGTATATACCGAATCAGATAAAGGAATTTTTAAGAAAAATGCACTGGAAGTAGCTTCTTACGCCAACAAAGTAGCACAGGAGTTGGGGGAATCTGTTACAGCAGTTTCCATTAATGCCAACGACAATGCTTCATTGGGTAACTATGGAGTATCCAAGGTGTTGCACATTAGCAGTGATCAATTGGCCTCCTTTAATGCCAAAGCCTATGCCAATGCCATTACCCAGGCCGTTGAGGCCGAAGGGGCAAAAGTGATTATTCTCAGTTCAAGTGCCGACACCAAGTTTTTAGCTCCTATCATAACCGCAAAACTAAACGCTGGTTATGTTCCCAATGTTGTGGCCGCCCCTGATAGCGTAGCTCCTTTTGTTGTGAAAAGAACCGCTTTTAGCAATAAAGGTTTTGCGCATACCGAAATTGCTTCAGAAACCAAAGTTATCGGAGTTTCCAATAACGCTTTTGGCATTCATGAAAATAGCACCACAGCAACGATTGAAGATTTTAGCCCAACTCTTGGCGATTCAGATTTCGCTACCAAATCCGTGGAAGTGGACAAAGTTGTGGGTAAAGCCACTATTGCAGACGCTGATGTGGTCGTTTCTGGGGGCAGAGGCCTTAAAGGCCCTGAGAACTGGGGGATGATCGAAGAGTTGGCCGAAGTATTGGGTGCTGCAACGGCCTGTTCCAAGCCAGTTTCCGATTTAGGATGGCGTCCGCATGGAGAACATGTGGGTCAGACCGGAAAACCCGTGGCAAGTAATCTTTATATCGCTATCGGTATCTCAGGAGCAATCCAACATTTGGCCGGAGTAAGTGCATCAAAAACCAAAGTAGTGATTAACAATGACCCTGAGGCTCCGTTCTTTAAGGCCGCAGATTATGGAATCGTTGGTGATGCCTTTGAAGTTGTACCGAAGCTCATCGAAAAATTAAAGGAATTTAAAGCCCAAAACACTTAATTTTTGTTAATTTGCCCATTACAAGGGGCTGTTCAGATAACTGGTAATGCCACTATTTGAACAGCCTTTTTTGGTTTTAGGAAGATAAATATGAGTTTAGTACGATTAAAAATCAAGGGGATATCTTACAGCCAGACGCAAAATGGCGCATATGCCCTTATTTTAAATGAAGTTGACGGAGATAGAAAACTTCCCATTGTAATTGGTGCTTTTGAAGCGCAATCCATTGCAATTGCCCTAGAAAAAGAAATAAAACCGCCTAGACCGTTGACCCATGATCTGTTCAAAAATTTTGCGGACCGGTTCTCCATTGTGGTCAAACAAGTTATTATCCATAAACTTGTAGATGGTGTATTCTACTCAAGTGTAATTTGTGAGCGGGACAAAGTTGAAGAGATTGTAGATGCAAGAACCAGTGATGCCATTGCATTGGCCTTGCGTTTCGATGCTCCTATTTTTACTTACAAGACCATTTTGGATAAAGCTGGAATTTTCTTAAAATTCTCATCAAAAGAGAATGAAGAGGATGACGATGACGATAGTATTGTGGTTGATGAAATTCTTCAAGAAGGAGAAACTGTAGAGATAGAATCCGGAACATCATCACAGGGGTATAGAGAACTTACCCTAGAAGAACTTTATAAGGAATTGGATAAAGCAGTTGCCAATGAAGACTACGAAAAGGCTGCCAAACTACGGGATGAAATTTCCAAGCGCAAATAAGCCTTTTACATGGGTACGAAAACCAAAAATTTTCTAATACTTTTATTATTTATTTGTGCCTTTTCATATGGGCAAAACACAATTCCAACAGATTCCATAAATATTGCGATTGACACCACCGTAATTGATAATCTCTCAACACAGGAAACGCCACAACTGATTCCCAATCAAGGATTTACTTTTACCACATTATGGAGAGGGGTGCTAGGAATGGCCGTACTGATTTTCATTTCGTTTCTTTTTAGTTCCAATAGAAAAGCTATTAATTGGAAAACTGTTGGTATCGGACTTGCTTTACAACTCCTGATTGCCATTGGGGTGCTCAAAGTATCATTCGTACAGTATCTATTTGAAAAAGTAGGGCAGGTTTTTGTTAGCATCTTGGACTTTACCAGAGCGGGAAGTCAATTCCTTTTTGAAGGACTCGTCGTGGATATGGATACCTTCGGATTCATCTTTGCATTTCAAGTATTGCCCACGATTATTTTCTTTTCTGCGTTGACTTCAGTCTTATTTTACATGGGAATCATCCAAAAAGTGGTGAAGGCATTGGCATGGTTGCTAACAAAATCTTTGGGGATATCGGGTGCAGAAAGCCTCTCTATAGCCGGAAACATTTTTTTAGGACAAACTGAAGCACCTTTGCTCATTAAGGCCTATTTGGAAAAAATGAACAAATCCGAAATCCTTTTGGTAATGATTGGTGGTATGGCTACAGTTGCTGGTGCCGTTTTGGCAGCTTATATAGGATTTTTAGGCGGTGATGATCCGGTCCTACGTTTGGTTTTTGCAAAACATTTATTGGCTGCATCGGTGATGGCAGCTCCAGGGGCTATAATAATTTCCAAAATTCTATATCCACAAACTGAAACTATAAATACAGATGTCAGCGTTTCATCAGAAAAAATAGGTGCCAATATTTTAGATGCCATTTCCAACGGCACAACAGAAGGACTAAAACTTGCCGTAAATGTAGGCGCCATGTTATTGGTCTTTGTGGCATTTATTGCTATGATCAATGGAATTTTGGGTTGGGTGGGAGATTTAACAACCTTCAATTCATGGATTGCCGCCAACTCCCCATACGATAGTTTCTCACTCGAAGCTGTTTTGGGAACCATTTTTGCTCCTTTAATGTGGTTAATTGGTGTTGCCAATGAAGATGTAATGCTTATGGGGCAATTGTTGGGCATTAAACTGGCTGCCAGTGAATTTATAGGGTATATTCAATTGGCGGAACTTAAATCCGTAACCAACAACCTTCACTTTACCTATAACAAATCCGTAATTATGGCCACCTATATGTTGTGTGGTTTTGCAAACTTCGCTTCTATTGGTATTCAAATTGGAGGAATAGGTTCTTTAGCACCAGGGCAACGTAAAACCTTATCTCAATTTGGAATGAAAGCTGTATTGGGCGGTTCTTTAGCCTCTCTTCTATCGGCTACCATTGCAGGAATGATTCTTGGGTAGTTATATCTTTTTATTCGTTGATAAAATCTTTATAAGTCCGACTATATTTCTACCATAGATTCTATTCTTGAAGTAATTTAGATGGATTAATTTTTCTGTCATATCGAGCGCAGTCGAGAGATGCTTCTTGAAGATTTTTCCTCGTTATACTCGTTCGAAATGACAAGCGGTAATTTGATGAAAGAATGAAACAATACCACGACTTACTTAAACATGTATTGGAACACGGGAACCAAAAAGGAGACCGAACGGGAACAGGAACTTTAAGTGTTTTTGGCTATCAAATGCGATTTGATCTTTCTGAAGGTTTTCCAATGGTGACCACCAAAAAACTCCATTTAAAATCCATTGTACATGAGTTGCTCTGGTTTTTAAAAGGGGATACCAATATTGGCTACCTACAGGAAAATGGAGTGCGTATCTGGAATGAATGGGCGGATGAAAACGGCGATTTAGGTCCTGTTTATGGACATCAATGGCGTAATTGGAACAGTGAGGAAATTGACCAAATAAAAGAAGTTATTGAGTCTCTAAAAAATAATCCCAACAGCAGAAGAATGTTGGTTTCTGCATGGAACCCAAGCGTTTTACCCGACACTTCGGTTTCTTTTTCCGAAAACGTGGCCCAAGGCAAGGCCGCTTTACCTCCATGCCACGCATTTTTCCAGTTTTATGTGGCCGATGGAAAACTTTCCTGTCAGTTGTACCAACGCAGTGCGGATATTTTTTTGGGGGTACCCTTTAATATTGCCTCTTATGCACTGTTTACGATGATGATGGCACAGGTTTGCGGGTACGAACCTGGGGATTTCATCCACACCTTTGGTGATGCGCATATTTACAACAACCATATGGAACAGGTGGAATTACAATTAAGTCGCGACCCACGCCCATTACCAACTATGAAATTAAACCCTAGCGTAAAGACTATTTTTGACTTTAGCTTTGATGATTTTGAGTTAGTTGACTATAACCCGCATCCACATATTAAGGGGATTGTGGCGGTGTAAAATAAAATTCGCAAATGCCGGCACTTCACGATCTTAAAAAATTTGAATTAAAGACAATCCAGTCATTTATTGATAACGAAATAGAAGAATCAATAAATATTGAATTTAAATCAAGTGGAGCAATTTCTAGAATTCCCAAAATCAAAAAGGAAATATCAAAGGATGTGTCTGCATTTGCTAATTCAGATGGTGGCATAATTATTTATGGTATTGAGGAGAAAAACCATAAAGCATATGCCTTTTCATATATTGATGGCAATGACTATACTAAAGAATTTTTGGAACAAGTAATTAATTCAACTATTAAGAGAGCTGTTTCAAACATAAAAATACATACCATTCGGGCTATGGGGGATATTGCAAAAAGCATATATGTTGTCCAAATTCCTTCAAGTGTAGATGCTCCACATATGAATCAAGACAATAGGTATTATCGCCGGTATAATTTCGAATCAATCGCGATGGAAGAGTATGAAGTTAGACAACTCTACGGAAGAATACTTAAATCGAAATTGAATATTTCTAAACTTTCAATTTTCGTTGATTCGGAAGATGGAGAAGATGATAAAACCCGTTTTACCTTGACCCTAGGGATAGAAAATATTGGAGAAGTTTTAGTAAAGGAATATCGAGCTAACGTTTATTTTGAGGGAGAATTAAATCACAGTGACTTAAATTGGGAAGCAATGGGACAAGGAAAGCATTATTCCTATACGGTTCTTAGCCCAGAAATAAAATTTACAAATGAAAATTCGGCAGCTATTTTCCCGTCGGAGGTTTTAGATGTTTTAAAAGTAAATTTTGACGTAAAAACACTACATATAGAATCTTTTCTAAGAAAGATGAAGATAAGGGCAAAGTTATTTTGGGAAAATGAAAGTGTAGAAAAAAAATATGACAAACAAGATGTAATTTTATCCGATTTTACGAACAGAAAAGGAAGTTTTTCATTTTTAAATCATTAACCTCAATACCCTCTCAAAACCTCTATAACCGTTCTAAGAGCTGTAACCACTTGCTGTATTTCCCTTTGGGTAAAGGCCTCTTCTTCCACATAAAATAACATTTCCACTCCCAGATCCAGCACTTTTGCCATTTCTGCCGGGGTATTATAGCCTTCTTCAATGATATCCCATAGATTTTTGGCATCTGGGTAATTTGAATTTTCCATCGTCATAACTATTTATGACATAAATGTATGATATAGATATCAAAAGTCATAATTTATTATGACCCTCGTTCAACTGAATCTATCCAATTTTGCTTTGTTAGGAATTTTAAGATGCTGACAAAACAAGAGTTGTCCAAAAAAATAGGAACCCGAATCAAACAATTGCGCAATGAGCGGCGTATCTCTCAAGCGGAATTGGCCAGATTGTGCAACAAAGACAAACAACATATTGAGCTTATTGAAAATCATAAGGTTTCTGCGAACACTTTCACACTTTACACCATTGCCGCTGCACTGGACATTACGCTCAAAGAACTTTTTGACTTTTAGAAAATTCGGGTTTTATTTAAAGATTATGACCAAGTTGGTTTAAATGAAAATAATAACTAGTATATCCCTATGCCTTGCTTTGTTTTCCATTGCTGTTGCAAAAGGACAGATGGAAAAGGTTAATTGTATTTCAAGTCTTGATAGTGTCTTATGTAAAACAGTGTATTTATCCGTAGATAAAATGCCTATTCCTAAGGGCGGTGAAAGAATACTCAATAAAGAATTGATACAAAACTTAAACTATCAGATAGATTCATCAAATACAATAGGAAGCAGGGTTTTTGTAAGTTTTGTTGTCGAAATTGATGGAAAAATCTCTGGAAAGAGAATCATTCAAAATATCAGTGGAACAGATTTAGCGAATCAGGCGCTTTCAATAGTAGATAATTTAAAATGGGTACCTGGTTCATGTGATGGAAAAAAAGTTCCTGTTCTTTATAAACTTCCTATCAATATTTGTATAAAATAAAAACACCCAAGCTTTCGCTTGGGTGCTGGTGACTAAACAAAATTTCTAATTCTCTTTTTCAATTTAGTTTCTTGTCACTCTAATACCATTGGATAGTCCGTAAAATCCATCTAAATCTGATATATTATTACCACCCATTAATCCAGTTAAGCCATCTTCATAAGTCAGGTGCCATATATAACATACACCTACGCCTGCGCCATTAAAGTCAACCCCTTCCACATCTGCAAGCGTTGAGGGAACACCTAAGATATTGTTATCATCATCCGTAATCACATACGTTTGATTGGCACCTGTAAGCTCTGTTGCATCCAACGTGATACCACTCACCATATCCGCTGTTCCATCGACCGTAAAGGTAAATGGACCACCAGAAAGGGTACCGGCATTTAATCCTTCGCGAGTTACGGTAATGGAATTGGAGAGCGCGTAGAAACCATCCAAATCGGATACATTGTTACCACCCATCAATCCAGTTAAGCCTTCCTCATAGGTAATATGCCAAATCAAGCAAACCCCTACACCTGCTCCATCAAAGTCTACGCCTTCCACGGCTTCTAACGTTGGTGGCAAGCCCAATATATTGTTTTGGTCGTCCGTAATTACCCAACCTTGCATACTTCCTGTAAGATTTGTATCATCCAAGGCAATTCCACTAACCATATCTGCCGTACCATCAACCGTAAACATAAAAGGTCCACCAGAAATAGCTCCTGCATCCAGTCCTTCTCTTGTAACAGTAATAGAGTTGGAGAGTGCGTAAAAACCTTCCAGGTCAGACACATTGTTGCCACCCATTAAGCCCGTTAAGCCTTCTTCATAGGTAATATGCCAGATTAAGCAAACCCCTGTTCCAGCACCATCAAAATCTACACCTTCTACCGCTTCCAAAGTTGGTGGCAAGCCCAAGATGTTGTTTTGGTCGTCGGTAATCACCCAACCTTGCATACTTCCTGTAAGATTTGTGTCATCCAAGGCAATTCCACTAACCATATCCGGTGTTCCATCAACGGTAAAAGTGAACGGGCCTCCAGAAATTGCACCTGCATCCAAGGCATTTCTATTGACCACAACAAAGTTAGATAGCGCAAACTCCCCGGTTAAGTCATCCAGATTTCCGCCCATGTCCAAACCGTCGAGACCAGTGGAATAGGTAAGGTGGTAAATATAACAAGAACCAACTCCTGCACCATCGAAATCTACACCTTCAACAGCTTCCAGTGTTGGGGGAATGCCCAAAATATTTTTTTGGTCATCAGTTATTACATAAGTCTGTGCATCACCATTAAGCAATGAGTTGTCCAAAACAATGCTACTCACCATATCAGGCGTGCCATCCACTACAAAGTTGTAAGGCCCACCGGATAACGTCCCAGCGTTCAATCCATTTCGGTTAACAGTAATGGAATTAGAAAGATCGTAATCTCCGGAGAAATCACTGGTGTTCATACCAACTTCCAAACCTGTAAGGCCGTCTTCATAAACTAGATACCAAATAAAGCATATTCCAGCTCCGGCTTCATCAAAATCTACACCTTCAACAGCATCTAAACTAGGCGGGAGTCCTAAAATATTTCCTGAATCATCTGTAATTACATAGGTTGAATTACTACCAACACGGTTACTACTGTCAATGGTAATTCCACTGACCATATCCGGAATTCCATCTACGGTAAATGTAAAAGGCCCGCCAGATAGAGTTCCTGCTTCCAAGGTCACCGGACCATCATCAGAATCATCATCATCACAAGAGATAAATAGTACTGACATGCCCAACATTAATGCGAATAATTTTAAGTTGCTCATTTTTGTGTTTTTTTATTACTTGGCAAAAGAAGAGGGAAGTTATAACAGAAGTATCACACAAAAATCAAAATTTATTATTGATTGATAATCAACTAATTAAGTTAAAAATGATGTCTTTTTGTAAAGATTTACACCAAAAACAGACTTTTTAAGCAGTATCCAATCTAAATTTTAAAGGAAACGGTGAACTTTCCGTGATACTTTACATTTTAATTCGTTGCATTATGAAGAAAGTGCTCATTGTTGAGGATGATATTGAGATTATCCGACTTTTAGAAATACATCTAAAAGATTTGGGGTGTCAAGTTATCACAGCCAATAGAGGCGATGTTGGATTGAGAAAAGCCATTAGTGAAAAACCTGATCTTATTATTCTTGATGTAATGCTCCAGGAAATGGACGGTATTGAAATCTGCCAAAAAATCCGCGCACAAGAAATCACGTCACCTATTATGATGCTTACAGCCCGTTCAGAAGAAATAGATAAGGTATTAGGGCTGGAAGTTGGTGCTGATGATTACTTGACCAAGCCATTTAGTGTTCGGGAATTTATTGCACGAGTAAAAGCCATTTTTAGAAGGCAAAAAATGGATATTATCTCCCCTTCACTTGAAAAAAACCCTAAATTGATGCAGTTTGATATCCTTTCCATTGATATTGATATGCGCAAAGTGCTTTTGGATGGTAAAAAAATAGAGCTTTCACCCAAAGAATTTGAACTCTTGGTCCTTTTATCCTCCAACCCGGGTAAAAGCTATGATCGTACCAAATTGTTGAACATGATCTGGGGTTATGATTTTCAAGGGTACGAGCATACCGTAAACTCGCATATTAACCGGTTACGGTCTAAAATTGAACCGGATATGAGCAATCCTAAATTTATTTTGACTACTTGGGGAGTGGGCTACAAATTTAACGAAGAGCTTAGGGAATCTTGATCAAACTAAACCAAATGAAAAACAACATCCTTTCCACCAGATTCATTCTTAAACTTACCCTTTCCTTCCTCGCCATTTTATTGCTAGCCGGTATTGGGTACACCATTACTTCCATATACCTATCCAATAAATATTTTTATGAGACCACACAACGGTTACATGCTAATCTTGCCCAAGATTTAATAGAAGAAAAATTTAAAAACTCGCATCCTTTTGATTCAACAGGAACTGTGAACAAACCTCTTTTTGGTGATATTATGCATGATATGATGGCCGTAAACCGTGCCATAGAAGTCTATCTTTTGGATAACTCCGGTAGTGTGCAATATTCCGTTGTCTTAGATCATGATGCACCCGAAACAAAAGAGAAAAAGATAAGCCTTCAACCTATTAAAAAATTTATTGATGAGAAGGGAGCAAACTATATTTTGGGAGACGACCCAAAAGATTTGACAAAACAGACCATTTTTTCCGCAGCCCGTTTTAACCAAGATGGCAATGAAGGCTATGTGTATATTGTACTGGCTGGAGAAGATTTTCTGGCAACCCGAAGCGATCTGTTTCAAAGTTATTTTATGCGTTTGGGTCTTGGAGGTTCATTGTTAACATTGGTTTTCGCAACACTTTTAGGAGTACTTGCCATTTGGTACCTCACCCGTAGCTTGCGGAAAATTATTTATGCCGCAAAACGTTTTCAACAGGGAGATCTTCAATATCGCATTGAAAATGCCGAAAAAATGGATTTGGCCAATGTTGCAAGCACCTATAATAGTATGGCGGACACCATTCTCTCGGATATTGAAAAAATAAAATCTGTTGAACAGTTACGCCAAGAACTGATTGCCAATATTTCCCATGATCTAAGAACACCACTATCCATTATACAAGGCTATATAGAAACACTGCACATGAAAGATGCCGAACTTTCTGCAAAGGAACGGGCCGAATACCTAGAAACAATATCTAAAAGCAGTGAACGACTCTCCAAACTGGTTTCACAGCTTTTTGAATATTCGAAGCTTGAAGCCAATCAAATTCAACCAGAAAAAGAACCTTTCTTGATTAGCGAACTGGCCAATGATATCCACAGAAACTATTCCCTGTTGGCCGAGCAAAAAAACATTGATCTAAATCTCTCCATGGAGGAAAGCATTCCTCTAGTATTTGCCGACATTTCCTTGGTAGAACGGGCCATTCAAAATTTAATGGACAATGCCTTGAAATTTACACCCAAGGGCGGTAATGTCACGGTAAAAATCGAAGCCGAGGATGACCATGTAGAGGTCACCATACAAGATTCTGGGCCAGGTATAAAAAAGGACAACCAAGCGCTTATTTTTGAACGGTACAGACAAACAAAGGCTGGTGAAGCCAAAGAAGGTGCAGGACTAGGGCTGGCTATTGTTAAGAAAATTATGGAAATACACGATAGCAGTATTCGGGTATTGAGCAAACCCAATGAAGGTACTTCATTTAGTTTTAGTCTCCCGGTTTATGCGGTAGGTTAAGTCAATTATTCGCTATCTTTAATATATAAAACCCATTTATGATCCTTACCGTTTCGCTGCTGGATTTCTTTTTGGAGACCCGAAAACATACCGAAGATATTTGTGAACCTTTGGAAATTGAAGACTATGTGGTACAACCTGTAGTTGATGTAAGTCCACCCAAATGGCATCTAGGCCATACCACCTGGTTTTTTGAAGAGTTTATTCTTAAACCACATGCCAAGGGTTATACGCAGTTTGATGCGGATTTCTCCTTTGTTTTTAACAGCTACTATGAAACCGTGGGCAAACGCGTTGTGCGGGCCGATCGGGGAAACCTTTCCAGACCTTCGGTAAAAAAGGTATATGCATATCGTAATTATGTTACCAAAGAAATTAAAAAGTTTTTCGAAAGCAGCCAAAATAAAGAAATCAATGATCTTTTGGAAATAGGTATTCATCATGAAAAACAGCATCAGGAGTTGTTGCTTACAGATATCAAATTTATCTTGGGCAACAACCCCTTGCTTCCAATATATTCCAAAACCTTTGAAGATAACCCGGTGGAAACACATCAGCAGGACTGGATCAGAGTAGATGAGGGAATCCATGAAATTGGACATGATTCTGAAGGTTTTTGTTATGACAATGAACTAGGAAGACACAAGGTGTATTTGCATACCTATGAAATCTCCAACAAATTGGTCACCAATTCAGAATACATAGCATTTATTGATGCTGGAGGGTATCAACGCTTTGATATTTGGCACGCAGAAGGTTGGGATTGGGTAAACCAAAATAAAATTTCAGCCCCACAATATTGGCACTCTATTAATGGAGAGTGGTATTATTATACTGCACAAGGACTTCAAAAAGTAAACGGAAATGCACCACTGACCCATATTTCCTATTATGAAGCTTTTGCTTATGCCCAATGGAAGGATGTTCGATTACCCACGGAATTTGAATGGGAAGCGGCCCAAGCTTTTCTTCCCTGGGGAAAACGCTGGGAATGGACCGAAAGCGCCTATCTCCCCTATCCAAATTATAAAAAGCCTGAAGGGGCCTTGGGAGAATACAATGGAAAGTTTATGGTAAGTCAAAAGGTATTACGCGGAGGTTCGGTGGCAACACCCATAAAGCATACACGGCATACTTACAGAAATTTTTTCCACCCACAATTAAGATGGCAATTTACGGGTTTAAGGTTAGCCAAATAATTACGACATAGTCCATATGCAAAATACCAACACACTAACTTTCACCTCGGTTTTTGAGCAGGAAGTCTACGAAGGATTAACCTCTTATCCAAAACAACTGTCTTCCAAATATTTTTATGATGCCATAGGAGACAAACTCTTTCAAGACATCATGGCCATGCCGGAATATTATCTAACAGATTGCGAATTTGATATTCTTGATACCGAGAAAAATGATATCACAACACTTTTTTCCTTAGGAGGGTCACCTTTTAGTCTTTTTGAGCTTGGTGCCGGGGACGGAAAGAAAACAAAGATTTTGCTCCGTCATTTTGTAAAAAACAATATTTCTTTTGATTATAGACCGATAGACATTAGTCAAAATGCACTAAATCAATTGGAAAGCTCCATAAAAGATGAAATCCCGGAGGTAGAAGTTAATACGATACAGGGCACTTATTTTGATACATTGAGGGATATAGGTAATGCGAATGCCAGAAAAAAAATCATCCTATTTCTAGGTTCCAATATTGGAAATCTAGAGCACTCCCAAGCTGTTCATTTTTTAAGGAATATGCGAGATTCCATTAATCAGGGAGATTTAATTTTCATGGGATTTGACCAAAAAAAACACCCCCAAGTGATTTTAGATGCCTATAATGACAAAGCTGGAATCACCGAAGCATTCAATAAAAACATCCTAACTAGAATCAATAAAGAAATGGATGGTAACTTTGATTTGGATTTATTTTTACATTGGGAAGTATATGATCCGGAAACCGGCACCGCTAAAAGCTATTTGGTTTCCAAAGTGGAGCAAACTGTTCAAATTGAAAGTTTAGCGCTAGAAATACATTTTAATGCATGGGAAACCATCCATACTGAAATTTCACAAAAATATGATGATGAAACTGTGAAATGGTTGGTCAAAGAAGCGGGGCTTACAATTGTAACCGCATTTTCAGATAAAGAACAATACTATAAAAACTATATATTTAAAAAGTAACTTATGAAAGCAATATGGAACAATACAGTTATTGCAGAAAGTAATGATACCGTAGTTGTGGAAAACAATCATTACTTTCCAGAAGAAAGTATAAAAAAAGAATTTTTTAAGGATAGCGGTACGCATACCACCTGCCCTTGGAAAGGCCTTGCCTCGTATTATACTTTGGAAGTGGATGGAAAGGAAAACATTGATGCCGCCTGGTATTATCCAGAAACAAGCGAACTAGCTAGAAACATAGAGGGAAAAGTAGCTTTTTGGAAAGGAGTCACCATTGAAGAATAACACTTCAATGGTAATCTTTATTTTTTCTATATCTCCAGAACGGCATTTTCGGCACCGGCATAATCATTCCATTGAAAACGATCTGCTTCCGAATCATTGATATAATTTCCATCTACCAAATACCTGAATTCATAACTATTTTCTTTTGGAAGCTCAAAAGTACCTTTAAAGGTCCCGTTCTTCAACTTTTTTAATTTACTTCCTTTTGGGTTCCAGTTATTGAAATCCCCCACAACTGCCACTTTAACCGCTTCCTCGGCGGGGACAGTAAATGTTACCTTACAAATGGGTTTGCTTTTTAGATATTGTTTTTTAATTGCCATGACATTTTTTTTGAATTATATACAAAACAAAAGATAAAACCGCTTACTTACAATTCGTTACGCTCGATTTATCATATTGATAAAATGTCCCTAACGATAAGGTTACCTTTGCAAAATTAGTATTTGATTTTTCAAAAAAAATGATATCGGTCAGTTAGGGTTTGAGTATTTCCAAAATCGCATCAATCTCATCTTCTGTGTTATAGAAATGAAAACTCAATCGAATTCCTTCTCCCCGTTGTGCGCATATCACATTTTCGTTATTCAATTTCTTAAATAGCTCCGTATCTCCTTTTATATTGAAAATGGTACTGTGTCCAGTGCGGTGTACCACCCGATCCTCCAATAGCCCAAGTTCAGAAAAGCCTGCCTTGGCCTTGGTTGAAAGCAACGTTATCTGATTTGCAATGTGTTCTACCCCTATATTGCTTAAAAAATCCAAGGAAAACTGAAGACTCCCAAAGTTTAAGCTGTCTAAATGTCCTGGTTCTAAATGTTTACAAAATGGAATATCATTCCGTTTGGTCATATCCCTATTCACCGAGCCGTTCCCTATGGATTTAAGTTGAAAACGGTTTTTAATTTCTTCCTTGACCAGAACAAAACCATTCCCGTAACCAGATAAAAGCCATTTGTAAGCGCTAGCTCCTAAAATATCAATCCCAGAATCTTCAAAATCGAAAACCGTTGTTCCGCAAAACTGGGTGCCATCCGCGATGATCATAAGATGCCCAAATTCTTGCTTCAAGCGTTTTAAAAAATCCAGGTCTATGCTAATGCCATTTATCCATTGCACAAGACTAACGGCTAGCACATCTACTCCTCCTGCTTCTATTTTATCATAAATCCGCTCTTCCAGATTTGCATCAATTTCCAGATACTCCAGAGCAAAACCTCTAGTTTCAAAAGACCAATTTAAAGACGGGTAATCGTCTTTAAGAAGCAGGATACTTTGATCCTTGGGCAATCCTTCCAACAACATGTTCAATCCCAAGGTAAAATTGGGTACCAGGGCCACATTTTCGGCGCTACAATTAAAAAAATTTCCAACAGCAGTATTAATCTCCGGTATTTTCTCAAAACTCCTTGCCTTCATTTGACTTCCTCCAATCAAATAATCCAAATCATGCTCCTGCCTCCATTCCATCAAATCTTCACTCAAAAGTCCAGTTGCCGCAGTATTTGCATAGATACATTGTTTTAAGACGGGAAATTTGTTTCTCAAATTTTGCATTTAAAGTAGTTTGATGCTAATTCATTTATATTTGTTGTCAAAGATAGCCATACAATGGTATCACTAAAGAAAGAAAAAAAATCGGTAGACACAGAACAGCATGAACTGTTAGAACATGCACAAAAAAGAATTAAGCAAAAAAAAAGACTTTTCTCCCATTTTGTAATTTTCTTGATTGGTAGTGTCTTTTTGATTTTGATTAATAAAATCCTAAAATACGGGGATTCATACGACTGGTTTATTTGGGGCATTACATTTTGGGCTTTTTTATTTGTTGTGCATGCCTTCAACGTTTTTGTCACGCATAAATTCATGGGGCAAAACTGGGAACGGAAGCAAAGGGAGAAGTTGGTTGCCAACCAAAAGAAGCGTATTTCTGAAATACAAAAGGAAATAGAAACTGATTTTCCACTTTCCAAAATCAATAAAAAAAAAGAGTAGTGCGTCAATTAATAATTATAGCCGCAGCAGCTGAAAATAATGCACTAGGAATTAACAATGACCTACCTTGGCATCTACCCGATGATTTTAAACGCTTTAAGGCATTAACTACTGGACATAAAATCATCATGGGACGCAAGACTTTGGAGAGTTTCCCCAAGGCATTGCCAAACAGAGAACACATTGCCATAACCCGAGATCAAAATTATTCGCCCAAATTTCCCTGTACTATTGTTCATTCGCTAAAAGAAGCCATTGCACTTACTACAGATGAAGAAAAATCATTTATAATTGGCGGTGGAGAAATCTATAGACTGGCCATGGAACTTGCTACGGACATAGCGTTGACACGGGTCCATTCTTCTTTTGAAGCAGACACATTCTTTCCTGAAATTGACTCATCATGGGAGCTTATCAAAGAAGAATACCATCCCAAAGACGAAAAACATAGGTTTGATTTCACCTATATGACTTACACAAAAAGATTATAATATTGATGAGGCAAAAACCTCTCAAGTTATATTTCAGCTACGAGTGCTTTAAAGAACTTCACAGAGCTTCTCCTTCTTCGTATTCCAAAAACCAATCTCGTTTTCCCTTATTTTTGGGATATCAGAAACCACTGTGTTATGAAGTGGCACTAGGGTTTTAGCATGTTTTTTTTAAGGCCAAGATACCTTAGACACTTAAATGAAAACAATATCTTATATCAACAATGCCACTTTTAAGCTTGTTATGTGTTACCCGCAGTAATAGTGACGATGGCACTGTCCCTGCAAACTAGTTTTGTGGGATAATAGGAAGAGGGAAGACCATTTTTTAAAAAACAAGAAAATTCGTTTTGATTTTTAGGCCCTTTACAAAACTCTCCAATATTTTGACCTCCCCATTGGTGTAAAATTGATGTTCTGAAGGGTTTTCCCGCGATTTAGTCAATAGGTTTTGCCTTTCCAACATAGTTTTGGTCTGTCTGGCGACAGCTTCTCCGGAATCGATTATTGTAATATCCGTAGGGATTATTTTCTTAAGCACGGGTATTAAATATGGATAATGGGTACATCCCAAGACAAGGCAGTCAATTCCTTTATTCAACATGGGGCTTACATATGTCCTAAGGAGCTCTTCCGTTTCTGGAGCATCCTTCTTTCCCGCTTCTATCAGCTCCACAAGTCCTTTTCCTTCCCGCTCTATAACCGAAATGCCATCGGCATACAATTTTGAGGTGTTGTGGAAAAGACTACTGGACAGTGTTCCTTTTGTGGCCAGAACGCCCACTTTTTTGGTTTTTGTCCTCAAGGCCGCAGGTTTTATAGCCGGTTCTATACCAACAAATGGAACTTTATAGGTGTCTCTTAAATAAGAGATGGTATTCGTGGTTGCCGTATTGCAGGCCACAACAATCAATTTACAACCTTCTTTTAGCAAAAGTTCGGTGTTCTTGATACTTAGCTGAATTATTTCTTCCTTGGATCTTGTTCCATAGGGTGCATTTTTACTATCTGCCAAGTAAATGGTATTCTCTAAGGGTAGCATTTTTTTTATCTCTTTCCACACAGAGGTACCTCCAATTCCCGAATCAAAAATGCCAATAGGTTGTTGCATACCCAAAAATAGTCACTAATTATGAATACAAAAAAACCGTTTTCCAGAATTCCAGAAAACGGTTTTAAGTATGTTTTTAAGAGAATATTAAAACCCTAGCTCTTGTTTTACCAATGGCAATAAATCTTGCCCCCTAGCTACAATAAGGCTAAGTCCTGGGCTCGCATCCATTACATAGTCTACACTCTGGGTTGTAGCCACTTTTTCTATGGCAGTTTTTGCCTTTTCAGAAATCGGTGCAAAAAGCGCTTGCTGTTTTTTCTGCATTTCCTGCATTGCAGCCTGCTCGGCATTCTGGATATTTTTTTGGATTTCCTGTAACTCCAAAGCTCTCTTCTCATTCTCTTCCCTTGATTTGGAAGTAGATTCATTTTGGTATTGGGTTGCTTTGTTTTGAAACTCGGTCATGGATCCTTTTAAATCTGCACTGTAGGTTTCTTCCAATTTTTTCAATTCAGCTTGTGCGGCCTTCATCTCCGGCATCTCAGACAACAATTGCTGTACATTGATGTGTGCAATCTTACCCTGTGCATTTACAAAACTTGTAGCGGCAATGAATAAAACTAATGCTGCAGCAATTTTCTTTACATTTTTCATGATTCTTAAGTTACTATTTTGAATGTTAATGTTTGTGTTTCAATATTACTGTTGTATTGAATCCTTCTCTTGTTCCTGCACGTTCTTTCGCTCTTCCAATTTGGCTTTTCGCTTGGCTTCGCGCTCTTCCAATAATTTTTTTCTTCGTTCTTCGTAGGCTTTCTTCCGTTCTTCTCTTAATCGTAATGCCTCTGTTCGTTTATCTTCAGTCTCTTTGGCCCTCGCCTCTTTGGCATCCTCGGCATTTGCCTGTCGTTCCTTTAATGCCTCACTTATTTCTTTATCTGCCGCTGTTTCTGATTCCGTAAATTTATCCAGACGACTTTGTTGTTTTTCTTTTTTGTTGGATTTACTCACTTTTCTAGTGCGAGCTATCTCTCTTAAAACCAAGTCACTAATATCATGCCTTTTTTCGGAATACAACATTACAACATCTGCTGATTTATCAAAAATAAAATCGTATCTTTTATTTCCTCCTATTTTCTGAACTTCATTGAATACTTGGTCCTGAATTGGCTGAATTAAAAGTTGCTTTTGCAAGACCAGATCTCCTTGAGGACCAAAACGATTTTGTTGATATTCTATCATTTCGGTTTCCAAAATTTGAATCTCCTCTTCGCGTTCAGCAATCAACTCATCCGTTAAGAGCACTTTTTCCGCCATTAAATCCTTCTTCATTTGCGCAACAGCACTATGCTTTAGTTCAATTTCCTTTTTCCATTTTTCGGCCTTGGCGTTTAGTTGATCGGTTGCATCCCTATATTCCTCAACATTCTCAAGGATATACTCCATGTCTACATATCCTATTCTAACTCCTCTCTGCGAGTAGGTATAATTAGATACCATTAAAACAACTAATGACAAAAGAATTTTGATATTCATTTTCGTTTCCGCTTTTTTACATAGAAAATATCGTGCCAAAATACTGAAATCATTTAAAATGAGCTATTTAGAAATCAAATAAAAGGCAAATTTTTCTTTTGGTTAAAACTGCTGCCCGATGATGAAGTGTGTTTGCCAGCCACTAGGTCCAACTGATCCTGGCACTAAATCCGTGTCGAATCCATATCCAAAATCTATACCCAAGAGACCAAATGCCGGCATAAAAATACGAAGCCCCACTCCGGCAGATCTTTTTAATTCAAACGGATTATATTCATTAAAATTGTTAAACGCATTTCCAGCTTCCAAAAAAGAGAGTGCATAAATGGATGCAGAAGGTTTTAGCGTTAAAGGATAACGAAGTTCCAGAGAGAATTTATTATAGATGGTACCTCCATCTTGTTCCAAACTTCCCGTAATAGGGTTTGTGATATAGGGTGTTAGGGAACTATTCTCATATCCTCTTAATTGAACTACATCCCTACCATCCAGTGTAAAGTTTCCAAGACCATCACCACCTACAAAGAACCGCTCAAAAGGCACATCTCCAATATCATTGTTATAGCTTCCCAAAAATCCAAACTCTGCGTTGGTTCTTAAGACCAGCTTATCTACCAGGGTAGTGTACCAGTCTCCCTTAAACTTGATTTTATAAAATTCCAACAGTTTAAAGCGTTCTTCTTCCAATTTTTCCAGTTCATCGCTTTTCTCGGTGAATTCTAACTGATCTTCTACAGTAGTGGGGCTTGTCCCAATCTCAAAAAGTCGTTCGGTAATCTCGTCAATCTCGCTTCTAATCGCTTTGAAGTCCTTTGAGCCGAAGAGCGAGTATGGTGGTGTAAATTTTGCAGTAAGCTCAAAATTGGAACCTGTCATGGGAAAAATTCTATTTGGCCCTTGAGAGCTCCTTGTTATTCCAAACGTATAGCTCAACGAATTGGAACTCCCGTTTCCAAAATTGAAAAGCCCATTGTTAAAATCTTTAAAGTCATATAATTGATAACTTGCTGAATGGGAAATAGTAAAATAATCATCTGGCCAACGAACCCGTTTTGCCAGACCTACAGAAATCCCGGTTATGGAAAAACCACGGTCCTTATCAACATCAAGGTTTCCGTCAGTACCAAAAGCAGTGGAAAATTGCTGTGTCCTGGATAAGGATACGTTAAATCCTACCGGTTTTTTACCTCCTAGCCAAGGTTCTGCAAAATTTAAGCTATACACACGGAAAGTTCTACTTGCCTGTAAACGCAGTGCAAAAGTTTGCCCATCTCCCATTGGAACCGGCTTATATGCTTCCCCATTAAAAATATTTTTTAGAGAAAAATTACTAAAAGACAATCCCAACGTTCCTATAAAACCGCCACCGCCAAAACCGCCTTGCAATTCTATCTGACTAGAACCTGACTCTACTAAACTATATGCAATGTCAACCGTTCCGGCATTTGGATCAGGGTTTTGAATGTCAGGCACAATCTGTTCTGCATCAAAGAAACCCAACTGACCCAATTCGCGAATACTTCGCACAATATTATCCTTACTGTATTTTTGTCCAGGCCTGGTTCGCAACTCCCTAAAAATAACATGGTCATTGGTCTTATCATTTCCCGCTACAGTAACATGATTTAGGAAAGTCTCCTTTCCTTCAATAATCCTAATCTCAAAGTTTATGGTGTCATTTACCGCCGAAACCTCAACAGGATTAATACTTGAAAACAGATAACCATTGTTTTGGTATAGATTGGTTAAATCCTGCCCATCTGGTTTGGAATCGTCCGCAATCCTCTTTTTAAGTAAAACACCATTATATGTTGCTCCTTTTCGAATGCCCAAAGCCTGCGCCAGTTGCCTATCTGTGTAAACTGTATTTCCAACAAAATTAATATCCCCAAAGTAATACTTGTCCCCTTCTTCCACATTAATTTTTAACTGAATGTTATTCTCATCCACTTTTACAAAGGTATCGGACAAGATTCGGGCATCCCTATACCCACGCTCTGCATAGGTATCAATTAAACTGGTTAAATCCTCTTTGTAGTCCGCTTCTATATACTTGGATTTCTTCCAAAAACGATACAGCTTTTTCTTCTTTGTGTTTTTTAGCGATTTCTTGAGTCTTTTGTCTGACAGTTGCTCATTTCCTGTAAATACAATGTCACTAACCTTTACCTTATCTCCTTTTTTAACATTGATGACCATGCTCTGGGTGTTGGTACCCGACGTATCCACGGCTGTTGCTATATTTACTTTTGCGTTTAAATAGCCTTGTTTCTTATACTTGTTTTGAAGGTAATTTTTAGTATTGGTTATTAGACTTTCTGTAATCTTTTTTCCCTTTTTTAAATCGGTATCGTCGATAATGTCCTCCACCTTTCGTTTTTTAACACCATAAACAGTAACATTGGAAAGTGTTGGGCGTTCCAAAATATTTAGCTCCAAAAATATTTTGTCCCCTTCTATTTTGGTATAATAGAATTCCACATCGCTAAAAAGTTCTAAACCCCATAGTTTTTTGATAATGGAACTTATTTCATCCCCAGGTATTTTAATGGGCTGTCCTTCCCTTAGTCCCGTATATGTTTTTACTGTTTGCTCGTTGTAACTTTGCAGTCCGGTTACGGTTAACCCCCCTAAAATATAGGTTTTGCCATCCTCAAAAGAGGTGTCCTGCGCGAAACCCTGATATGAACTTAAAAGGAGTAGGAGGAATATTTTTATGTATGCTTGGGTGGAATTTATAATTTCCTTAGTTGAGTTGTTCGCTAGTTTTTCCAAATCGTCGTTCTCTATTCTGGTAATTCATTATGGCCTCTACCAAATGATGTTCACTAAAATCGGGCCAAAATACATCAATAAAATATAATTCCGCATATGCTATCTGCCAAAGTAAAAAATTGCTTATCCTATGTTCTCCGCTGGTACGAATAAGCAAATCTACATCCGGTAAAAGATGCGTGTAAAGATGAGTATTTATAACGGCTTCGTCAATGTTTTCAGGTGAAATTATATTATTTTTAACTTTGAGCGCAATCTCTCTTACGGCTGTTTTTATCTCTTCTCTAGACCCATAGCTTAGCGCAAGGATCAGAGTCATACCTGTATTTTTGGATGTTTTGGAAATTACTTCCGCAAGTTCTTTTTGGGCTTTGGAAGGCAAGGAATCAATATTCCCTATGGCATTTAACCTAATATTATTTTTGTTGAGCGTGTCCAATTCTTTTTTAAGGGAAGACACTAAAAGCTTCATTAAGGTTTCAACCTCTATTTTAGGTCTGTTCCAGTTTTCAGTGGAAAAAGCGTATAAAGTTAAAAATTGGATTTGCAATTTTGCACAGTTTTCCACAGTTTTTCTTACTGCTTCAACTCCATTTTGGTGTCCAAAAACCCTGTGTTTACCACGCTGTTTGGCCCATCTACCATTACCATCCATGATAACGGCAACATGTTTTGGAAGTTTATCCTTGTTTACGTCCTCTAAAGTGTGCATTTATTTAAAACAATCCTGGCAGGGTTTACGTCCAAAGGTATATGTTAATGTAATACCTGAAAAAACGTACCAGTCATCGCTTAAAATGTTTCCAAATCTAAATTGCTCAAAATTAGAGCCCTCCGGATTGCTTCCGTCCAAATTGTCCGTAAACGTATACCGTGCTCCTATCTCAGCACCTAGAATCAAGAATTGATTTAATCGATACTTTGCCCCAACCGTCATTGGAATTGCAAAACTACCTTCTTTTTGGTTAATATCCTGCACTTGAAGGGCATCAAAATAATTAAAATCATACCTAAAATAGGTAAAACCCGTATAAAGATAGGGTGTGAAGGCCGGTCCAAGTTTATGAAGATTGTATTCAACAAAGTTGAATTCAAGGCCCAAAGAAGCCTCTAACACGGCATTGTCCATGACATATCCCCGTTGTTTTCTCGAAGCCATACTGGATTTTGAATCATCTGCAGTAAAAGTACCATAAAGTATAGTGGCACGCCATGCATATCGTTTACTGTGGTTCCACTTAAAAATACCGCCAAATGCCGGACCGGATGGCAATATAAAATTTGTTCTTCCTACGTCGCCAATATTGTTTGTGCCACCAGCAAAAAGACCTATTTCATAGGTCTGGGCATTGACCTTGACCACAAAGCACAAAAAAATAGCCAAAACTATCCGCATACTATCTAAAAATTAAACAAATTAGGGGTAAAGGAAGGTCTATAAGGTATGTTGTTATGAATGTTCTCTTTTGATAAACAGTTTTTAACCTGTTTTATTGTTTTTGACAGGTTCAATTGCGTTTATCCTGCCCCCAAAGCAGTTTTTTACGAAGTGTTTTGAGAAAGCTCTCCGATTTATACTCTATCATCTTTATGTTAAAATCCGATTTTCTTACTTTAATTTCTGTTCCATTGGCAATCGTAGCTATTCTGGAGTCCAAAGATACCAAATGGTTTTCCTCCCTGCCTGAAACTTTTAGTCTAATAGTGGTATCATCTGAAATTACAAAAGGGCGCGCATTTAAATTATGAGGGGCAATGGGTGTTAAAACCAGGGATTTTGCAGAAGGTGCAATAACAGGACCACCACAACTCAGCGAATATCCAGTGGAGCCAGTAGGTGTGGAAACAATTAATCCATCTGCCCAATATGATGTTAAGTATTCATCGTTCAAATACGTTTCAATGGTAATCATGGAGGTCGTGTCCTTTCTGCTTACCGTAATCTCATTCAATGCAAAATTCAAATCCCCAAATTCATCCAAATCCGAGTCTAAACCCACCTCAACCAAGGATCGTTCTTGAATGGTATAATGTCCGGCCGTAAATTCCGTAACCACCTTACGTACATCTTCTTTTTTAAAGGTGGACAAAAAACCCAGTCTTCCTGTATTTACTCCAACAATAGGTATTCCAAGGTCTTTAATATAGGCAACGGCCCTAAGCATGGTACCATCTCCCCCAAAACTCACGAACATATCAAAAGAACTATCCAAATCTGACGTCTGCGCAAAGGTTCCATAATTGCATTCTGGAATATATTTGGAAATCAACCCAAGGAAATCTTGCTCTATAAAAACAGCAGCCTTTATTCCCTCCAGTTCATCCAAAAGTGCAGTAACAAAACCTTTGTCCTGCTCTTGAAAGGCTTGGCCATAAATTGCAACTTTCATGCTAAACGTTAAGGTATTTTTCCAAATAGTCCGATCGTTGTTTTAGATCTTCCAAAAACTGATCATCACTATTTCCAAAGACTATGCTATAATTGTATCTTCTAAAAGTTTGGGCCACTTCATTAAGGTTCATGGTCCCCACTTTTAGTGTTATTTGAACCACATCGTTTTGCGAGCCTGTAATAAAGGCTCCCAATAAACGGGCATTGTTACTTTCCACAATTTGTGCAATCTCACTAAAGGAATAGTCCTTAATACCTGTGGCTACCACTAGAATACCTCCAGGTTCCTTGAAAAAGGGTGTATCTATGAACACAGCAACTATATCTTCCAAATCATAATAGCCAATAATCAATTTATTTTCATCCAAAACTGGAAGAATGTTTGCTTCGTTTCTGGAAAACATTTCCAAAACATCTAGCCAGGCCGTATCCTTGGTAACATGGAAGGTTTCCAATTCAAACCGAAAATCCTCAATCTTTTTTTTGGGTTCAAAACAGGGCAAATCGTTCTCGGACAATAATCCAATATAAAGTCCATTTTCAGTTACCGCCACATGTGAAAAAGTAGTTTCCTCAAAAAACTGAATAACCTCTTTCAAGGTCTCGGAGACTTCAAAAATGGGTACAGTACTTATTATTTGGTTCTGAATTTGCATTACAATGTATTGGTTGCAAAATACTAATTTTAAATCGCAAAAGGCGTGCCTAATTCTTATTTTTGCCTTTCAAAAAAGCAACTCCATGACAAAGTTGAGCGTCAACATCAATAAATTGGCAACCCTAAGAAACTCAAGAGGTGGTAATGCACCCGATTTACTGAAGTCGGCCAAGGACATAGAAACTTTTGGTGCACAGGGCATAACGGTTCATCCAAGACCAGACGAGCGACATATACGCTACCAGGATGCTCATGACCTAAAAAAGATTGTGACCACGGAGTACAACATTGAAGGGAACCCAATACCCAAATTCATAGCTATGGTTCTTGCCATTAAGCCTACACAGGTTACCCTTGTTCCGGATGCGGAAGACGCCATTACTTCCAATACAGGTTGGGATACCAAAAAAAATAAGGACTTTCTAATTGAGGTGATAAAAACCTTTAAGGATAGTGGAATCCGCACCTCTATCTTTGTTGATCCCGATGTTAAGATGGTTGAGGGAGCAGCAGAAACTGGAACTGACCGAATAGAACTGTACACGGAAAGCTTTGCCCAAGGGTTTTCCAAGGGACAAAAGTTAGAAAGTATTCAACCTTTTATTGCTGCTGCGGTAACGGCCAACAAGGTTGGTTTGGGCATCAATGCAGGCCATGACCTTAGTTTGGACAATATCAAATTCTTCAAAGAACATATACCCAATTTATTGGAAGTTTCCATTGGGCACGCGCTTATTTGCGAATCCTTGTATCTGGGACTCGAAAATGTGGTCAACATGTACTTACATCGTTTAAAATAATGGAGCTGTTACATTCAAAAGTATTGGGAGAAGGGAAACCATTGCTGATTTTACATGGTTTTTTGGGCATGTCCGATAATTGGAAGACTCTAGGGAATCAATTTGCCCAAAAGGGTTATCAGGTGCACCTAATTGACCAACGAAATCATGGAAAAAGTTTTCATTCGCCTGATTTTGATTACGATGTATTGAGTGAAGACATTGTAAACTACATGGACCATTTTCAAATTGAGAACACACATTTAATTGGTCATTCCATGGGAGGCAAAACAGCAATGCAATTGGCCACATCGAACAAAGAGCTTATAAGCAAATTAATTGTTGCTGATATTTCTCCAAAATTTTATCCTCCCCATCATCAACCTATAATTGATGCCTTGGCCAAATTGGATTTCGCCAAAATTTCTTCCCGAAAAGAAGCAGATGAGGAACTTTCAAACCATATCCCGGAAATGGGGATACGCCAATTTTTACTAAAAAACCTCTTCTGGGCGGAACAAGGCAGGTTGGGTCTTCGATTCAATTTTGAAGTTCTCAAAAACAAAATGGACGAAATTGGGGAGAATATAAGTTCAACGGCTACATATAATGGCCCTACCCTATTCCTTCGTGGAGACCGTTCAGAATATATAATGCCGAGTGATTTTCCTGAGATAACAAAACATTTTCCAAAAGCCAATATAGAAACCATTGACAATGCCGGACATTGGCTTCATGCTGAAAATCCAAAACAGTTCTTTGAAAAGACGATTCGGTTTCTTAACGATTAACGTATTATTTTCTTATCTTTTTTCAGTTATTGGCATTAGTTGCTCTTAAAAAAATAATCATATGAAATTGATATTACGACTTTTGTTAAACGCCCTCACTGTGATAATTTTATCCTATGTGCTTCCAGGAGTTGGCGTAGATTCTATGACAACAGCCATTATTGTTGCCATTTCCTTAAGTCTTCTAAACTTTTTGATTAAACCCATCTTAATAGTTTTAACCCTTCCGATTACTATTGTTACCCTCGGACTCTTCTTACTATTCATCAATGCGGCTATTATTTTGATCGCTGCCCATTTTATTTCTGGATTTCAAGTTTCCAGTATCTGGTGGGCACTCATTTTTAGTTTATTGCTTTCATTTTTGCAATCTATCCTTCACTCCATTTTAAAAGAGGACAAAAAGAAATGATTTTGTTTGACATTCAACACTTTAAAAAGTTGCCCTCAAAAAGAAAATACATTACTTTTGCACCCATTTTTGAATAGCAAATTAGGTAGTAGATGAATATCACAAAAGAGCAAATTGACGAACTTAATGCAGTTGTAAAAGTTGCCATAAACAAGGATGACTATCAGGACAAGGTAGACAAAATCCTTACTGATTATAGAAAACAGGCCAATGTTCCAGGTTTTAGAAAGGGTCAGGTTCCTATGGGTCTTATAAAAAAGCAATATGGCAAAGCAGTTTTGGTCGATGAGATAAACAAACTGTTACAAGACAACCTTAACAAATATCTTACGGAAGAAAAGTTGGACGTATTGGGCAACCCTTTACCAAAACAACAAGATGATTTTGATTGGGACAGTGACAATCTCGATTTTGAATTTGAATTAGGTCTTGCCCCAGATTTTGAGGTGCAGGTAAAAACAAGGAAATCGATCACACAATACAAAATTGTTGCGGACAAGAAGATGATCGAAGAACAGGTGGAACGCATTCAAAAACAGTACGGCAAATTAATTTCCAAAGCTGAGGTTGGAAAATTGGATGAGGTCACCGGTACTTTTACCAATGAAGCCGAAGAAATTGAACACAAAACTACCCTAGAGCTAGATAAGATAAAGAGTAAAAAAGCTGTAGATGCCCTTGTTGGGAAGAAGGTAGGCGAATTGACCACCTTAAAAACCAAAGGGTTGTTCAAGGAGGAATACTTGCTGTCCAGTGCACTCGGGATTGATCGTGAAAAAGCCGAAAAACTAAATATCGAAGTCTCATTTACCATTGATGAAATCAATGAACGTGAGGCTGCTGTCCTTGACCAAGAATTGTTTGACAAGTTGTTTGGAAAAGACAATGTTAAGACAGAACAAGAGCTTAAGGATAAAATCAAAGAGGATTCAGAAAAACAGTTTGAACAACAAGCCGATCAAAAATTACTGAACGACATTACAGAAAAGCTTATTGACAGCACTAAGTTTGATTTGCCTTCAGATTTTCTTAGAAAATGGATTCAAATCAGTGGTGAAAATCCGCTTTCTGATGACGAAGCCAAAGAGGAATTTGAAAAATCGGAAAAAGGGCTTCGTTACCAATTGATTGAAGGAAAAATCATTAAAGAAAATGACCTTCAAGTTCAAATGGATGAATTAAAGGAATTTTCCAAAGGTTTCATCAAATCACAAATGGCTCAGTATGGTCACTTAGATCCTCAAGAAGAAGAGTTGGAAAATATTGCAATGCGAGTGATGAGCAATCAAGATGAGGTAAAACGACTTTCGGAACAATTGATGAGTCAGAAATTGTTGGATTTTTACAAGGAAAAAGCCAATCTTAAGGTAAAAGAAGTTACCTATGATGACTTTGTTAAGGAAGCCTATAGCTAAATTAAAGCTAAAAGAAAATTAAGTATCTTTACGGTGCCGGAAAGTTGAATTTTCGGCACCTTTTTTTTAAGCAAAATCGAATAAAATCCTATGGATTACGGAACAGAATTCAAAAAATACGCAACCAAACATCATGGCATAAACAGCATGTACTATGATCAGATCATGAGTAGCATGTACCCGATGAACATGACACCAAATATCATCGAAGAAAGACAACTTAATGCAATTGCAATGGATGTTTTTTCGAGATTGATGATGGACCGTATCATTTTTTTGGGCACTGGTATAAATGATCAGGTTGCCAATATTGTTCAGGCCCAATTACTTTTTCTCGAAAGTGCAGATGCTGTCAAAGACATTCAAATTTATATTAATTCCCCTGGTGGAAGTGTTTATGCTGGCTTGGGTATTTATGATACCATGCAATTTATAAAACCCGATGTTGCTACAATTTGTACAGGTATTGCCGCATCCATGGCCGCTGTGCTTTTGTGTGCAGGTCATGAGGGCAAAAGAAGTGGATTGACCCACTCTAGAGTCATGATTCATCAACCACTCTCTGGGGCTCAAGGACAGGCAAGTGATATAGAAATTGCGGCGAAAGAAGTTCTTAAGATAAAAGATGAGTTGTATCAAATTATATCAAACCACTCTGGACAAACCTTCGATAAAGTGTATGAAGACAGTGATCGCGATTACTGGATGAAGGCTGAAGAAGCAAAGAAATATGGGATGATTGATGAAATTTTAGTAAGGGAAAAGTCTTAAATCCGAACAAATAAGTTAAAAACGGTGGTTTGGCGCAAACCAAATCGTGTTTTTTTACGTTATTAGTGGTTCAACTTTATATGTTGTTTGTATATGGCAAAGGAAAATTTGGAGTGTTCATTTTGTGGTAGAAAGAAACCAGAAACCAATCTTTTAATAGCAGGTCTGGACGCTCATATTTGTGATCGATGTATTGAACAGGCCCATAGTATTGTTGCGGAAGAATCCAAACAATCCAAAAATCAAGATCTTTCTTCAGAGTTGGTATTAAAAAAGCCTATGGAGATCAGAGATTTCTTGGACACATTTGTTATTGGCCAGGAGCGTACTAAAAAAGTAATGTCCGTTGCGGTGTACAATCATTATAAAAGACTTCTGCAGACTAAAAACAAAGAGGACGACATAGAGATTCAGAAGAGTAATATCGTAATGGTTGGGCAAACGGGCACAGGTAAGACGCTTATTGCCAAGACCATATCACGCATGCTCAATGTTCCTCTTGCTATTGTCGATGCCACGGTACTTACGGAGGCAGGATATGTTGGAGAGGATGTTGAAAGTATTTTGACCAGATTGTTACAGGCTGCGGATTACAACTTAGAAAAAGCAGAAAGAGGTATCGTCTTTATTGATGAAATAGATAAAATTGCCCGTAAAAGTGACAACCCTTCAATTACAAGGGACGTTTCTGGAGAGGGAGTTCAACAAGGCTTACTAAAGCTTTTGGAGGGTACCGTTGTTAATGTTCCCCCAAAAGGTGGGCGTAAACACCCTGATCAAAAATTTATCGAGGTAAATACGGAGAACATCCTTTTTGTGGCCGGTGGAGCTTTTGATGGAGTGGAACGTATCATTACCAAACGATTGAACATGCAAGCTGTGGGCTATAGTGCGTCTAAAGCAGAAGATCGATTGGACAATGAAAATATCCTTCAGTATATCATTCCCAAAGATTTAAAGGAATTTGGACTTATTCCAGAAATCATAGGAAGACTTCCTGTGCTTACCCATATGAATCCATTAGACCAAAAAACATTGCGGGCCATTTTAACCGAGCCCAAAAATGCCATCATAAAACAATATGAAAAGTTGTTTGGAATGGATGGAATAAGCTTTAGCATTACCGAACAGGCTTTAACCTATATTGTAGAGAAGGCCGTAGAATATAAATTGGGTGCAAGAGGATTACGTTCGTTGTGCGAGGCAGTTTTTACAGATGCCATGTTTACACTACCAAGTAGTGATGAAAAGGAGTTTAAGGTTACCAAGGCCTATGCAGAAGAAAAACTTTCGCACGAAACCATAAAGAAGCTTAAAGCAGTTTCCTAACCGACTTACCTGTTAAATTGCCTTTTTGGTGACTTTTTCCAAAAGGTTCAAACATACTTCGGCAATTATCTTTTCATCGGAGTATAACTGGTGTCCAAAATTTGGAACAACGTTTAAATCAACTTCCACTTTTTTAGACCAATTATTTCCTGGTCTAAACTCATCGCGTTCTCCAAATATTAAATTCAAGGGAATGTTTGGGCTTTCATCATCAAATCTTATCCTTGTAGGAGATATTGCAGTTAACGATTTCATTGGAAGTCCCTTTAAAGCTGCTTTCCAAGCAATTGTACCTCCAGTGCTAAATGCCAAATAGTGACTTGCTTCCTTTTCTTTTTTTATTAGATGGGCAACTGCAGTATCAATACCACCCTCTACAAAGGCATCATGAACATTTTTTTCCGTAGACACTGCTACATCAACATTTCCCAGCTGCTGACAATCGTAAAAAGCAATATCATAATACTGTTGAAGATATCCAAAATATGAAGTGATCCAAAGACCTTTCTTTACGCCCCACATATCTGATAGGACAATTAATTTTTCTGCCATAACTTATTGTTTGTTTGGTTATCTGTTTAGTTTGATCTGGGGAACTCAAAAATTTCTAATCCAAACTTCAGTTATAAACGCTCAATATGCATATTTATTTGTTCAAACGAAAAAAAAGCTCGACGAAGCGTGAAAAGTCAACGAAAACGTTTTCGTGCATCAATAAGAAAAACAAAATACACGGTAATGACCCGCTAGTTCTCCACATTCATTTGAAGCAATTCTTCCAAATAGAGACGCTCATTGGATAACCTTGGAATCTTGTGTTGCCCTCCCAGTTTATTCTTTGATTTTAGCCAATCATGAAATAAATTGGTGCGGGCCACATGTACTTTTGGCATTCTTAAGGTAATATTATTGTAACGTTTTGCCTCATAATCTGAATTTAATGACTTTAGGGCATTATCCAAAAATTCCGTAAAGTAGTTGATATCGCTTGGAGGTGTTCTAAACTCAATAATCCATTCATGAGCGCCTTTTTCGCTTCCTTTCATAAAAACCGGTGCCGCCGTATAGTCCATAATCTTGGAATTTGTCTTTTGGCACACGCGTCGTAATGCTTCTTCAGCATTTTCAATTATAAGCTCTTCTCCAAAAGCATTAATATGATGTTTGGTCCTACCTGTTATTCGTATTCTGTAGGGGTTTTTAGAGGTAAATCGCACTGTATCACCAATTTTATAGCGCCACAAACCCGCATTGGTCGTAATGACCACCGCATAGTTTATGCCCATTTCTACATCCCAAAGTGGTATTGCTTTTTCTTCTTTCCCATAAGAATCCATAGGGATGAATTCGTAAAAAATGCCATAATCCAGCATCAACAGTAAATCCTCAGAATTATTACGGTCTTGAATAGCAAAAAATCCTTCGGAGGCATTATAGGTCTCATAATAATTAAAGCTTCGACGAGGCAATAATTTCTTATACTGATCTCTATATGGAGCAAAACTAACCCCTCCATGAAAATAGACTTCCAAATTTTCCCAAATTTCGAACAAATGATTTTTCCCCGTTTTTTCCAATACATCATTTAACAAGACCAACATCCAGGAAGGAACTCCTGCTAAGCTTGTAACATTTTCCTGAATACTCTCCTCTATAATGGCCTCCAATTTAGACTCCCATTCGCTCATTAAAGAGACCTTACTACTTGGAGTACTGCTATATTCTGCCCAAAGCGGCATATTGTCTATTAAAATAGCCGAAAGATCGCCGAAAAAAGTCCCATTGTCCTCATATAACTCCTTACTCCCACCCAGTCTTAAACTTTTGCCCGTAAACAATTGGGAGTTTTCATTATTATTCAGATACAGACAGAGCAAATCCTTACTGGATTTGAAATGACAGTCCTCCAGTGCTTCTGCGCTTACTGGAATAAATTTGCTCTTGGCATCTGTTGTTCCACTGCTCTTGGCAAACCATTTAATGGCAGTTGGCCAAAATAAATTTTGTTCTCCTTTTCTAGTTCGTTCTATTAGTGGAGCAATGGCTTCGTAATTAACAATTGGCACTCTATTGGAAAAATCTTCATAGGTGGATATATCACTAAATCCATACTGTTTTCCCAGCATGGTATCTTTAGAAAAATCTACCAAATGCCGTAATACCTCATCTTGCACATCTAAAGGATACTTTAAAAAAAGTTCAATCTGATGGTATCGCTTTTTTAAAAGCCATGAAGCAATGGAATTAAATAATGGTATTGGCATTTTAGGTATCTTTAACCTAGAATATTGTTAGGCGTATTAGCTAAAATAGGCTATCCAATGTTCATTTTCAAATAAGCTTTAAACATATTATTCCACCATGCTTTACGAAGGAGTGTTGCGCAAAATGCAAACCGAGAAAGGAAATCCAATTCAATACTATTTGGTTTTTGAAAACGATTTTCTACATATGAACCAATTATTGAACAAGGAATTACATATTAACTTTATTAAATTTCAATGTCTTAATTGCGGAAAGGAAAAACCAATTTATCGCCAAGGGTTTTGTAAATCCTGCTTTTTCGACTCACCAGCCACTGGGGATTGGATCATGAGACCTGAACTGAGCACTGCACACTTGGATAAGGAAGATCGGGATCTGGATTATGAAAAAAAGGCACAATTACAACCACATATTGTGTATTTGGCCAATTCAAGCAATGTAAAGGTAGGGGTTACCAGAAAGGCACAGGTACCCACCCGTTGGATCGATCAAGGGGCACATGAAGCCATTGAAATTGTTGAAGTGCCCAATAGATATTTGGCCGGAATTACCGAGGTAGCCCTAAAAGAGCATGTAAGTGATAAGACCAGTTGGCAAAAAATGTTGACTAACCGCATAGAGGATGTGGACTTGGTGGAATGGCGCAACAAGTTACAATCCAGCATCCCGGATGAAGCATCTGAATATTTTTTAGCGGAAAATACGGAGACCCAATTGGAGTTTCCAGTATTGCAATACCCAGAAAAGGTGAAAAGCTTAAATCTTGACAAAACGCCCAGTTATACAGGGGTGTTAAAAGGAATAAAAGGGCAGTACCTCATTTTTGAAGATAATACCGTTTTTAATATTCGTGGAAATGAGGGATATTATGTTGGAATACATATCATCTGACCACCATTACCATGATAACATCTTTTTACTTTGAAATTGACTCCGCGATATCTCTAAAACCATGAGTAAAAAGTACATTTTCCATTTCATTGTTCTGTTGTTAAATAATTCTTTGGTGGCCCAAGTATCAATACCTACAGAAAAATGCCTTACCAACAATTCCTTTGAAGACCGTTATGCTTCTTATGCTCCAAATGGAGCACATATCTTATTTGAATCTAAAAGAGATAGTACTTGGCAAATCTATTTAATGGATGAAGATGGTAAAAATGTTAAGCAACTTACTTCCGGTAATTTCAGTAATAGAAGACCTACATGGCACCCTAATGGAAAGCGTATTCTTTTTGAATCCAACAGAAATGGAAAATTTCAACTATTTACACTCACTATTAAATCCAAAAAAATTAGAAAGCTTCCATTTCCCAAAGAAGGAGAGCCCATTTTTGCATCCTTTGCTCCCAATGGAAAAACAATTGCAGTAAGTTGGGCTGAATCTGAAAACCTGGGCAATATCATTCTAGTCAACAAAAGAGGTAATTTGGTAAGGAAAATCACGGATAATAACAAGCGAAACTTTTATCCCCAATGGTCTAATACGGGTAAAGAACTTGTTTTTTTCTCCCGAAAGGACACCAATAATCAACAAGATGAAATTTATACCTTTAATCTTGATACTGGCAAAGAGACTAGATTAACAAATTGGCCTAAGCATAATTTTTGCCCTTCCTGGTCCAATGACAACAAAAAAATAGTTTATGTTACCTCAATGTCAGCAACTAGACCGGAAATTTATATCATGAATGCCGACGGCAGTAACCCAATACGACTTACAACCAACGAAAACGGAGAAACCCTACCGAATTGGCATCCAAGAAAAGATAAAATACTGATTACCGCATATAGAAACGGCCACTATCAAATTTGCGAACTGCAACTTCACTGATTAGTTAACCGTGTCTTTTTTCTTTTTGCCCAAAAGTCCTCCTAAAATAGATTTTGCAGTATTTTTCACAGGGTCTTCTTGGCTGGTTGCGGAATCCACCGCCACACTATCCTCTTTTGTTCCTCCCAACAGAGAACCTAAAGCTTCTTTTACACTTGAAGATGTGGTTTGGGTTGAATCTGAATCATCCTTTTTAAAAACGTTCGAAATCAAATCTTTAGCAGTGTCTTTCCCCTGATTCAATAGCTTTTGTTTTTGTATCTCCACCAATTGGGCGGTTAATTGGGAAACACCAGAACTCAAATCCGTTTTAACGGTTGGACTTGTATAATTACCTCCGATATTGGCGGTTACAGGTATCGTCATATTTTCTATATCCGTATCATCCAACTGTGCAATAAGCTTGTTTACCTCACTGCCTAAATATTTTGCAGGTACGTCCAGGGTCGCTTTGTATTGTAATTGTTGGTCAAACGTATGGCTGCCATCAATATTTACCGCAATATCTTTATAGTTTACGGTAAAGGGTTTTACTTTTACCGAACCATTATCAAAACTCAGAGCGGTTTTTAAATCGCTCAAATCCAAATCCTCGGCGTTCATAAAGCTAAGCTTACTATCCAAAGCCGATAACAAGGGAGTGTTTTGGGTGTCCACTTTGGTGGAAAGCAATTCTGCCAGTAAATCTCCAGACACCGTTCCAAGGTTAGGTGTCATATCATTCTTTAAATTTCCAGAAATATTTATATCTGAATTAATGGTTCCTTGCAATGCACTGGCAAGAGGCGCCAAGGCTTTAAACAAATCCAAAGATTGGAACGATTCGCTTATATTGAAATCGTTCATTCCCAAATCCATATCAAAAGTTGATACCTCATCCTTTGTGGAAACTGTTCCCGTAACACCCAGTGTTCCTCCGAACAGGTCTGATCTTAAGTTTTTTAGCGTGGCGGTCTCATCCTGAATAATCAAGGTTCCTTGAACATTTTTTAGGCTCAGATCATCATACAACACGGTGTTTGCCACCGCTTCAATAGTACAGTCCAAAAACGATGGAATCTTGATACGCTCCGCTGTTTCAGGCAAAGTGTCTTCACTTTCATTTTCCACTTCTTCGGTGTCTTCAACCATAAAATCATTCAAGGCCAGGGTGCTGGATGTCATTTTAAAATTTCCTTCCACATTTTCATCATTGAACATAAAACCAAGCAGATTTGTCAAAGCTCCAGTAATGTTAAAATCCGTATCGCCTGTTTTTCCTTTAAACGTATTTAAAGAGACCGTTTCAGGATTAAATGTCATTGCAGCGGTATTAATTGCCACGGGGTTTTTCAGTTCATCCGAAGCATATTCAAAATTGGAAAGCTCCATAGTACCACTGGTCTTTGTGTTCTGATATTGTTCATTTTCCAAAGAAGCCATATCAAATGCAGTTGTAACATCCGCTACCAATAACCCCTTCAGGTTGTAATCTGCCGGCACCGGATAAGCCCTAGAGATATTTTCAAGATTAATTTTTCCGTCCATATGAGCATTGACCTTAGTATTCCCCAATAAATCGGTAATCTTGGAGTTTAGATTAAACTTGTCCTGATCAATGGCAAAGGACAGTTTTTTAATGGCAACATAGGTATCTTCGGTAATTCCTGTTGCGTTGTTGATTTCTGTATCGATATAGACATGTTCCACGGATTTTGGCAAATCTGGATACTTAAAAGAGGCATTATCAGAAAACAATTTGATGTTGAATGCAGGGATATGTTCATCATCAACAATACCTTTAAAGGTTCCGTTTAGCATAAAATCACCGGTGGTACGAACATCCTCAATGTTTTGGGAATAGGCTTCGGGGATAACGGCCAAAAAATTCTTGAAATCCGATGATGGTGTTTTAAAGGTAATGTCCACTTCCTGGTTTTCCTCATTTACTTGGACAAATCCGTCAAAAACCAAGGGCAATTGATTGACCATGGCCTTATTTTCAAGAAAAGAATATTTACTGTTATTTAAATCGATACCAATAAGTGCATCCAAAAACAGTTTGTTTTTACTTAGATATTTGGTGCTGTCCATCTCGAAAGTTACCAAGGCATCCGTTGTAGTTTCAAGTTCCGAAGTTTGTAGGGAAAGATCCCCATTTCCAAAATGGTTCATTTCTGAAATAACCAGATGCATACCACTCGCAAAATCGTCATAAATAATCTCGGTATTTGTAATTTCATAGGAGTCCAATGCCAATGTAAAATTGCTTGGCTCTTCGGATATGGAAGTTGTTGCGGTTACTTCATCTTCCTTTGCGATATCATAATTTGCATTTTCGGCTTCATCCACTTTTACATGCAATTTTGCTCCATCCAACATTAAACTTTTAATGGCTATAGGATCTTCAGCGGTCTTAAAAAGCTCTTTAATGGACATCTTTAGCTCTATCTGTTCCGCAGCAAACAGGGTATCCCCAACAAAGGGAGCCTTGTTAACCAATGAAATTTGTTCGAGCTCCACATTGGCATATGGAAAATTTTTAAGCAAACTGATGTAAGCATCATCAAAATCCAAGGTGGCATTGATGTTATTGTTTACCTTATTTTTAATAATTTCTGAGACCTTTCCTTTTAAAAGTAGTGGTAGGGCAATTAAGAGAACAATAATGGTGAGTAGAGCTATTCCAGTAATTTTCAGGGCCTTTTTCTTCATAATAGGGTGTTTTCCAACAAAATAAAGAAGAAGCTGTTAATCCAGGTGTATCTCCTCCCCTATTTTTAAGTTAAATCTTTTTCGCAATAGATATACGAACAAATAGAGCAAAGGGGTGTCCAGGGCGGCAATAAAAATTTTAAAGACAAAACCACTAATGACCAATCCGTAAAACAAACTCCATGGGATTTCACCAAAAGAGCAGAGTAAAAGCACCACTGTAAAGGTATCTATCAGCTGGGAAGAAAAGGTGGAAAAATTATTTCGTAGCCACAGATATTTCCCTTTGGTTAGTTTTTTCCAAAAATGATAGATTTGAATATCAACAAATTGCGCCAACAAATAGGCCATCATTGACGCAAAAACAGCAACAATGGTGTTGCCAAATACAGATTGGAACATTTCGTTTGATACTGGAGACCAATCCGTTGCTTGTACCGCACCGGCGGTATAGACAATTCCTAAAGAAAAAAAGGAAGCGAATATGCCCGCTACCACAATCTGATTGGCCTTTTTCTTTCCGAAAATTTCAGAAATCAGGTCCGTAATCAAAAATGTAAGGGGGTAAGGTAAGATCCCAACGGAAACTTCGAAAAGCGTAGCTCCCAAAATGGTAACATCACCAAAAGGTTTCCAATAAAAAAATTTTTGAAAAATAAGGTTAGAGACGACCAAGGAAGTGATGAACAATGCACCCAAATACAAATAAATGGAAAATGCTGTACGCCTATTTTTTTCCGTCATTTTCCTATTTAATGGTTAAGCTAAAGGGCATTTTGGCCTGAATCCCTTTTTGTTCCGTAATCTTTTTGAAATCCTTGAGTACCTTGAAAGCCTCATTCCCAATTTCTTCTTGAATCAATGCTGCACCAATTTTTGCTTTGGCTCCTCCCAAATCCTCCATAAATCGCTCAAAATCCGACTTGTACTTCGGATATTTTCGAATTCCATAGGTATCCAAATCCACCATTTCAGCTGCAGCCGCTATGGCATCATCCAAATTACCCAATTCGTCTATCAATCCATTTTCCTTTGCATCTACTCCGCTCCAAACCCTTCCTTGGGCCAATGAGTCTACCTGAGTTATATCCATATTTCTTCCAGCCGCCACGCGTTCAAGAAAAACCTGGTAGGTGTCTTCAACACCTTCTTGAACCACATCTCGGAAGGATTCACTCATCGGTTCAAACAAGGAATAGTCTACCGAGTTCTTGTTGGTTCCCACCTGTTCCGCATTAATGCCAATATTCCCCGCCAACTCATGGGCATTTGGGATGGTGCCAAAAACACCAATGGAACCTGTAATTGTAGTTGGTTCGGCAAAAATCTTGTCTCCACCCACTCCAATATAATAGCCTCCTGAAGCAGCGACATTCCCAAAAGAAACCAAAACAGGTTTTACCTCTTTTGCGAGTTCTACTTCCCTCCAAATAATATCGGATACCAAGGCACTACCCCCTGGGGAGTTTATGCGTAAAACAATAGCTTTCACGCTTTCACTTTCCACCGCTTTTTGAAGGGTACTGACCATCAAACCTTGGCCTATATAGTCTTTTCCTCCTTCACCATAGTAAATTTCTCCCTGGGCATATACCACAGCTATTTTATCCTTTCCGGTGCGCAAGCTTTTTTTACCGGCCACTTGTATATAGTCATTAAAGTCCACATAGTTGATATCTGCTTTTTTATCAAGTCCCATTTTATCAACCAATAGGGCTTCATACTCATCAAAATGAAGATTGCCATCTATAAGTCCCGAGGCCATCGCATAACGTGGGGTTCTGCCACCGAGTGTATCGGCAATGCTATTCAAATCGGCTTCATTTATGTTTCTAGAGCTTGCAATATCGGCTATCATTGTATCCCAAAGTGAGGTTATCAATGTTTTGATTTGTTGCCGATTTTCCGGGCTCATGGTATTGGAAAGATAGGGTTCTACAGCACTTTTATATTTTCCATGCCTAATCACTTCCATTTTAACTCCGGCTTTCTCTTGTAAATCCTTAAAATAAAGAATCTCGGTCGCCAAACCTTTAAAATCCATAGCACCAACCGGATTCAAATACATTGCGTCCGCCACAGTTGCTAAATAATAGTCTTTTTGGGTGTAAAAATCGGAATGGGCATAGATGAACTTCCCTTCCGATTTAAAATCCAACAAGGCATTTCTAATCTCTTGTACTTGGGCCAATCCAGCTTGCAAAAAACTGGTGGTCAGGCTTACTCCTGCTATCTTACTATCATCTTTCGCAACTTTTATGGTGTGCAGAATATCGTCCAGACCAACCTCTTCTTCCCATAAACTTGCAAATGGGTCTGTATCATCCCTTCCTACATAATCCTTGATAGGTTCCGTAAAACTCAGTTCTAAAATGGAATTTTCCTCTACTACCACTCCCTTATCCGCATTTCCAATCAAGGCGGCAAATATCACAAACATGCCAAACAACACTCCAAATGCTATCAGGCATCCTAAAATAGCCGCCAATAAATTTCTCAAAAACTTCATGCAATCAAATTTATTTTAAGGTCAAATATAACCATTGTTGTATTGTTTTGTTTACTTTGTTTCCTTGATTATGGGTAAGAAACAGCAGGCATATCTCTCATTGGGCAGTAACGTGGGCAACCGTTACCTAAGCCTTCAAAAAGCACTATTTCAAATTCAGAAAAAAACGGGAACCCTATTGGCCGTCTCATCTGTTTACGAAAATCCGGCCGTTGGGTTTAAAGGTGGCGATTTTTTAAACGCATGTGTTATCGTTTTAACAGACCTTCCTCCTGGGGAATTGCTTTTGGTGTTATTGCAAATTGAAAAAACATTTGGAAGGGAGCGGTCATTGCACGCAGGATATCAATCCCGAACCTTGGACATTGATATTATCTTTTATGGCAATGAAGTTATTTCCACGCAAGAATTGACCGTTCCGCACCCGCAACTGGAAAACAGAAATTTTGTACTAAAACCTTTGGCAGATATTGCTCCACAACATTACCATCCCGTTCTGAACAAGGACATTCGTAATTTACTGCAGCAATGCAAGGACCGGAACGAGCTAAAGAAAACCACATATAGACTTTTTAAAAATAGATTGGAGCTATTTTCCAAACTTCAATTTATGGCTATTGAGGGAAATATAGGAGCTGGAAAGACAACTCTGGCCAAAATGATAGCTAAAGACTTTAATGGTAAATTGGTCTTGGAACGCTTTGCGGACAATCCTTTTCTGCCCAAATTTTATGACGATCAAGCACGCTATGCTTTTCCATTGGAAATGTCCTTTTTAGCCGATCGCTACCAACAATTTACAGACGACACTTCCCAATTTGATCTTTTTAAGAATTTTATGGTCAGTGACTATGATATTTTCAAATCGTTGATTTTTGCCAAAATAACCTTACAAGAAGATGAATTTGGCCTGTACCGAAAAGTCTTTAATTTCATGTACAAGGAGGTGAAAAAACCTGAAATATACCTTTATCTCTACCAAAATACGGAACGTTTATTGGAAAACATTAAGAAACGTGGGCGTGATTACGAACAAAAAATAGTTGGCAGCCATTTGGAAAAAATTAACAGGGGGTATCTTGATTTTATCAAAGCCCATCCGGATCAAAATAGTATGATATTGGATATGAGCGACTTGGATTTTGTAAATGATTCCAACCATTACGAAATGGTATTGGAACAGCTTGAGGAAAAAATTCTTTTGTTATACTTTTAAGAGAATTTTGGCAAAATGTTTGGAAATTATAAAAGGTTTTATTTTATTAGCGCCTCTCTAAAAGAGAAACTAACTAACTCAAACTATTTGTTTAGCCCTGAAATTTCAGGGCTTTTTTGTTTTTAAACGGTTTAGTTTAGCCCATATATCCCATACAACAACGCCGGCACTCACCGAAATATTCAAGGAATGTTTTGTTCCAAATTGAGGAATTTCAATAACATGATCGCAGGCAGATACTACGTGTTGGGACACCCCCTTAACTTCATTTCCAAAAATTAACGCCATTTTTTTATTGGCAGCAACCTCAAAATCGCTGAGTATTGTAGCATTGTGGGCCTGTTCCACCGCTATTACCGATATTTCGCGTTTCTTAAGGGTTTCTACCAATTCCAATGTATCTTCCCGATATTCCCACTCCACACTTTCTGTAGCCCCCAACGCCGTTCTCCTGATATCTTTATGTGGAGGTGTTGCCGTAATACCACATAGGTATATTTTTTGAATTAAAAAGGCATCTGCCGTTCTAAAAACCGACCCAATATTGTTAAGGCTTCGAATATTATCCAAAATAATGAGGATAGGAGTTTTTTCTGCTTTCTTAAAACCGACTACATCCAATCGATTTAACTCACTATTTTCCAGTTTCCGCATGTTATTTTTCAACTATCGTCATTAAAATATCAACAAAAATTTTGGGACAATAAGGAAATCAATACTTTCGTTTCCACCCAATACTGGGCAAATGTATAAAGAATAATATCGCTTTGGCAGCTAAGACCAAATCAAAAAAAGTAACGCCCTTGATGCAACAGTACAATGCCATCAAGACCAAACATCCTGATGCACTTTTGCTTTTTAGGGTAGGTGATTTTTACGAAACTTTTGGTAAAGATGCGATTAAGGCATCCAAGATTCTGGGCATTATCCTTACCCATAGAAACAATGGTGGGGATAAAACAGAATTGGCAGGTTTTCCACACCATTCTTTGAACACTTATTTACCGAAGCTGGTAAAAGCTGGGGAACGTGTTGCCATTTGTGACCAGTTGGAAGACCCAAAACAAACCAAGAGTATTGTAAAACGAGGGGTTACAGAGTTGGTAACACCTGGTGTTGCACTAAACGATGATATTCTGTCGGCCAAAAGCAACAATTTTTTAGCCGCTGTCCATTTTGGAAGAACAAAATTAGGTGTTGCATTTTTAGATATTTCAACCGGGGAGTTTTTAACATCGGAGGGCACTGTTGAGCAAGTGGACAAACTGCTTCAAAACTTTGCCCCAAATGAGGTTTTGGTCTCAAAAGCACATAAAAAGGAATTTCAAGAACTTTTTGGCACGCAATTCCATTGCTTTTTCATGGAAGATTGGATTTTTCAAGAAGATTATACCCAAGAAAGTCTGGCAGATCATTTTAAGGTTAAAACGCTTCAAGGTTTTGGCATTGACCACTTATCCCATGGTATAGTTGCCTCTGGTGCCGTGCTCCATTATTTATCGGAAACGCAACATAGAAGGTTGCAGCATATCAACAAAATTCAAAGAATTGCTGAGGAGGAATACGTTTGGATGGATCGATTTACCATTCGCAACCTAGAATTGTACCAATCTACCAACCTCAACGCTGTTACCCTTATTGATATTATTGATAAGACCATTTCGCCTATGGGCGGAAGGCTTTTAAAACGATGGCTGGCACTTCCCTTAAAAAACATTGTGAAAATCCAGCAGCGCCATCAGATTGTTTCCTATTTTAAGACTGAGGACGTGCAGTTGGAGAAAGTGCAACGTTGGATTAAACCTATGGGGGATTTGGAACGTTTAATTTCCAAATTGGCCACCGGAAAAATAAACCCAAAAGAGGTCATTCAGCTTAAAAACTCCCTGGAAGCCGTTGTCCCCATCAAACAATTGGCTTTGGAAAGCGCTAACGTATCCTTGAATGATATTGGGGAACAATTGGATACCTGTGAAGCACTTCGGACAAAAATCAAAGAGGTACTTCATGAAGAAGCTCCAATCAACCTACAAAAAGGAAACACTATTGCAAAGGACTATTCCCAGGAATTGGACGAACTAAGGGATTTAGCATTTTCCGGAAAGGACTATTTGGATAAAATGCTGGAGCGAGAAACCGAGAGCACTGGAATAACTTCCTTAAAAATAGCTTCGAACAACGTATTTGGGTATTATATTGAAGTACGCAATACGCATAGAGACAAAGTTCCAGAAAGTTGGATTCGCAAACAAACCCTTGTCAATGCGGAACGCTACATTACAGAAGAACTTAAAGAGTACGAGGCCAAAATTCTGGGTGCGGAAGAACGCATTTATGTACTGGAACAACAACTCTTTGAACAACTTTTGGTATGGATGCAAGAATATATCAGTACGGTGCAACAAAATGCCCGCCTGGTTGCCCAATTGGATTGTCTTTGCGGGTTTGCCCAGTTGGCCAAGGAAAATAACTATGTTGCTCCCCAGGTTGATGATTCTACCCAACTTGACATTAAAGACGGGCGACATCCGGTCATTGAAAGACAGCTGCCCTTAGGGGAAAGCTATATTACCAACGATGTGGTCCTAAACCGTGATGACCAGCAGATCGTTATGATTACCGGACCTAACATGAGTGGTAAATCGGCCATTTTGAGACAAACCGCCCTGATTGTTCTGCTGGCCCAAATGGGAAGTTTTGTGCCGGCTTCAGCAGCTAACATAGGACTTGTTGACAAAATTTTTACCCGGGTAGGTGCTAGTGATAATATCTCCATGGGCGAATCTACTTTTATGGTTGAAATGAATGAGACCGCTTCTATTCTCAATAATCTATCGGAACGAAGCTTGGTGCTTTTAGACGAGATTGGCAGGGGTACCAGTACCTATGATGGTATTTCCATTGCTTGGGCCATTTCTGAATACCTTCATGAGCATCCTTCTAGAGCAAAAACGCTTTTTGCTACCCACTACCATGAGCTTAATGAGATGACCACCACTTTTGATAGAATAAAAAATTACAATGTTTCGGTTAAAGAGCTAAAAAACAATGTACTGTTCCTTCGGAAACTGGTTCCCGGCGGGAGCGAGCATAGTTTTGGTATTCATGTAGCCAAAATGGCCGGAATGCCACAACAAGTTGTTCAAAAGGCAAACAAAATGCTCAAGAAGCTGGAAAAATCCCATTCCAGTGAAGCAATGACCGAAAAGTTACAGACATCACAGGATGAGATGCAACTAAGTTTCTTTAATTTGGACGATCCACTTTTGGAAGAAATCAAGGAAGAAATCTTACATCTAGACATAGATACCTTGACCCCAGTGGAGGCTTTAATGAAACTCAATGAGATTAAACGTTTATTGGGTAAAAAGAAAAAGGCATCCTCTTAAAAAAGTTCTTTATAATTTATAGAAATGTATTAAATTTGCATCCGCATCGGCGAAAACTGGTGTTTATTTATGTTCTTTAAAATGCGAAAGTAGCTCAGTTGGTAGAGCATCACCTTGCCAAGGTGGAGGTCGCGGGTTCGAATCCCGTTTTTCGCTCAAAAAACGCTGGTTACAGCGTTTTTTTATTTAAGTCCTGCTCGAGTGGTGGAATTGGTAGACACGCCGGACTTAAAATCCTGTGGGCATTTGCCCGTGCGGGTTCAAGTCCCGCCTCGAGTACATTCTAAATCCGTAATTAACTTATAAACAGTTTTTTACGGATTTTTTGTTTTTATAACTGTACGGATTTTGTACGATAATTATTCCTTTTTTGACCTTTGCTATATAACAATAGATTTTTTTTTCAATCTTTCAAGAGATAAAGGAAAAAGTATTTAGTACTTAAATATTATTTATGTGATAATATCATCAATTAACCCATACTTATTCCCCTTCGTTCCTATTCCGTCAAATTTGACTATGATATTAGAGTCTTCAATAACATCTGTATAGTCATTATTTATAACCAGCAATTGTATTTGGTCAGCATATTTTTCAGAAAATGTGACCAAATGTTTTAAAAGAGATTTGAATATTTTACTATCCTTGAATTCATCACTATCATCTGGAGTTTGTCTAGTTCCTAAGTTTTTACCCACAGTATCTAAAAGTAAAATTTTAGGATGATAGGATGTTTTTAGGCTCAAGCTTAGTTCTAGTATAGAAAGAAAGTAAGCCACATTAATCAATGTAACTGCTCCCAAGCTACCTATCTCATCATATTTAGTCCCCCTAACATATGGAAGGTAATTAGTATCGTTGATATAAGCGTTATTCAGTTTAGGAAAATCAAAACTTTCAAGTGTTTTATAGAATATTGTGCTAAGCTGATGAATGATATTGGAAAAATCAGTACTATCATCCTCTATGTCCTTAATTTGACTTCTTATAAGCCCTAATTTATTTTCATTGACTTGAATATTATCTGCTAAAACAGCCAATTCTTCTTGCACATTTGCACTCACCTCAAGGTTTTCAATTTTCTTATCTATCTCACCAATTTTCCTATTAAGAATTTCTATCTTCTCTATAAAAGGGCTTATGAATTGTTTTTGTATTGCATTAATTTTCTCCTCAATTGAATTAATCTCTTTTAATAGATTAGTCCTTGCTCTCTCTTTTGTAATTAGAAACTGTTTTTGCTGTCCTATAAAATCAATGAGAGAATTAAGCCTATTGTTCAAGCGTCTTCTTTCTAGTTTTATAGCCTTTTCCTCATCTTCATTAAATTCAGTCAGCAAACTACCGCAAAGGTTGCAACTTTCATGTCCTCTATTTTCTATTTCGCTGTTACATGAAGGACAAGATGTGAATTCAATACTTTTTAATTTACCATTAGATAGAATCAAATAGTCTAATTTGATTATTTCATTAGAATACTGATTTTGCAAAAGATTTAGTTTAGAGATATATTTTTCAACCTCATTCTCTTCTTCTATAATCTTATCTTTTTCGTTGCGAAATTTAAACAACTGGAACTCTAAAGATCTAGTATTGTCATCATTCAACTTACCGTCGTTTTTAATCTCCATTAATTCAGAAAGATATTCAGCTCTTTCACTAATTAGGGAAACTTTTCTATCATCATTATCTTTTGGGGAAGAGAACAGCTCAACATCTCTTAAAAAACTAACAATTACTTCTTTTCTGTCTAATAAACCATCTAATATTAGATTTTGTTCCTTTTTATCGTTTTTTAACTCATTTAGCAACTGGTTCAAAGAGTTAAATATTATTTCTAGAGTTGGCTTTCTTTTAAAAGCTTGGGCATAGTTTTTTTCCTCTAGTATATTTTCGCTGTCTATTTTTGGTTGACTTATGTAGCAATATTTAAATAAGTCTCGAAAACTAAATGTTTGTCCAGATAATCTTAATTCAGGCAATCCTATCTTTTCTTGTAAAAATCTGGCCAAAGAATTTTCTTCTTTAGGCATGGTCACGATAAAAAAGTCAAAATCATCAGCAAATTCATTTCTATCGTTAATCCAATTATATACTTTAACGGGAAGGTCAAAAGCAAACAATGGACGCTCAATTAAAAACCTATCATCATTAAGAAATAGGTCTAAAGCCGCATATTTGCATCTTCTCCGTACCTCATCATAGTCTTTATGCCTTTTTTTACCTAAACAATAATCTATTAATTCTAGTATTGTTGACTTTCCAGTTGAAATAGGTCCAGTAATAAAGTTTAACCCGTCCTTAAATTCAACTTGGTAGTTTTTTTCATCTCCTACAAGTGTCAGCTTGTTAAGTTTTAGCCTCATATAAGATGTATATTATTTAAACTCTTAGAACTGATTTCTTCCTTAATTTTAGTTTCACTCATTCTTGATATGTTTGATTTCACCAATTGAGCATTATCTTTCATCCTATTGGAAAAAGGATTATCAATGTCATTCACTGTATCGATACCCAGTTCAGTGATTCTATATATGAATGAAGAATTGGAGATCTCTTTTGAAATAAGTTCCTTGGCGAGTAAAAAATTTAAACTCTTTTGATAATTCTCCCTGTCAGGGTGAGCATGAAAAAAAGAATATAATTCCTCAAAGTCAAAACCTGAAGCATCATCGTCTTCCCTTATCATGGTTTGAGGAAACCTCATATAAAAGTCGAACAGTATTACCCTGTCAAAAGTCATTTGGTAAGTCCTATTTTTCTTAAATGCTTCTAATAGACTTAGAATCCGCATAGAGCTTAATACTAGTTCATATTTTTCTCCTATTTCTATCATTTGCTTTCTTCCATAAATTTCGTCAATCTCTCTTTATAATTTCTTACCCATCCTATGGCACATTCATCCGCTAACTGATGTAGAATTCCTTTTTTTTCCGATGAATTAACTTCCAACTCTGTTTTCAAAGTATCCGTGTGATTCAAGTCTTCAATTCTTTGATTTACCAACCCTAATAACCTATTACCATCAAAATAATCATTATACAAGGAATACTGTGTAAGCCATATCTCATGAATAACCGCTCTTAAACTTTTCAACTCTTTTAACTCTTTATCAATGCTCCTACTCTCTACCTCTTTGGTTAAAATTTCAGCATTGAAAAATTGCTTATTGTAAATCTCTACATGTTCGTTAATATTTGCCGAGTTAAGTTTCATTGTAAAAAGTTTGTCTGAAAAGTTCATTTCTGGAGGCACATCAAAGATTTCCTTTAAACTTTGTTTCTTATTCTCTAAATGCTCCAATATTTCATTAAGAATAATTAGCTCATCTTCATCAAATAGTTCCAAATGAAGGTTATGCTTTTTTATTAGAAGCAACAGGCTAATGCTGTCCATCAAATGGATTTCAATTTTATGGGAAGCTTCTCTTTTTTTCTTCCAATTACTCCACCATTTCACTTCATCTATAGTCAAAGCTTTAGGTAAGCATAATACCCATTTCTTTAATTGATATTCTTTAGATTTAATTGCAGTATTAAAAGACTTGTTGATTTGTTTTTTTTGAGAATCTCCTATTTCATAAAAAAAACATTTACATTGGTAAACATCTATTTTATCTGAAAAATCACCAACAAATACATCTATACCTTCATCTCCAGGATTACATTCGACAGGGTATGAATTTTCGAATTCTTCCTTAAACACTTTGGCGCAAGAATTTTCAAAAACTTGCCTTGCCCCCTCTTTTCCATGCTTTTTTAACAAATAGTTAAAATCTCTTGCCATGCTTCTATTAGTTGATTTGGAAAATACAACTTTAATACCGTAGATAAAAGCTTACATTCTAAATTGTCTCATCTTACATTCTAAAGGAGCCGTCGAAAAATTCTTTCAAAGATATTCCAAAATACTTGCAAAGTTTTTGAAGTGTGGAAAGTTGGATATCACGTTTTCCTTGCTCAATCCGAGAGAATTGAATTCCAGTATCATTTAGGGCATCTTCTTGGGTAACACCTTTAATTTTTCGCAATTCCTTTACTCTTTTTGCAAGGTTAGTAAGTAACTGCTCATTGCCCTCTTTTTTCATAAGAACAATTTCAGAGCAAAAATCAAGTTACGTAACAACCGTTCGGTTGCTTCTCAATTACATTTACAATGACAAAACCATTTTATTATGACAGAAAAAGCAAAGAAACAAGACGTTAAGAAAGGATGTGCTTTCCTAATTGCATCAGTTTTTGGCCTGTCCATATTTTTCTATTTTACGTGCGAGGGAGAACCTGAAAAACCATTAACAAAAAAAGAGCAGCACCAACAAAATATCCAAAAACTGTTTAGTGGATGGGATGGCTCACATATCAAGTTGACTGAACACATAAAACAGTCGCTAAATGACCCTGACTCCTACGAGCATTTGGAAACTACCTATATAGACAAGGATTCGTTTTTAATCATTACTACTAGGTTTACTGCCAAGAATGGCTTTGGTGGGCGAGTAAAAAATGAAGTAGTAGTTATGTCGGATACTTTGGGCAATATCACTGAGATAATAAGGGATATGGATTAAGAAAATCTGTTTGATTATTTTTTGATTCTTACTATTTCTTGAAGTAGAACGTCAATATCATTTTTGAAGTTTACTTGAGTTTTATTTGGCAAAGCTTCTTTTTTTCTAATCTGTGTATGTATTTTATTCAGAAGGTAATGGATAAGTTTGGTACAGCATCATTACACCAATCCAAAGTAAACACAGATCAAAGCAATGGTATCAAAAAAACCATGCACCGCAACAACAAACCACAAATCGTATTTACGCAAGTAGAATATCAGTGCTAAGAGCGCTCCAACTGTACCAGCTACAAGCTGCCCTGTAATTCCTTGATAACTATGCATAAACCCGAAAAAACAAGCAAGTAAGAGAATGTTAAGCACAATACTCACTTTGCTTTCTCCAAAGAATTTTACAAATTGTCGCATAAAATAACCGCGAAAGATAATTTCTTCTCCAAACCCTGCAGAAGCCCAAACTAGTAATAAGGCAATTAAACAGGCTGGAAGATTTCCTTTCAATTGATCAAAACTTGAATAATCTATAGGAACTCCAGTGAGTTTTGTACTTCCAGGAACCAATACAAAGACATAAAAAACAAAGAGCCCCAGTGCAACTAACGGAGCAAGTACGACTATGTTCTTGAATCTGAATTTTTCGCGATGAAAACCAAGTGCTGAAAATGGTTTTCCCTTGTATTCAATGTAGTTTGCAATAATGATTAGTATAGAAATAATGATATTTTCTATATAGCTAATACGGATTGGTCCAAACCATAAAAAGCAGATGATAGCAATGGTAATTAATGGAATTAACTTTTGTGTTAAGGTGAGTTTGTTCATTTTTTATTGATTTTAAATTCCGAACGAAATAATGAACAAAATCCATGAAAACCCTTGTAAACATTAATATTTTTACTGAATGGTCGTGAATTTACAACTGAATAGTCGGTCGTTTTTGATATCTTTTATTGAAACCAATTCATAAATGCAATTCGCTTGTAACGACTGATATTGATTTCGGCAGTTGCCTCGTTTTCAATGGAAGCTTTTAACCGAATACACAGCTTGCCATTTTCAATCTTTTCAATTTGGCCCACAGCATCTTTGTGAATAATAATTTTCCGATTGGCTCTAAAAAACAATTGATCATTTATTTTTTCTTCGAGCTCATTCAATGTGAAATCGGTATTAATTGTAGTGCCATCATTTCGAACGGCGTATACAATTTTATTTTCGCTGAAAAAGCAAGCAATATTTTCATAAGTAAGTTTGGTTGTTCTTGCACCACTTTCAATTGTGATTTCAGCACTTTTTATCGATGCTACATGCAAGCTGTAAATGTTGCGCGCATAAACCAATATAATACCAATAAAGCTCAGTAATAAGGTAAGTAACAAACCTATTAACATATTATAAAATATTGTTTGGCCGCCTAAAATTATATTCAAGATAACATTTACAGGAATGTACATGATGGTAATATATCCTAAAGTAGCAGCCAGAAACCGCGCAATAGTAACAGTTTCTACCTTTTTAGAAAAATACTTCTTCTTGTAAAACTTAAAATTAAGATGTGCTATGATTCCAATAAAAGTGGATAAAACAATGGATGCCAGAAATCCTACAATGGGAAATCTATATGACCCACCATCTGGAAAGCTATCGCGTGATGCTAAATGATTGACCACTAAAGATAAAATTATCAAACCAATTACTATCTGAAACCAACGCCATGCAGCACTACCGATAAATGCATACCTTATTGTTTTTATTCTACTATTCTTGGTTGGTTGCGTATTACTCATGAATTAGAAGCTCTTTTTTTATCAGATTCTAAAGTAAAGCATAATTTTTCCAAAGACTCTTGCCAAGAATATTGCTCATAATTAATCTCATCAGAAGTCTAAATTTTTATATCTGTATTTATCTAATATGGACATATTTGCTATCTTAGTTGTAAATCCCATTAGTTATGAATGTTAGTTTTACCAAAAAACAGGAAGAATACATAAACGAGCAAGTTGCTTCAGGCGAGTATCAAAATAACAGCGAAGTTATTAGAGATGCCTTAAGATTGCATGGTATTTATAGAGAAAAGGTTATTCGAGATTTAAGAAGAGAAATCGAAAAAGGATGGAATGGCCCAGATAGTAAATTATCAATGAGCGAGATTATAGCGTCCAAGCTGGGTAAATGAAATATCCATATTTTCTTTCTGAAGAAACAAAAACCGACATAGATGAAATCTATGAATTTGGAAAAGATAAGTTTGGCCATGATCAAGCCATTAAATATTTAATAGGACTCGAAGAGCACTTTGATAAGTTAAGTGTTAATTATCATATAGGTCGGACACGGAATGACATCAAAAAAGATCTTTATAGTCTACCATATATTTCTCACATTATTTTTTACCGAATTTTAAAAGATAAAATAAGAATTGTGAGAATTTTATATGGCGGAAGAGATCTTATCAGATTTCTAGACTAAAATTCAAATAAAGGATACTTATGAAAATCTTAACTAAGATCATTTTGCTGCTTTTCTGTTTTTCCTCTTTCTCACAAAAAAGCCAAGTTTTAGAAAACCTTGAGTGGAATGAAAATATGAGGCTTATCGGAATGTATCCTCATTATGACAAAGAAAGGACTTACGAGAGTTATAATTTCATTATCGAAGATTCAAATGTACTGGACTCGATATCCAAAATCATAGTCAAAGGAAAAGAGATTATGAATCAATCCACTAGGAGTGAGGTAAACATCTATTTGTATGAAGGAGAAAACAAAATAAAAACTTGGTCATTCGACCCTAAATATAAGTTTATTCGAATAGATGGAAGATCTTATGAATTTGATGCTAGTCAAGTTTTAGCCTTGACGAAAAAATACGGGTTCAGATATATCTTGAAGAAGGAGTTTTATCAAACCCAAGAGGAGTTTGATAAAGATTATAGTGTAATAAGGTCTAACCCGAATCTGCTTTTCGTTTATGAACCTGACTTCAAATACGAAGGGTCTTTTGAGGTTTCTTACCGGAAATCAGGGAAGTTTAAAAATCCAAAAGTCATATCAGAATATTTAAGTAAAAAAATTGACGAATTCAGAAAGGAAAATGAATATAGGGTTTACTACGTACTCAATGAATTTAATCTTAAAAACCCAAATCAATATACAATGACAATCGAATCGGATTTTGGATTATTCGAATTGTTTGAAGATAAAAAAGGAAAGAAAAAAAGCTGGAACCAAAAAGAGTATTCCGCTTATATATTCCTTAAAAACTAAGTATGATATATAACTTAGGTAGCGATAGTTTAAACAAATAATGAGCTTCTTACAGAAGATAGGACTTATATTGATAGTTGGAATAGCTGTATTTATCTGGAACAAATTTGTAATTCAGATGATGATTAGGAAAGTTGTCAAGAAGAATCCTAAAAATAATTGGTTAGCTGAGAAGCGGAATACAATTACTAAAGGCTTTCAGGGGTTCTATTGGTTATTCTATTTATTATTCATAATCGCTATATTATCTTCCGAATGAAAGTTTAAATAAAGGATTGAAAACAACATAAGAAATATGACAAGAAAACTATTTTTATTTGCATTTCTGTTTTCCAACATTATAGCTGCTCAAACAGAACCCAATGTCACTTACTTTAAAGATAAGTATGGCAGGACTGAGTCTTTAAATGGACCTTATGCCCTCAAGGTTGAACAAGTCAATGATAGCGTAATCACACATACTTTTTATAAAGTCAAAAATGGGCAAAAATCCTGGTCCAAATCATATTTGGGGGATCGGCCATATGGTGTATGGGCTCGTTACGATAAGAAAGGTAATGTTGAGTCCAAGCTGGATTATACTTTCGTAGTAAAGCATGGGGAATATATTCCCAAGAATGCAAAAACTATAGAAGACTTAGGAATTGACGTAATGTCTGATTCTAACAATAAAAAAATACAAAGGCACATTCGCGACAAGTTTAGATATCCTGAGATAGCACAAGAAGGGGGTATACAAGGGAAGGTGATAGTTCAGTTTACAATTGACAAAGACGGTAAGGTTGATAATCTTCGAATTCTAAAGGGTGTCCATATCTCTTTAGATACTGAGTGCTTTAGGATGATGAATTCTCTAAAAGAGCTTGAGCCCTACAGTTTTGATGACAAAAATGTTATGGTTTATAGGACTATTCCGATAACATTTAGACTTTTATGAAAATTCAATAAAACGATAAGTCTTAAAAAAGCAGTTTCTATATGTCTCCAGCGTTTAGGAAGGTACTTTCAACATCCATTGTTCTTGTCAACATCTACTTCCTATGGTGCTCCTTTGTGATATTAAAAGATGGGGGAGGGCCGATGGGTTTCGGAATAATGGTCTTACCGATTACCCTTTCAATCAATTTGTTGTTGATTCCTGCAATCATGGACCTTAGAAAAGGCCGTAAAAGTGGTTTTTCGACAATTATCAATTCATTAGGTTTGATTTGGGCGCTATTCTGGTTAATTTTCTTTTTACAATCCAAATAGTTGAAATAAACGATGATAATTTCTGAAATAATTGGCAAAAAAATATCAAAAATTAGATTCAATCATAGGATTGATAATAGCATGCAGGTGTTTCAATCCCAGATTAAGTTTTCAGATGGTCAAATCATCTTATTCCCTAATGATCCATATGGGAATTATGACTTGACTAAAAGTCATGATAAAAACAAATATTCAAAATTTGAATTTGCTCAGCGGTGTGGGTTAGCTTCAAGAATACTTTTCAAAAACAGAAAAATTAAAGACATACATTTTAGATTCTTAGATGACGAACATTTTATCGATTCAAATGGAATTCTTGAACTTGAAAATGGCAGGTATATAACTGAGAATAGTTATGGGCCATTGGGGTTAACAGATATTGGTTTAATTATCATGAATCAAAATCAATTTGAAAAACTTGCGGATGATGAAATTGAAATACGCTCTCTTAGAAAAGACATTCTTTAATTTTTATTGTAGAATGCATTATTAAAAATTTTAAAGTTCAATAAAACGATCGTTTTTTAAAACTTTCTCTGAAATTTACGATTCCTCTATTACTAACATTTGAAAATATTAAAGGCTCTTCCTACAAATGGGAAAGCGTATGTTAAAGCTTAAAGTTAACCAAATTTCATATAGGTGCAGAAAAACGTATATATGGCAAACCTTAAAAGTATACGGGAAAAAGAAACTTATCGACAGAAGAAAATACGTTTTAAGAATTTAGTTCATATAAACACTCTCTTGTTTGTTCGCAAATGTCACAGCCCAATGTTACCTGCAAATTAGACCCATCTTCATCACCCTTACTGCACGGACCAAATATTAAAAAGGCACAAAACAAAAAGTGATTGGTTTTACTCTTTTCATTAGGAAAGGTTTTCCATATTTTAGTATCATGGGAAATTCTGACTTTAATAAAAAAATTATCCAAGGAATGAAAACAACCATTTACCGGCTTGAAACCAGCAAAACCATGAAGTATCGATTTTTACTAGGCATTGGTCTATGTATCGTTTTACTAAGCTCATGTAACAATGCAACGAAAAAGGAAACCACTTCCCCACCCTTGACCAAAAGCACAAAAAAAATAGTATTGGACATCAACGAAGCCAACCGGCTTAGTGAATTGCCCCTTGGCTGCATTCAAAACCCACTTCCCTACAAGTCAGGATTGGTAATCGCACAACCAAGCGATCTGGCCATGCCCATTGAGCACCATCCTACCTTCTATGGTTGCTTTGATTGGCATTCTGCCGTACATGGCCACTGGTCTTTGGTCTATTTATTAAAAAACTTCCCTGACCTAGCCAATAAAGAAGAGGCGATTCGAATGCTCGATAAGAACCTTACCGCGGAAAACATCGAAAAAGAAGTGGCCTATTTCTCATTAAATCGAGAAAGCAAGTCGTTCGAAAGAACATATGGTTGGGCCTGGCTGCTCAAACTTCAAGAAGAATTGTTCACTTGGAACAATCCCATGGCCCAAAAATGGTACAATAGCCTAAAACCGTTAGAAGATTATATTTCAAATGCCTATTTGGAATATCTTCCAAAATTGGTTTACCCTATTCGGGTGGGCACGCATTCCAATACGGCTTTCGGGATTAGTTTTGCTTTCGACTATGCACAGACCGTTGGGAATAATGCGCTATCCGATGCAATCAAAGAAGCTGCGATCCGATTTTACAGCAACGATAAAGATTGCCCTATACATTGGGAACCAAGTGGATATGACTTCCTCTCTCCTTGTTTGCAAGAAATTGATATTATGCGAAAAGTACTTTCCGAAGAAGAATTTAAAAAATGGTCAGAAGCGTTTTTACCTTCTTTATTCCATCAAAATTTATCCCTTAGTCCAGGGCAGGTACGCGATCGTTCTGATGGGCATCTGGTTCATTTGGATGGAGTTAATTTCTCAAGAGCATGGTGTCTCTACCCATTAAAAGAGAATATCAATGCTTATAATTTGGCTACCGACCATATAGCCTATTCTCTTTCCAAAATCGCGGATGGAGATTATGCAGGACAACATTGGCTAGGCTCATTTGCATTGTATGCTTTCAAAACTAAAATCGAAGCGGAATAATAAACCAAAGAACTTAATCCGAACTAAGATCCAGAAAATTAAAAACCATTTATACCTAAGAATTGTTTGGAATATAAAAGTATGCCCCTAAAGCGTAAATTTTTCAGGATTACCCCTATAAATACAGCAAATTTCCCTATTTTGAATGCGTATATGCACCCTAAGCACTGATGGGGCAAAGTACAGGTTTCACTGAATTAACTAAACCTAAATGAACATAAGGATAAATAGTATTTTATTGTGCTGTTTGGCGCACTTTTTTGCTACCGCCCAGTTTAACAATTCCAAATTTGAAAATCTTGACACCGTTGATGGTCTATCGAGTAGTACCTGTTTGACCATTTTTCAAGATACGGAAGGATTTTTGTGGTTTGGTACCATAGATGGCCTCAACAAATATGATGGATATGAGTTTACCATCTATAAATCTATTCTTAATGATCCAAACTCTATTAGCAATAATAGAATCAATGCCATTGAAGAGGATATCCATGGAAACCTATGGATTGGCACAAACAATGGCCTAAATTGTTTTAATAAAAAAACAAACAGTTTTTTACGTATTGACCTCTACAAACGACTTTCACTATCCAACAATCCGCGCAAATTTATCAATGATCTATTATATGATGGTATCACCAATACGTTATGGGTGGCCACGAACAATGGGGTTATAAAGATAGCCTTGGACGGTTATGACCAGGACATTGAAAAATTGGAGATTTTTTATTACCTGAACGATGAATCCAATTTACATTCCTTAGATAATAGCAATGTAAACTTTATTGTAAAAGATAATGACGATGTTATTTGGGTAGGTACAAACGGTCAGTACCTTAACCGATACAATACTAAAAAGGATAATTTTGAACGTATCCTTATAAAAAGTAATGGAAATTATGAGCTAAACCATATTCCAAAAATCGTCTTTGCCGATTCTGATAACGACTTTTGGATTGGAAATGATCTTTCCAATATGATTTTTTGGGATAGAGGGGCCAATAGTTTCAGTCGCAAATCTTTTACTCAAAATAGTGTTCCCTTACGTGACCTTTATCAGGATAAGGATGGATTATTATGGGCATCTACGGACGGTTACGGGTTGTTTGTTGTACAAAAAAGTGATATTTCGGTCCAGCAAAACCTGGTCAACAATTTTTCCGACCCCTTTTCACTTCCCAACAACAAGCCCTCAAAAATTTATGAGGATAAGGATGGTATTTTCTGGATAGGCAGTTACGATAAGGGCATAAGTAAATTGGACCTTTCCCAAGATTCCTTTGGCCATTATTACTATCAACCGGATAATCCCAATGGACTCAATGAGAAGATAATCCAATCTGTGCTGCAAGATTCAGAGGAGCGAATTTGGTTAGGCGTCTATAATGGTGGATTAAACCTCTTTAATGAAAAAGAAAATTCCTTTCAACATTTTAGTCACGACCCCAACGATCGAAGAAGCTTGAGTTCCAACAAAATCCTATACACCTTTGAAGGCAATGATGGTGCTATCTGGGTATGCACCTTAGACGGTGGATTAAACATGTTTGATCCCCAAACACACAAGGTGCAGCAATTTTTACATGACCCTGACAACACCTTCTCTATAGGCCAAAACTCGGTTTGGGGCGGGGTTGAAGATTCTAAAAATCGCTTATGGTTGGCATTGCGAACAGAGGGATTAAGCATATATGACCCCAATACCAAAAAGTTTTTCAACTATAAGAACCTCTCCGTAAAAGAAAATGGCTTGGCCAGTAACATGCTGTTCTATTTGTTCATTGATTCCAAAAACCGTCTTTTCGTAGGTACTTCCCTTGGATTGAATTTTGTTGATTTAACACAATTGGATGCGTTTATTCCAGAGGATATTCCCTTTTCTGAAATCAAGGAAAATGGGATTGAAGGGAATTTAATTAACCATATTACAGAAGACCATTTGGGCAATATTTGGATTGGTGCCGACAGTGGTATCTATATGTTAGATCCCGATCTTAATTTGGTAAAATCCTATTCTTCACAAAACGGACTTCCAAACAATCTGGTGGTTGGGATAGAGGAAGACCAAAACCACAATTTTTGGATTACCACCAAGAGTGGATTATCGCTATTAAATCCAGATACAGGTCAATTCAAAAACTTTAATGTCCATGATGGCTTACAAGGTTCGGAATACCAAAGTAAGTCCATTGAAAAAACCAAAGATGGACGCATTCTGGCTGGAGGCATAAATGGTTTCAATATATTTCATCCTGATGATATAAAATTGGATGCCTCCGTAGCTCTTCAACCCAAAATAACATCCCTTAAACTAAATAACAAACAAGTTGTGGTTGGGGATACCATAGGCAACAGGGTCCTTTTGCGGGAGTCCTTGGAAGAAGCTTCCAGTCTAAACTTAAAACATGATGAAAATTACATCGCCTTCGAATTTTTGGCTTTGCACTTTGAAAATCCAGAACAGGTACAATATGCATACAAAATGCAAGGACTTGACAACGATTTTGAAACTATAGGATATAGCAGGGATGTAAATTATTCCAATTTATTGCCAGGAGATTATGTTTTTGAAGTTAAAGCTTCTTTGGACGGACAATGGAACAATGCAAAAACGGCAACCGTTGAATTTCAAATTCTATCCCCTCCATGGAAAACCTGGTGGGCCTATACCTTATATTTTATTTGTGGACTTGCCGTGGTTTGGATAGTAATGCGCTATTATACCCAAAAAGTACAGGAGGCCCAAGAGCATGAACTGGATCAAATGAAGCTTCAATTTTTTATAAACGTATCCCACGAATTTAGGACTCCCCTTACACTCATCCTTAATCCCGTAGATAAAATCTTGTCCAATCTCACTGCAAATCCCGAGACCGTAAAGACCTCAGCGATTTCCATTCAACGAAGTGCTAGAAGGCTTTTGCATTTGGTGAATCAATTATTGGACTATCGTAAAATGGATGTGGGCATGGCCCCCCTTCGATTGGAGAAAGGAGATATTATTAAATTTAGTGAAGATATTTTTTCCCTATTTATTGGCTTGGCAATACGAAAGGAAATCGACTATCGTTTCACCACCTCATCCAAAAACATTACATCTCTGTTTGACTTTGACAAAGTGGAAAAAATTATTACCAACCTAATATCAAATGCCATAAAGTACACTAACCCAGGAGGGGAAATTTTAGTGTCAATAAAAAAAATATCGGAAAAAAAGAACAAAACCAATCTCCTCTTCATTAAAAATGAACGATTGGACAACTATGTTGAAATCACGGTAAAAGATTCTGGTGTTGGTTTGAACAAAGAGCAGATGAAGAACATTTTTTCCCGTTTTTACAATGTGGATATTACCAAGGCCGGAACGGGAATTGGGCTTAATTTTACTAAGGGTTTAGTGGAATTGCACGGTGGGGAAATTTTTGTGGAAAGCCAATATCAGAAAGGAAGTAAATTTGTGGTACGCCTACCTTTGGACATTAAAGCCGAGCCAGAAAAAGTGGAAAATGTTAAAGATGAATTCTTGATCAACTCCATGAAATCCGTGGAATATGAAATGTCCATTGCCAATGATGAGTTGGTTTTAAAATCTGAGACCGGCAAAGGGGGCGAAATTCAAAAACCCACAATTTTAATGGTAGAGGACAACAGGGAGCTTAGGCTACATTTAAAAAACGACCTCCAAGATCATTATAAAGTTTTTGAAGCAAAAAATGGTGGTGAAGGTATAAAAATGGTAAAAAAACACTTTCCAGATTTAATTATAAGCGACGTAATGATGCCCATTATGGATGGCTTTGAAATGTGTAGGTCCCTTAAAACCGAATTTGAAACCTGTCATATTCCTATAATCCTGCTAACTGCACGTAGTTTGGAAGATGATCGTATTGATGGATACAACAACGGAGCGGATGCCTATTTATCAAAACCCTTTGTTACCAGTGTACTAAAAGCTAGGATCAAAAATTTGTTAGAAGCCAAAAAGAGACTTCGACAAAGGTTCTCTGAGATTGGAGGCCTATTCCCTTCAAGTGAAGTAACCTCCAACAATATGGACGAGGTATTTCTTGACAAAGCAACCAAGATTATCTTGGAAAATATAGAGGATATCGATTTTAAACAAGAAGATCTATTACATGAATTGGGTATAGGAAGGTCTCAATTTTACAGGAAGATAAGCTCTCTTACCGGCAACAATCCCAGCCATTTTATCCGAACCATCAGGTTGAGGTATGCCTCCGAGCTTTTGCAACAAAATAGGTACTCCATAAAAGAGATTACCCATATGGCGGGCTTTAACTCCTCTGCCTACTTTAGCAAAACATTCCGTGAATTATTCCATGTAACGCCAACTGAATTTATGGAACAAAAAGGGGAGTCCAATACCATTTCTGTCAAATAAACTTACCTTACAATGCCACCTAACTTTATCGTTTTGATATAGAGACGCTCGTTGTATTTCTAAACCTCCCTTCTTGTATTAGACGAACTGTCTGGGCATTGAAAAGAGACAATCGCTCATCAGAGGTACACCATACTAATGGATACTGGTGGTTTATGGAATCTCCATGTTAAAATTCCCTTTCATTTAACTTGAAGAAAGTGAGGCCCAATATATCCCAAAAAAAAGCAGCTGTAGTTTTCTCTACAGCTGCCCCTAACTAAACAAACTAACTCAAATTAACTATAACTTTTATTGATTACCATCCTGGGTTTTGCACTAAGCTTGGGCTTAAGACAAGTTCTTCTAGTGGTAATGGCCACAGGTAATTTTTCAGATTATAGGGCCTAAAACCAACTGGATCAATAATTAAAGCTTGTACCGGTCCTACACCAGATGGGTAATCATCTACAAAACCATGAACGGCAATTGCTGGATCAAAAAGCTCAGCATCATATGTAGGCGAATTTACATCGTATTCAGTTCCTTCAATTACTGCTCCTATAATATCAGCGCTAAGTAAGTCCACTGCAGTATTCCATCTACGTATGTCATTCCAATGATTATTATTTTCCATATATAACTCTACAGTTCTTTCCCTTCTTATTTCTTCTAACATATCTAAATCATTAGTAGTAGCCAGGGCATTGGTTAATGGAGCAATACCAGATCTGTCCCTAATAAGGTTAACAGATATATCTAAATCAGCATCAGAAATAGAACCATCACGCTCATATAGGGCTTCAGCATAGGTAAGTAATATTTCGGCATATCTTAAATGAGGATAATTATAAGATTCTTCCCCAGTAACCCTATACTTATTCCAAGTATTAAATTTTTGATTGGGTAAATTAGAATTACTGACATTTGAAATAACTGGTATTGCAAATGATCCATCCACAGGTGCCACTCCCGCATCAAAATTAGCCCACATTCTACGATCTCTATCAATAAATTGATCAGATTGTTTAGCATACCCTTGAAATAGGGGCGATTTGGCTATTGGCAAGCCGTCTATAGACGAATACATATCCAAAGCTGGCTGTGTTGCAGCATTTCTACTTTCACATATTTGTGTAAATATAGCGCCTATGCGAATGTTTGCTGCATGATCGAATACCGTTTGTATAATGAATTCATTATTTGAAGCTTTGGTGTAGCCTCCTGGGTTAGAATCAGAACCCTCTATAGAAAATAACCATTTGTATGAGTTGTTTTCCATGAGTGGGTCAGCATTTTGGTTCCAAATTTCATAATCACCACTATCCATTACAGTTTTTGCAACGGTTACTGCCTGTGCAATATAAGCATCTGCGTTGTTAGCGGTTCCAGACCCATCAAAATCCGTAGCAGTACCTACATATTTTTCCCAAGTACCTTCAAATAGGAGTACACGTGCCTTATAGGCCGTTGCAGCTATACTACTAATTTTTCCAAGATTAGCACCTGTTGCTGTTGCAGGTAAACCTGCAATTGCTAGGTCCAAATCTGCTAGAACTTGTTCTATAACTTCATATCTACTGTTTCTGGCAGAAAATAAAATCTCATCACCTAAACCAGGTACTACAGTCATAATAGGTGCACCACCAAAACGTTTTACCAAATTAAAGTGATGGTATGCCCTAAAAAAGTAAGCTGCTGCAATGGATTCACTTATCCCTGATGCACTACCGCCATTAGCAACATACTCATCTCCTTTTTGAATTAAAGTATTTACATCTCTAAGATACCAATATGCATTGGTCCAATAAAGGTCTTGAGCTGTAGGTAGATTGGTACCTTGCCCATAGTCTTGAAAATAACCGTTTAACTCTGTGCCGTAATCTGAAATTTGTGCAAAACCACGGTTAAATGCAGATCCATTACCAGGGTTTGTATTTTGAGGTGAATGTAGCCCACGATAAAATTCATTAGCACCATCTACAAAATCTTGCGGATTGTCAAAGAATACTGCCTCGGTTACACTATCTAAATCCTGTAAATCTAGAAATGTGTCTTCGCAGCTTACCATAAACAGGAATACTACTGAAAATAACACTATTATTTTTTTCATTTGTATATTTTTTTTGTTGAACATTTGTTGTTGACTTTTCATGTGCATTAAAACGCTAGATTAATTCCAACTGCAACAGTACGTTGAAAAGGATATACTGATCTTTGAACGTTGGCATCAGTCACTGTAGGAACGTTTCCATCTTCAGGATCATAACCATCAACCAAAGAGCTGAATTCAAAAAGATCATTCCCAGAAAAATAAACACGTATTTTATCCATATTCAATTTGTCTAAAACACTGGAAGGCAATGAATATCCAATTACAATATTTTTAAGACGTACATATCTATTGTCTTGCAAAAAGGTATCAGTGTTGGACCAATTCCACCGCGCAAGAGTTCTCTGCGCTGTTAATCTTGGATATGCTGCACCTGTATTTTCTGGAGTCCACGTAAGGCCTTGATAAGCATTAGTCTGGTTTGGCCAAGGGTTGTTAAAAGGAAAGGCACTAACACCTTGTCTAAGTACTTTTTGTTTTAGAGCACCTTGAAAAAAGGCCGTAAAATCCAAATTCTTGTATTTTGCCCCTAGGTTTAGACCAAAAACGTAGTGCACTTGTGCATCTCCCGCAAATTTAATATCACCCTGACCTTTATCATTGTCCGGGTTTATTGCGTTAATAAGGCCGTCGCCATCTAAATCTACTATTCTAGTATCTCCTACACGCAAGGCATTTGCACCATTGGGCACTGAGGATCCACCTACATCATATAATCCATTATAGGCATCTACTTCTGCTTGTGATTGGAATAGCCCATCTGTTTCAAACACAAAATAGGAATTTAATGGAAAACCTTCAACTAATCTATTATAGCCTGGACCTATTGAGCCTCCTCCTCCTTCTAGATTAACCAATTTATTCGTGTTGTCACTCATGTTGACACCAATGTTATACGAGAAATCTCCTTTTGAATCTTTCCAATTTAGCATGGCTTCCCATCCAGTGGTTTTCAAATTTCCAATATTGGTTTCTGGAGCATTACCACCTAATAGCACAGGAAATGTTTGACTTAAAAGCATATCCTTATTCTCTCTTTCGTAGGTTTCAAAAGTACCAGTAAGTTTATTGTTGAACAGTCCAAAATCGATTGCAATGTTTTTGATGGTAACAACTTCCCAAGAACGAGCTGTAGTTGTTATACCAGCAACTGAAGCTCTATTGCTTAATGTTCCACCTTCACCAAAAAGTTCAGTTCCCTGAGCTATTGTAGATACATAGTCATACTTACCAATACCTGCTTGATTACCACTAGAGCCAATACTTGCCCTAAGTTTTAAATTGCTGACCGCATCCAGACTTTCCATAAAATTCTCTTTATGAATGTTCCAGCCAATAGAAGCACTGCCATAATTATTAAATTTAAATCCAGGTGCAAATCTTGAAGAGCCATCACGTCTGCCCACTAATTCAACCAAGTATTTTTCATTATAATCATAATTAAGTCTTGTTAAATAAGAATATAGGCCATCATGATCTTGTCCTCTTGTATTATTATTATTTCCAGCACCACCAATAGTTGGAACACCCGAAGCAACTGCTAAATCAAATACGCCTTCATTTACAATATCAGTTCTTGTTGCGCTAAGCCCTGCAAATTGATCTATTTCAGCTGTACTACCAACCATAGCTTTAATGTTATGATCGCCCACGCTTGTCTCATAGTTTAAAAAACCACCATAGGTTTGATATTCATTAATAAGATGAATAGCCTGAATACTTGAAGTTGAGTTTACTGCTTGATCGAAACTTTCTCCTTCCCATCCAAATACAGGTACAGATAAATTAGTAATATCTTGTCTACTATTTACATGGTTATATGTTCCCGTAACATTAGCACTAAAGCCATGCCCAATATCATACGTAAGATTTAAAGAAACTTTTGCTATGTTTTCTTCCAGATTATCCCTACCACCTTCACTGGTAGCTGCTATAGAATTTGTAGCGTATCTTCCAAAATTTCCATACCATTGTCCAAGAGAATTTCTTGATGGGAATATTGGTGCATCTTGCCCAACCAAACCTCGTCCAAAACCTGAAGAAGGACTGGATGTAAGGTTTTTTTGCAATGAAATATTGGTTGCTAAATTTAGTCTTTCTGAAATATCAAAATCTGTATTTAAACGTACAGAATATTGTTTTACACCATCGTAAGCAGTTTTTAAGGCACCTTGTGATTCGGATAAGCCCAAAGATAGCCTATATCTCGCTTGATCTGAACTTCCTGAAAGACTCAGACTTTGTTGATGCCCAACATTAGATCCGTACAATTCTTCATAACGATCCGCAGGCGCTATGTATAAAAATCCATTAGCTCCCCAGCCATCAACTATTGGTGTTGCATAATAACCAGCTTGTCCTGCTGCCATACCTCTTACAGCTTCTTCTCCCCAATTCCAATAATTAGCAATACCCCCAGCAGCTACATCTTGCTCTGCTGCATCTAACCATATTTGTCCATATTCTCGGTAACCTGGAAACGGTGGCTTTAAACCTAGATAATTAAGTCTTGTATTAGAATTAAACTCGATTTTCATTTTGCCCTTACCTTTTTTAGTAGTAACAAGAATTACACCATTCGCCGCTCTAGAACCATATATAGAAGCTGCACCATCTTTAAGGACACTGATAGATTCTATATCATCTGGGTTCATTTGAAAAAATTCACTATCATCGAAAGCGGGTGCACCATCAATAACAACTAATGGACTTCCACCATTAATTGAAGTAATACCCCTTATTTGTAAAGAAATATTTTCATTGCCTGGTCTTGATGAAGCTCTGGTAACGGTAAGACCTGGTGTTTGCCCTTGTAAAGCCAATGCCACGTTGGTAACCGCACGATCTTCAAAAACTTCAGCAGATACTTGTTCAACAGCACCTGATAAGGTTTCTTTTTTCGCAGTACCATAACCCACTACTACAACTTCGTCCAAGTTAGTAAGGTCAGGGGCCATTGATACATCAATAGTACTATTGGCACCAACGGCAATTTCTTGGGTTGCAAACCCTATCGACGAAAATTCCAATATACTATTGGAAGATGAAACTGTTATGGAATAATTACCATCAAAATCGGTTACCGTACCATTTGTAGTTCCTTTTACTATAACATTAACCCCAGGAAGAGGGCTACTGTCATCGCTACTTATTATTGTTCCAGTTATAGTTCTGTCTTGATTGTCCAATACAGTAAATAACTCTTCCACAGTATTCGTTACTGCCGACGCATGTGTTTGTTCAACACCGAAAACTAAACAGCATACTATACAGCATAGTCTAGTAAAAGTTTTCAGTTTTGTTTGGTTGTGTAGTTTAATCATAAAATTTCATTTTAAAGGTTCTTAAACTGCTATAATCTAAAAATCACAGTTGTTAAATTGCCATATTGACAATTGTTAAGCCAATGTTAAAAATAATTAACACTCCTAATGATAAATTATAATTCAATAATGATAAATTATAGATCATTACAAATGATCCACATGAAAATACGCTGAAAAAGACTTTTTAATCAGAAAATTCTGATTTGATTTCGTTCTATTTTCAAAACTAAATCTTCGATAAATTGTAGATAACTTAATCTGATTCTTTTTCAAGATCGGTAGCAAGATCCCACCGATCCTCTGTGCATATTGAAGCAACGACATTATTTTAAATAGCTTCTAAAAACCAATTATTCATTTTAACTATACATTTATAAATTTGATTTTCAGTAACTTACAATTTATATTTTTACTAAATCCTGAAAACAGGAACAGACATAAGATGTAAAATAAATCATATTTTCAATTACAATTGCCTCAACTATTTTCAATTTCGAAGTACTTCAAAAAACCAGCATACCCATAGCGGTCATCATTATCCTCTACAAAGTTTGGGTTAATGTTAGGTTTAAGAATGCCATATCCGACAAATCACAAATATCAACGATAATTTTAGTGAAATGAAACTGGTAAAGAATGATAGTTTATAGCTTTTGAATGATAATTTATTACAGTTCGTCACCATTCTATTTAAACTTGTTAAAACTTTATTAACGCTTTTTTTAAATACTTAATGATTGTACAATTTGGTCTTAGAATTTAACTTATACATCTGCCCATGTACCATGCTATACTATTTCAAAAAAGCAATCCTTCTTTAACATACATTTTAAAATGAACTATAAAATAAAGACCACTTCAAAATTCATAGTCATTGCGGCTTTAATTCTAAATTCCTGTGGTACAGGTAAAAAGAAAACATCTGGGCCTGATTCCGCTGCAATTTTGGACTTAAATGTTTCCAAGACCAAGGAGATATTAAAAGAATTCGAGGGTGTAGACGGTTTTGCCAGAAACATACCAAAAAATAAAACCAATTGGGAACTCGTTGGGGTTAAAGATTGGTGTAGTGGTTTTTGGCCAGGTTTTTTATGGTACGCTTACGAATATTCTGGCGACGAATTTATAAAAAAGGAAGCTGAAAGGTTTACTGCCCCTATAAAGTCCATAGCTTATAGCCCTGCAAAAAATCACGATATCGGTTTTATGGTCTTTAACAGTTTTGGAAACGGCTACAGACTAACAGGCAACAAGGAATACAAAAATGTGCTTTTGGCAGCTGCAGATACCTTGGCCACCCTATACAACCCCAAAGTTGGGTCTATTCTTTCTTGGCCAACCCAGAAAAAATACCGTCATAATACCATTATAGATAATATGATGAATCTGGAACTATTGTTTTGGGCTTCAAAAAATGGCGGAAAAAAACAGCTTTATGATATTGCGGAAAGTCATGCCAAGGTAACCATGACAAACCTTCTAAGATCAGATGGTTCGCTCTATCATGTAGGTTCTTTTAATGAAGAGACTGGAGAATTTATTAAAGGGGTAACCCACCAAGGCTATGCTGATAATTCAATGTGGGCCAGAGGTCAATCTTGGGGCATCTATGGCTTTGCGATGGCTTATAGAGAGACAGGAAACCCTGATTTCATGGAAACATCAATAAAATTGGCAGATCACTTTTTAAAGCGTTTACCTGAAGACGGTATTCCTTTCTGGGATTTTGACGATCCAAAAATCCCCAATGCCCCAAAAGATGCATCCGCAGCTGCAATTGCAGCCTGTGGTATGTTGGAGTTATCTGCATCTGTTGAAAATAGCATGTTGAAAGCTAAGTATGTTAAAGCTGCAAAGCGCTTTATCCAAATACTTTCTTCCGATACCTACTTAAGTGGTGATGCCAATCAGGCCATTTTATTGCATTCCACAGGACACCATCCAAACAACTCAGAAGTCGATGTTCCCATAATTTATGCAGATTATTATTTCATGGAAGCGTTATTGCGGCTAAAAAGCATTGAAGAAGCCAAAGAGAACCAAGAATTGGTCAAGTCTTAAAAAATGTATGTATCCTTTAAAGCAGGTGTAATCGTTTTCGTGGTGGGATTAGTTTCCCTGTCCTCAGTTGCCCAATCCACCATTCCTTATACCAAAGGAAGAATTGTAGTGAGTTCGGATGGCAATGAACATGACCACGATGATTGGTCCGCCACCCCACTAACACTGGCTTTGTTGGCCTCGGCTGGTTTACAGGATAGTCTCTCGGTGTATACATTCAGTGATCATATATGGGGCAGCAATAAGAAAAAGAAAGAGGGGAAATCACAAATGCTTACAAGTGCACTGGAAGGCAAAAAAATATTTCACTTCAACAATTCAAATTTTATAGAAGCTGTTGCCGATTCAACGAAAGCGATAGGAGCAATTACCCAGGAAATTAACAAGTCAACAGAAAGCAGTCCATTATTCCTAATAGCCGCAGGGCCAATGCATGTGGTGGGTAGGGCCATAGAAAATTCAGATTTGTCAAAATTAAAACATGTAAGAATTATTTCGCATTCAAAGTGGAACAACGAACATTCCGATAAGCCTTATGACTGGGAAGTTCCCCATTCTGGATGGACATGGGACGAGATCCAGGAAAGTTTTGAGTCCAAAGGACTTGTCTTCAATCAAATTGCGGATCAAAATGGAGGTGATGGTTACCTAGGACTGAAAGCGCCCATGCAAAAGTACAATTGGATAAAAACGTCTAGCATAAGGGATACCTCCCCAGAAATTGAAAGTCAGCTGGATTGGTTATACGACAGACTTCTTACCTGCATTAAAAAAGGAGATTTTGACCCCTCTGATGCAGGCATGGTAGTATATCTGCTCACAGGAAAGGAAAAGACCAATCCTGATGATGCAAGAGAAATCATTGAAAGTCCCATACGCTAGCCCACTACCTTTTAACTACAGTAGTTGAAAGTATGATAAAAAATTGATTTAGAGCATGTCTGGAAACTACTTTACCCATGAACAGTAGGTTACTATTATTACTTTTCGTCTTCTCGCAAGCATATCTAACACATGCGCAACATCTTTCTTCCGTAAAAACAATTTCACAGGAAGAACGCATGGAGTGGTGGCAGGAAGCCAAGTTTGGCATGTTCATACATTGGGGTATTTATACTATACCTGCAGGATTCTATGATGGTAAGGCACAACCCAATAGTGCCGAATGGATTATGAATCGTGGCAAAATCCCTATTTCAGTATATGAAAAGTTCGCTGAAAAATTTAACCCAATCGAGTTCGATGCCAACAAATTTGTGGGTTTAGCCAAAGAAGCAGGCATGAAATACATGGTAATCACCGCAAAACACCATGATGGTTTTTCCATGTTCGATTCTAATAGCAGCCCTTACAACATTGTGGAATCCACACCATTTAAACGCGATGTCTTAAAAGAACTTGCAAAAGCGTGCCAAGAAAAGGGTATAAAATTTGGTTTTTACTATTCGCAGGCGCAAGATTGGCATCATCCGGGTGGAATGGGTAACCATTGGGACAATACTATACGAAGGGTGAGTAGTGACGAATACGTTTATGAAAAAGCCCTTCCAGAAGTAAAACAATTATTAACCGAGTACGGTCCTATAGCTATTTTCTGGTGGGACACTCCTAGGAAAATGTCCAAGGAAGTGGTAGATAGTCTTTATCATATTACTTCTGCGCTACAACCCAAAATCATTACTAATGATAGATTGGGAGAGGATTATCCAGGAGACCATAAAACTTTTGAAAGACATGGACCTCGATATACCCCTGAGGCTAAATATTGGGAATTATGCCAACCCATCAGTGGAAGCTGGGGTTATCGCAGTGATGACGATAGTTTTAAACCCGTTACTACCCTCATCCGTAATCTCATAGACCAAAGTAGTAAAGGGGGTAATTATTTGCTCAACGTAAGTCCTACCGCAAAGGGAACATTGAAACCTCAGGCAACGTCACGGTTAAAAGCTGTTGGCTCATGGATGAACAAAAATAGTGAAGCAATTTATGGCACCCAAGCTAGCCCTTGTACAGCACCTGAATGGGGTAGGATTACCATGAAAACTATTGATAACAAGGGGCTTTTGTACCTTCATGTTTATGATTGGAAAGATGGCATGTCGCTTCCCATCCGTCTTGTAAATGAAGTAGAATCATGCTATTTGCTTACAGACCCATCGAGGATTTTTAAAACAGAGACTAATCTGGAAGGTATAAATGTGAAACTTACAGGTAAAGCTGTAGATAGTGTCGCTTCGGTTGTTGTTTTAAAGTTAAAAGAACTGCCAAATGCACTTCCCCAAGAACCCCTAGGTCAAGATAAAGAAGGAAATGTATCATTGCCCGCTTTTCGAGCACAATATGAAAACTTGCAAGGCCCAGGGGCTCAATATGATGAACGCAAGGATTGTATTGGAAATTGGGATAGTAAAACAGCCCGGGTTTACTGGAAATTTACCATTGATCAGCCCGGGGATTTTAAATTAATGGGACAAGTGGCTGGAAGAGAAAATTCAGAAGTCCATATTTCCCTTGATGGTACCTCTAAAAATATTAAGATTCCAGTAGATGGCAATCCAAAAAGATTCAAGGCATTGGCTCTAGGGAGTTTTACCTTAAATGCACCAGGAGAATATGAAGTTTCCTTTATACCCGTGGCCGAAACCTGGAAAGCTTTTAATTTGAGAGATGTAGTGTTGAAACCAATGGATTCAAAATAATGCATTAAATTGTATTTTTCATATCATCTGACGGTATTTCCTTTCCTTTTTGGAATATCTGAGGACACCTACATTGACAACCTAAAAAAAGCTGTAACAACCGCAGTAAAGTGAGTAAGATGGCAATGCCTTTAAAAATAAAAACCAATTAACACCAGTATAAGATGAGCAAAAAAATAATATTATGGTCCATTTCAGCGGCCCTAGCAGGTTTTCTATTCGGATTCGATGTAGTCGTTATTTCAGGGGCCGATAAAAAATTACAGGCCCTTTGGGAATCTTCAGATTCCTTTCATGGCTGGGTGGTAATGGGCGCTGCTCTTGCAGGTACCGTTATTGGTGCAATCTTTGGTGGATTCCCAACAAACAAGTTTGGTCGTAAGAACACCTTGATTGTCATAGGAGTGTTATTTGCGGTTTCTGCAATAGGGTCTGCATTGGCCAATGACCCTTGGGTGTTTGCCGTTGCAAGATTTATAGGTGGTTTAGGTGTAGGGGTTTCCACTATTGCCGCTCCAGCGTATATATCAGAGATTGCACCGGCCAAAGATCGTGGTCGTCTGGTGGCAATGTATCAATTCAATATCGTTTTTGGTATTCTGGTAGCCTTTATGTCCAACTATCTTTTAAGCGGCATTGGAGAAAACGCTTGGCGCTGGATGCTGGGTGTTGAAGCTATTCCTGCTGTACTTTACATCTTGTTTGCCTTGAAAGTTCCAAAAAGCCCTAGATGGCTACTGTCTAAATCTAGAGACGAAGAGGCCAAACAAGTATTACAAATTATAAATCCAGACCTAGATATCGAAGAACAGGTCAAGGAAATTCAAAGTCACTCATCAACTGGCGATAAATCTGAGCATATTTTTATGAAAAAATACAAGTTCCCATTGATGCTGGCGTTTTTAATTGCTTTTTTTAATCAGTTCTCAGGTATCAATGCCTTCTTATATTATGCTCCACGTATTTTTGAGGAAGCCGGCCTAGGAGAAAGCACTGCCTTGCTGAGCAGCGTTGGTATAGGGATTACCAATCTAATCTTTACCCTGTTAGGTGTGTTTTTGATTGATAAGCTAGGAAGAAAAACATTAATGTATTTTGGTTCCATAGGTTATATAATATCATTAGGCTTAGTATCTGCAGCATTTTTCTTGGGTTGGACAGGTATGGCTGTTCCTATATTCTTATTCATATTTATTGCAGCACATGCTATTGGTCAAGGAGCCGTTATTTGGGTATTTATCTCCGAAATTTTCCCAAACCACTTAAGAGCCTCAGGGCAGGCCTTCGGAAGTTCTACGCACTGGATTTTGGCATGGATTATCCCTTCATTGATTCCATTTTTGTTTAATCATCCCATGATTGGTGCTGGAGTTGTCTTCCTGATTTTTGCCGGAATGATGGTATTGCAATTATTATTTGTTGCCTTTATGATGCCCGAAACCAAAGGAAAAACATTAGAAGAGTTAGAAGATATCATATTAAAGAAAAAGTAACTGTTTTAGTATGAAAAGAGTGCTAAGTTTTATTGCGTTTTTCTTTATAATAGTTTCAGCATTTGCCTCAAATGTAGATACCCTAGTGGTATATAGCAAATCAATGAATAAGGAAATTAAAAACGTAGTTATTACTCCAGATTCATACTCAAAAAAAGAAAAAGCATATTCAGTTGTGTATTTGTTACATGGAGCAGGTGGTAATCATAAAGCGTGGTTGGGAAAAGCTCCTGGAATAAAAGCCTATGCAGATTTATACAATGTAATTATAGTTTGTCCTGACGGACAAAAAACTAGCTGGTATTTTGATAGTCCTATAGACCCAAAAATGCAATATGAAACTTATATATCCAAAGAATTAGTTGAAGCTGTTGATAAAAACTATAATACTACAGTTAGTAATAAAAACAGAGCTATCACAGGTTATAGTATGGGAGGACATGGTGCATTATATCTAGCTTTCAAACATCCGGACATATGGGGAGTAGTAGCTAGCATGAGCGGGGGTGTAGATATTAGACCATTTCCATTAAATTGGAAGATTGCGGAACGTTTGGGAACGTATGCCGAAAACCCTGAGAATTGGGAAAAGAATACAGTTATTAATTTGGTGTATTTACTTAACGGTAAAAACTTAAAAATCCTTTTTGATTGTGGTGTTGATGACTTTTTTTATGAGGATAATTTAAGGCTTCATAATAAACTCTTAGAACGTAATATTCCACACGATTATATTGAAAGACCAGGAGGGCACACCAATAAATATTGGCGAAATTCAATAGCTTATCAAATGGTGTTTTTTAATGATTTTTTTAATGAATCAAAATAATATGAAATATAAAGTAATTTCATTTGTGGTTCTTTTTGTAATCTTATTTTCTTGTAAAGAGGCAATAGGAGTTAAAACCTTAGTTGAGAATAAAGTAATCAACCAAATATTATAGTTTTTTTATGCGATGATTTAGGGTATGGAGATTTATCATCATTTGGTCATGCTGTTATTGAAACTGAAAATTTAGTATCAAAAAAAAACGGAAGTTTTTGAAAACATGAAAAGACTATTACAATCAGAGTATAATGAATTGTTAGAAGGAAGCCATGTCTGGAAACGTAATGAAGAGAATAAAAAACCTTAAAAAACGAAGGAATTAATAATCCCTTTTATATTGAATGAGAAGAATATCGTTAATACTACTATCTTTTTTATTATGTTCATTTGGCTTAATAGCTCAGAACAATAATGCACATCCTAGAATTTATATTACTAACAAAAAAAAAGAAGCATTTTTTAAGACTATAGAAAATGTTAAGTGGAAAAAGGAATTAGTAGATAAGAAAAAAAAGAACCTTGAAAAATACCTCAACTATTGCAAAGAGGACCCTACATGGCTAGTCTCCAGACTCCAAATGAATTGGAAAACCAAGCACGACAAAGTTTTTCTTAGAAGCGGAAACTTTTCGTATTCCGAAGGAGAGGCTCCTGTGCCCACCGTTCGCTATTCAGGTACACGTGATTGGGCCACAGATTATAGGCCTCCTTCATTAGAAGGTGTTCAACCTTATTTTGATGACCCAAGGGGAATGTACTTGGAACATAAAAAAACAGGTGAAAAGGAATGGATTCACCCTTCCAAATCAGGTCATATCATAGAAGGTATCAATAGAAAAATTATGTCTCTAGTTGAAGATGCCGCCTTTCTATATTGGCTTACCGGAGATGAAAAATATGCGGAGTTTGCCGCACCTGTATACCTGAAATATATAGAAGGCATGTACTATCGTGAAGCCCCATTGGATTTAGATAATTCTGGACAACAAAGACTGTCTGGCCTTGCAACATTTGAGGTAATTCATGAAAAAATCCTAATTCACCTTACCACTACTTACGATTTTTTATTCGGTTACTTTAAAAAGAAAAAAATTGATTTGGATCACAGTACTGCGGTTTTCCAAAAATGGGGAGATCAAATCATAAAAAATGGTGTGCCAGACAATAATTGGAATCTTTTTCAGGCTAGGTTTTTAACCTATGTTGCCCTTGTAATGGACAGTAATGATGCTTATGAAAATGGCAAAGGCCGGGAATATTTTTTAAAGTACACCTTTAATACTACCACGGAAAGGCAGTTGTCCATAAACGAATCTTTATTGGTTTATGACCAGGAATCTGGAATTTGGCCAGAATCGGCTTCTTATTCCACGCATGTGATTACCACATTGCTCAACATCCTTACGCTACTGGATAATTCTACCAATGCCAACGAGCTCTCCAATTATCCAATAATCGAAAAAGCTGCATTGGCATCATTTCAATATTTGTTTCCGACTGGTTATACCGTTGGTTTTGGAGATTCAAACCACAAAATGCTTCCACCAGAAAATTTTGAACTTTTGATTTCCAACTATAAAAAATACGGCAACACTGAAAAAGAAACTCTTATTTCCAATCTTCTGGGTCAAATGATAAAAAGCAAACATTACACCAGAAAAGCCAAGGACTTATTTAAACTGTTTTTCTATGCTGATGAAATAAAAACTGGGAATGACCAAACCATTGGTTTGGAAAAATTGACTTCTCCCACATTTTATGCTCCCAATGTAAGCATGTTCATTCAAAGAATGGGCGAAAAAGAAAATGCAGCTATGGTAGCAACCACTGGTTCATTTGGCAACCATTCACACGCCAATGGAATTTCCATGGAATTATTTGCCAATGGTTACGTTTTAGGAGCCGAAATGGGCAAAGGTTCAAGTTATTGGCATCCTGATCATCGGGAGTTTTATTCAAGGTTTGCGGCGCACAATACCGTGATAGTAGACGGGATTTCAGATTATGATGCCATGAGAGGCTATCATCCTTATACATTGGACAATAGCTTTCCCAATTCCAAATCGGTTTCCCATTTTGATAAAGTAACTTTTTCGAAGGTTTCATTTTTAGAGCCCAAAACTGTAGCTGATCAACAACGGTTTACAGCAATAGTAAAATCAACCATAGGACAGCCTTATATACTAGATATATTCAGGTCTCGAAAACAACGGAGAGGTAAGCAAAAGCATGAGTATTTCTATCATAACCTTGGCCAATCCCTGGAATTTAAAAATAATCAAGGGGCTCCATTAAATCTTATCCCAACGGACGAACTAGGAAGCCATAAAGGAGACGCCAAGGGTTACGATTATTTTACAGATAAAGAGAAAGTAATTACCTCTGAAAACGTACAGGCTTTGTTTCGAATAAAAGAACCTGGAAAACCTGACAATCTTATGAAAGTCTGGATAAAAGGAAGCGAAAAACAGCATATTTATTCCATATTGGGACCTAAATCCAATGCCGTATCAAAGGGAACCGCTCCAGAAATCTTACTAAAGGAGCCCGTTCCCGCTTTTGTACTTAAAAGAGAAACCGAGTCATGGGAAAATCCCTTTGCGGTGGTCTTTAATCCCATTATCGAGGGAAAAGAAAACCCCATTGCCCATGCATCATTTTCATCTGTGGAAAATTATCCCAATGCACAGATCATTCAAGTGGAGCTCAATGACAAAAAAACAGTGGATCAAATAGTTGTAAATACTTCGGAGAGTGATGTTGTTGAGCATAATGAAATTTATCAAAAAGGAGTGGTCTCCATTCTTCGTCGACCAAAAGAAAGTAATGAAATTGATTTCCTTTTCCTTTCCGGCATGGAGAAGTTTGAATACCAGAATTGGAGTGTTATCACTTCGGCCGAGGCAGCAACCGTTTCCATAGAAAGAACAAAAGATGGGTACCTCATAGAGAATAGTGTTCCAGTAACCATAGGAATCCCAGTAAGGAAAGAAAAAAAGCTAGCTGAATTACAGCTGTTTAAAAATGGAAAACTAGTTGCAACAAGGAAGGCCACTCTTAAAAGGGGCAATCCCGAACAAATGACCATTAAGCTTTCTGAACCTTACCAGAATGCTATATTATTAACAAATGAATAAATTCTTATTACTGAAAACCTCCTAATTAAATAGAAAATCGATGAAAAAACTATCTATTATAACGTTATTACTCCTTTTCGCCATCAATCCAAGCTTTGCGCAAACCAAATCCAAGGTAAGAAAACTACCCGATGATGAACGAATGGCTTGGTGGCGAGATGCCAAGTTTGGTATGTTCATTCATTGGGGGGCATACTCCATTATTGGAGGGGAACGTGGAACAAAGATTGCAGGGGGAGGCGCTGAATGGGCCATGGATAAATTGGATTATACTGTAGAGGACTACGAAAAGTTTCCTGAAATGTTTAACCCAGAACTATTTGATGCTGACGCATGGGTTTCCATGGCCAAGGATGCCGGCATGAAATATATTGTAATTACTTCTAAACATCATGAAGGATTTGGATTGTGGGATTCCAAGGTATCAAACTACGATATCATGGATACAGCTCCTTTTAAACGTGATATTATAAAGGAATTATCAGAAGCGTGTAAAAAACAGGGCATCAAATTTTGTTTTTACTATTCCATTGTAGATTGGCACCATCCTCAGGCGCAAGGAAACCTGTATCCAAATTACAACATCGCCCAGCATGATGACCCCTCGGTGGTAAATCCAGAGTTTCCAGAGTACTTTAAAAATTACATGAAACCTCAGGTAGAGGAATTATTGACCAATTATGGAGACATAGGTGTCGTTTGGTTTGATGGGGATTGGATTACAGATTATACCACTGAAATGGGGAAAGAATTGTACAGTTTTATCCGTGATATTCAACCAAATACCATTATTAACAATAGAGTTGATAAAGGACGAAACGGTATGGAAGGTATGGACAAAGAAGGCAATTTTGCAGGAGATTTTGGGACACCTGAGCAAGAAATTCCGGATACGGGAATTGATTCTGATTGGGAAGCGTGTATGACCATGAATGGGTCTTGGGGGTATAAACCGGCCGACAATAAATGGAAAAGTAGCGAAGATTTAATTCAAAAATTAGTTGACATTGTATCTAAAGGAGGAAACTTTTTATTGAACATAGGTCCCGATGGTTACGGAAGGTTTCCAGCCGAGAGCATCCGTCGTTTAAAAGCCATGGGAGAGTGGACGAAAAAAAATGGAGAAGCAATTTATGGTGTATCCGCAAGTCCTGTTGAAAAACCAAAATGGGGTCGTTATACTAAAAAAGATGATGTGGTCTATGTACATGTTTTTGATTGGCCAAAAAATGGAATCCTTACCCTGAATAAAGAATTTAAGGTTAAAAAAGCATCTTTACTATCAGGTTCTAAGTCTATATTAAAAACAACAGCAACATCTAGAGGAGCTATTGTAGCGTTGCCCATGTTACCGCCAGACCACCCAGTTACCGTTATAAAAGTGCAGTTAGAACCTGCAGATTGGGCTAATCTTGGTAAATATGAAAAGGCCAATAAAAAGCTTATGAAATCCTCAAAAAATGTGAAGGCTGTTTTCATGGGAAATTCTATTACCGAAGGATGGGTAAGGTTTAATCCAGATTTTTTTACTCAAAATAACTTTATTGGCAGAGGCATTAGCGGTCAAACTACACCACAAATGGTAGCGCGTTTTAAACAAGATGTCATTGATTTAAATCCCGAAGTTGTAACTATTCTTGCAGGAACAAATGATATTGCCGGAAATAGCGGATTTATTGCCGTACCGGAAATTGCAAAGAACATTTTCACCATGGCGGAAATGGCAAAAAAACACAATATAAAAGTGGTTTTAGCTTCGGTTTTACCAGCGAACAGTTATTCCTGGAGTCCTTCTGTAGCCCCTATTGAAAAAATCATTGAACTCAACGAACTCATTAAGAACTATGCCGAAGCTAACAATTTGGTATATCTGGACTATTATTCAGAAATGGTCAACGATAAACAAGGATTAAAAAAAGAATTGGGAAGAGATACAGTACATCCTAATGCCAAGGGTTATGAAATTATGGAGCCTTTAGTGAAAAAGGCTATAGAAAAGACACTTTCTAAGTAATTAAAGTTCTTGATTATTTATAAAGTAGGTCGTATTTATTTAAAAGGGAAATGCTCCCTTTCGCCGATCGGATTTATAAACCGGCACGCAGTTCTTGAGGATGCCCAACGTCTAGAACAAATAACGCTTTGAAATTTAATAGCATAGAATTTAAAGGCGCTATTCCTAAGACTACGTTTTCGAAAACCTTAGATTTTTTGGGACCGCTATTATGACGCTTTCGGAGCATAAAATTATGAACGACCATACAATTATCTTAACGGAAAACGATAAAAAACATAAAGTTAAGATTTCAGCTATTGGAGGTGAAGTCACCCTAAAAGACGAACTGGATTCTGTAGCGCATATACGAGAAGAAGATCCAGCATATAGATTGGAAATAGATTTACAGCACCTCTTATGGCGAGTGAAATAATAATAACATACAGTCCTGTACAATAAATAATAAAATAAACTTATGCGATTAATTTTCAGCTTTGTGTTTATAAGTTTTTTTAGCCTAGCAACTGCGCAAAACAAGATTCTGGATAATCTTGACGTAGCACCAGTACATGGTGGTTTAGAAATGGAAGAGTATTGGGTTTGGGGAAGTTCTGTAGTTAAGGGAGAAGATGGCAAATATCATATGTACGCTTCTAGATGGCCAAAGTATTTAAAATTTCACCCAGGATGGATGATAAAATCTGAGATTGTTCATGCAGTTTCAAATACACCTGAAGGACCTTACCAATTTAAAGATGTTGCTTTAGGAGCAAGAGGAGCACAATTTTGGGATGGGCGTTCTTGCCATAACCCTAAAATTGTAAAATATAAAGACACCTATATTTTATATTATATGGGCTCTACACATCCATTTGAAGAGCTAACAGCAGAAACAGCTGATCAATTAACATTAACAAGTAAATGGTGTGTTGCGGGTAGATGGAGTAAACGGGTAGGTCTTGCAACATCAAAAAGTCCTAACGGTCCATGGAAAAGATTAGATAAACCCATTTTAGAGGTTAAACCCAATTCGTATTACAGTTTTCTTACTTCTAATCCATCACCTTTAATTAAAGCGGACGGTTCTGTGGTGTTGCTCTTTAAAGGCAGAAGTCATCAAGAGGATGGTATTACGCATACGGACCAATTTATCGGTGTTGCCACAGCACCTTCCTATAACAGTCCCTATACGGTTAGTGCGGAGCCTTTGTTTTCTCCAACCAAAATGGGTGAGGTGGAAGATCCTCATTTATGGAGTGACGCTACTGGTTTTCATATGATAGCTAAAGATATGACTGGAGCGATAAGCAATGGTTACCATGGGGGAATTTTAGCACATTCTAAAGATGGTATGCATTGGGAATTAGATAAAAACCCACTGGCATACACTAGAAAAGTAAAATGGGATACAGGTAAAACGACAGAACAAGGACAGTTAGAAAGGCCTTTTGTCTTTGTAGAAAACGGAAAACCTACACATCTCTTTTTTGCCACTATGGATGGTCCCGGCGGGTTTGGTAATGGCACAAAAACCTGGAATATGGTTATTCCGCTTCATCAAAATGTAAAATAAATTTTTATGAAAAATTGCACATCGTTTCTTTTTATAATATCTCTATTTATTCTTGTCACATCGTTCAGTATAAATCAACCTATCAATGAGGTCATTTTAGTGAACACCCTTTCAGAACTTAAGGAGTATCTAGATAAAGATAATGTAAAGGTTAAGCTTACTCCTGGAAACTACCAAATAGATAAAGCTGAAAACATTCGGTTTATAAGGTTCATGGGGAACGATACCCATTTTGATTTTACCGGAGTACGCTTTATGGTAGATACAAAACTCTTTAGTCGTATGGATTTAGCAAAAAGCGATGACGGCAATAGTATGTATTGCGCTATTGAAATTTCGGGCAATGGTGTTATCCTTGAAGGGCTTTATATTGAAACTTATGGTGATACACCTGGAAATCAGAGTAAAAACAAAATTTTTAATGTAGTCGGTGAAGATGTTACTGTAAAAGATGTAGAAATTCGTACAGCAGGTTCTAGTCCTTGGGGGTATGGAAGTTTGTATGGGCTTGGTGGTGGAGATGTCCGTAAAATGAATGGTATACGTGTTGGTTATCCTGCTAAAAATGTAAAATTAATTGGTTGCAAGGTGCATATGCGCGCAATGGGGCACGCCATTTTTTTACAAGGAGCTGAAAACACAGTAATAGAAGATTGCCATGTGGATGGCCTACTCAAAACAACAGATGCCATTCTTACTGAAACTACTGGCTATGCATTTGACAAGAATTTTTATGCCCTAAAACCAAAGCATGCGCACAAAAAAGGATATGTAGAGGGTACTATTATTAATGAAGACGGGAAAATTTTACCTGGAGAAATTATATCCTTAAGTGAAGATGGGATTCGTATGTATCCGGAATATAACGGACATAAAACAAAAAGCACAACCATTAAAAATTGTACGGTTACCCAAATGAGGAGAGGTATTTGCACAGGTCTTAATACTTCTGGTGATACCATAATAAATTGTGTGGTCAAGGATTGTGTGGCAACTGGTTATAATGTAGGTAATGCAGATACCTTAATTAACTGTAGTGCAGATGCCAAATATGCCGAGGCTTTTTGCATACCTTATACCAATGCCAAAGGCGCCCAAGTAGATATAAATATTTTAGATAGTAGAGGCGGAATGGCGAATCATCTATTGGCAAAAATTAATGGCTCTAATCATACAGTAACCATTAAAACAGCTAATCCAGATTATATTCCAGAACATATGGACATCAGATTATCTGTTTGGGAGGGTTATGGCAATTTTAATAAAAACACAGCCATGCACGCCACGGCTATTGAATTAGATAATCAAACCGCGACCGAGGTGCTTTTATTTCCAGGTACTGAAAATCCAAAGATTACTGGCAAAGGACAAATAGTAGATAAATCAAAATAACAATACATGAACAACTAACATGTAACCACGCATGGTTACAAATAATCCTACATTATACCTTGAGCACCAGATGAAGATATATTCTTAGTCCGGAGTGACTAAAAGGCTTTATTTGTAGCATGTAGCTTATGTCCCTGAACACTCTATTTTTGTTGAGTTTCAAGGCTCTAAAGAGGAAAAATTTAGTATTGGACTTTCCGTTCTAGTGAATTATGGCTTAAAGGATTAAAAGATAAAGCATGATTTATATATGAAGATTGATATTTTATATTGATTGACCATTAAAGTAAATATCATTGTACAATCATTCTATCTCTTTGAGATTGTTAAAAAACCCTTTCTATGATTTTCAAAAACAGCAATATATGTAACAAAACAGCAACGCTGATTATCATATTAGCATTTCTTGCAAACATTGGCCACGCTCAAAAAGACGCTAAAATACCACCTCCAACAAATCTAGAACAAGGATACCCACGCTTATACATTACCCAATCTGAGAAGAAAGGACTTCAAAAAACCATAAAAAAAGAAGAGTGGGCCCAGAAGGTTTTAGCAGGTATTCATCAGCGAATTGATACGCATGTAGAACGTCATGTTACCGATCCTGAATGGATGGTTTCTCGGCTACAAATGTATTGGAAAACAAAATCTACCACTATTTACATCAACGGCATCCATTATTCACATGCGGATGGGGAAGCCCCTGTGCCAACGGTTCGCTTTTGCGGTTCCCGAGATTATACTACACCCTATGGCAGTCCTGAACTTGAAGATATTAAACCCTATATGGATGATCCCAGAGGTCTTTGGTTGCCTAACCGAAGTAAAAAAGGAAATCCGTTTGAATGGGCAGAAATTTCTAAAACAGGAAGAGTAATTTATAACATAAATGATAAAATAATTGGTTTGGCCCGTGATGCGGCTTTTATGCATTGGTTAGAAAACGATGATAAATTTGCTAAATTTTCTTATGATATTTTCCACAGCTATATGCACGGTATGTCCTATAGAAGCGAACCTATTGATTTGTTAAATGGCCATATTCAAACCCTAGTAGGGTTCACCAATTTTCAGGTCATCCATGAAAATGTATTGATCAAAATAGCTGAACTCTATGATTTTTTACATCGGTATATTGAGGACAATCATCCAGAACACATTGCGATGTACGATAAAACTATTAAACGATGGACCGATCAAATCATAAAGAATGGTGTACCTCAAAACAACTGGAATCTTCATCAGGCAAAAATCATTCTTAAAGCAGCCATGGTTTTAAGGGACAACAAATTCTATGAAGATAAAAAAGGACGTGAGTATTATATCGATTATGTTTTGAATGTCACAGCACCAAGACAGTGGTCAATGACGAAGTTCATAGACTATGGATATGATAAAAGCAATGGGGTTTGGGCAGAGTGTCCGGGGTATTCATTTGGGGTAACAAGAGATTTAACCCACTTTATCAATGATTTTGACAATACCTTTGATCATAACATTCTGCCTTATATGCCAGTAATGAAAAAGGCTGTTGGTGTTTTACCCCAATATCTTTTTCCCAATGGGCAAACCGTCGCTTTTGGAGACAGCCGTTATGGATCTCTAAGTATGGGAGCCATAAGTGATATGATTCGTACAGCGCAAAAGAATGATGATCAAGCATTGGAAAAAGAGTTTACTGGACTATACCGTTTATTTAATCAAAGTGCTCAACAATCAAATCGTAGTAACAGGCCTAAATCTGATATAGGTTCATTTTTTACAAGTAAACCATTGGAACTCAACGCTAAGTATGGAAAAGGGAATTTAAGTGATTATATCACGCAAACCTTCTATGCCCCAAATGTGAGTTGGCATGTGCAGCGCATGGGTGAAGGTAAAGACGGTATGATGATCTCTTTGAATGGCTCGCTTGGCAATCACATGCACGCCAACGGCATCAATATGGAATTGTACGGCAAAGGTTTTGTACAAGGAGCCGACCCTGGAAAGGGAGCAGGTTACCTTCAGCCAATTTATCTTGAGTACTATTCGCAATTCCCAGCGCATAATACGGTTATGGTAGATGGAGTCTCTTCTTATACCGAGATGTTAAGTTATCATGCCTTTGATTTAATGGGGGAATACCCAAAATCCGGGCAAAAGGAAGGCTACTATTCAGATATCACCTATTCCGATGTTTATTTTTTAGAACCAGAAACCCAAAGTGATCAAAATCGATTGGTCAGCGCAATAAAGGTCGATGAAACCTCAGGGTACTATATTGATGTATTTCGTTCGCGAAAAAAACGCAAAGGAGATAAGTTTCATGATTACTACTATCATAATTTAGGGCAATCCATGAAGGTTATGGACGCTACGGGAAATCCTCTAATCTTATCCCCAACTGATGAAATGGGTTTTGCCGGGGGCCATTTGTACGCCCTGGATTATATGTGGGACAAAAAATCGAAACATACTTCCGAAGATTATCAAATTGAGTGGAAAATAGATTTCCCTGAAGGAAAAGAAGATGTGTTTATGAGCCTATGGATGAAAGGCACGGAAGGACGTGAGGTATTCTCCATTAAATCTCCACCAAACAAAGCGTTTCAAAGAAATAGCGGGTTACCTTATGAGGTAGACAAACAACCTTACCTAACATTTACTGCCCGTCAACATGGTGAGGCTTGGGAGCACCCCTTTATTTCGGTATATGAGCCTTTTACCTCCAGCGAAGGAAAAAGTATTTCTTCTATTGAAGGATTTGATGACGACAATGGCAATAAAGCTTTTGCTGGACTGCACATTACCCATAAATCCGGAAGGGAAGATTTTATCTTTTCATCAGAGGGAGGTAAAACAGTAGGTTTTAAAAACATGTCCACCGATGGGGATTATGCGCTGATAGGAAATGAAAAAAATGGTGATTTTGTACTGTTTTTAGGAAACGGGACTAAACTTGAAGCCAATGGGATTTCAATAACTACAGCGATAAAGGGCAATGTTGTTTTAGAAAAAAAGGAGGATAAAATTTTATTGCACAATCAAGTTCCCGTAGTTGTTTCAGATAAAAATCATGAAAAGAAATATGAGGCCGGGGCAATCAGGGAAATTGTATTAAACTAAATAAGTTCTAACCTAAAAAGGGAAGTCTTATAAATCGCATTCCAAAACCTGAGCTATGTAAAGTAGCAGCAACTTTAGCTACAGGAATACCTATGCTGTTTTCATGCAAAAAAGCAGATGCTTCAAGTAGTAGGTGTAGCGCTTTTACGGAACTTTAAAGTAGCGGTTGAGAGCAAAGAGGCACCGGTTTACCAAGATAAAATTCCGGCACGCAAACCAATTCCGCCGTCCCAACCATTCACAAAGCGAATTTAGACTAGCTACCTGAGTTGTATTTAATATAAGCGAGAAAACAGAGATGGAAGTAACCTATCCTGAAGCCGTGAATTCGGTAAAAATATTACCAACTTCGTTTGGGGCAAAACCTATTATAAAGAGAAATGTTATTTCATTTGTAAATAAATGAACCAAGTAACTTCACCATTGAAATACATGCCAGTTTGCATGAACCCTTACTCTGAACAAAGAATTTAAGGCTAAAAAATCTTATACAGAACAATTAACGTTAGAAGGGTATTTCACAGATTTGGAAAATCAATTCGCTACCACTTCTAATAAACCATAATTTATAGACATTGAATTATGGTTTATAATCTTTTATAAGAAATAGGATTATAATTGAGTAATCAATCAAGATCCTCCTTAAGTATTCTATGGAACAGCTATTTAGGGGATAAGAATCTACGCTATTGCCAAGAAAATGAAATTGAAGTTACTATTTGCCCTTTGCGTGTTGTTTGTTTTTATTACAAATGCACAAGAGCGAAATTATCTTTTGTATACTGATGAAAATATCACGCGATTAAAAGAACAGATTAAACATAATGAATCAATAAAAAAGAAGTGGGACAAGCAATATAAAAAGGCCAAAGATTTACTTAAAAAGGCTAAGCTTAAATCCACGGATTGTCTTCTTTTAGGGTTGGCTTACAGAATGACCGAGGAAGAAAAATTTGCTCTTAAAATCAAAGAAATCCTTCTGGACTATGCCTCTCGAAAAACTTGGGAAAGTGCTACCTTACTGAATAGGACTCCACAATGGCAAGGTGGATTGGCCACTTCCCATACCAGTTATGACATTGCTATGGGATTTGATTGCATTTATAACTACCTATCAGAAACGGAAAGGGTGAAAATTGCTCAAGACATTGTAAAATTGGGTATCAATCCTGCCTTGGAAGACTGGTTAAAGCCCGAAACCAGTTACCACACACTGGATACAATGGGGCACAACTGGTGGAGTGCATGTGTATATATGGCAGGCTTTGCTTCACTTGCTATAAGAGATGAAATACCTGAAGCAATAAAATGGACCAAGGAAATTAATCAATCGGCTATTGAATGGATTAATTTTTCCGGAAGTGTACTCCAGAACAAACCCCCTACCTTTGATCGGGATGGAGGCTTTTATGAGAGCTTAAACTATGCTTCTTACGCGGCATCCCAATATTTATTGTTCTTATATGCACATACAAATGCCTTGCCCAATGAACCAAGGTATAAATCTCCCATTTTTAATAAAATCGGTGACTTTTTTATAAATACCACCTATTATGTTGCTAATGAAGATGATCTTGCTGTCAATTTTGGTGATTCAAATATTAGATCCAATGGTGGACGCATTCTAAGCTTACTTTGGAATCTTGGCTATCAAAATGAGCAATATGCATGGTATATCAAACATACAAATGAAGTGGAATCAAGAAACTCCAATTCGCCAATTGCTTTAGCGTTAAGACCTAACTTACCTCCTCTTGATGCCGATTATTTACCAAACAGACCCAAATCTCATCTTTACCAAGACATGGGTTGGGCCACAATGCGTAATTCATGGGATGACAATGCAACTATGCTGGCCGTAAAATCGGGGTTTTCTTGGAATCATGCCCATGCAGATGCAGGGTCCTATATTTTATTTCATAACGGTAAAAACTTAATAATAGATTCTGGTAATGCTAGCTATTTGAATCCATTATATACCGAATACTATTGTCAGAGTGAAGCTCATAATGTGGTCTTTTTTGATGGAAAAGCGCAGAATAGAAACGACCCCTATTTTGGGGTTGTAAATTCAGGTTCACTACATGATCTGGTTGAAGGAAAGGATTTTAAGTACCTATTGGCGAATGCAACCGGGCCCTACTCACAAATTTTAGCTCGGAATTACCGTAGTTTTATTTGGGTGGGCGATGTTATTTTAGTGATTGATGACCTACTTGCCCATGAACCTGGGCAGTTTGAATGGCTCTTGCATTACAATGGCGAATCCATTTTAAAAGGAGGAATAGACCTGACCATTAGGGATGATGATGCCAAAGTTTTGGTAAGGCCACTATATCCCGAAACTTTCCCTCCAGGTGGAGAACGTCCACACGATTTCCCAGAACATATGAGGTTAACAGAGAAACTGGGATACGAAGACCATCATCCTGAAAACAGACAGCCCTATTGGGCCATTAGTCATTTTGAAGAAACTGCCAGAACTAAATTTATTTCAGCGATTATTTTAGAAACAGAAGAAAATAAAAACAAGCTTCCCGTTATAGAACGTTTTGATGGTAAAGATTTTTTGGGAGTTTCCATAACACAAAAAGGTAAAACCACTGAAGTGTACTTCAACCTATTGGCAGACGGTCGATTAAAACATCGAAATAGCGCCAATAGTATGAATGGTTGGGAAACCGACGCCTATCTAACCGTTTTAAAATTTGATAAGGAAGTAGATAAGACCAAACCCAGCAACCTCAATGAATTATTTATAGGTCATGGTAGTTATCTGCGAAAAAACAATCAGGTTTTAACACATGCTTTGTCAAAATACACCACCTTAATTGAAGATTTTGGCACAAATCCCAATGTGACTTTTCAAGGACAGCCCAATGTGGTTTTTCGCTTGCGAACACCCAAGGAAAAAACAAAAATACCTGTCAATGGTATTCTGGAGAATGGGAATTTCACCCCGTCCAGTGGGTTACTTACAATACAATTAAACAATTAGAAACATGAAGAAACACTCGCGTAAAATACTATATATCGTAGTCGCAAACCTGGTATTGTCAGCCATAATATTAGCCGGTGGCAAGCCAGATACTGCCACTTCTCTAAACATCTCCAAGTATTTCTCCTATGCTACAAAGGACATTATTTACCCATCGGACAAACAATTGGAGATGCTAAAAGCAGTGATGCCCAAAGAAGGGTTTCAGCCTGCCCCACCCATTTCAGAAAGAACATATTGGACTAAAATTGCTGCAACGGCATCAGGCAAAAATTACCTAGAACTTGCGCTTTCCGAGCTGGATGAAAAACCTGAGGTGCCCATCGCCGATTCCATCTACAGAAGAGCCAATCTTGAAGGAAACCGAAAAATTTATAAGCCTAGGTATTATCGTACAATGGAACGGCTGGAACATTTTATGCTGGCGGAATGCATTGAAAACAAGGGAAGGTTTCTGCCACAAATAAGCAACTATTTAAATGCGATTATGGATATGAAGTCGTGGTTGCACCCTAACCATGACGATAGTAAGAATGGAGTTTTGGAAGGTAGACGGGTCTCTATTGATTTGGGTGCTCGAAGATTTGGTTCTGATCTGGCGTTGGCCCAAGTTTTATTGGGAGAAAAGCTTCCAAAAGATGTTAATGACAAAATCACGGCGCAATTAAAATGGCGTATTGTAGACACCTATTTAACTTCCTGCAAAGAAAATAATAAGAACAACAAATGGATAAAAAGCACCAGCAACTGGAACTCCGTATGCACAAGTGGATCCATGTTTGTTTCCATTGCCACATCCAAAAGTGAAGATGAAAGACTTGCGGCGGTGGGCTCGGCGCTCAATAGCATGAAACACTACCTATCAGGCTTTGGAGAAGATGGTTATTGTTCGGAAGGAGCGGGGTACTGGAACTACGGCTTTGGACACTATCTCTATTTGGCACAGATCTTATATGACTATACCGAAGGTGGCATTGATTTATTCGATGCTGGCAATCCCGAAAAACTAAGGAATGTAGGGAATTTCCCCCAAGCATATCAAATACACCCGGGTATATGCGCGCCCTTTTCAGATGGTGTTTCCAAAGTTTCAAACGATGGAGGTTTTGCCTATAATATGTCTGCAAGGAAATTTGGCGCCTATATGCCAAAGAACCCAAGAAAACCTAAAACCCACGACTCTTTTTCAGCTGTTTATCAATTGATTGAATGGAAATATAAAGCATCGGAGGGTAAAACTAAAAATGATCCTCAACCCACATCACAGTTACCAGGTTATACCTATTTTGATGACGTTGGAATGGTTATTTCCCGTGGTAAACAGAACGTTCCTTTATCCATAGCTATAAAGGGAGGTCATAACAAGGAAAACCATAACCACAGTGATGTTGGAACGTACACCATTGTGCTGAATGACCAAATCATGACAGGAGATATTGGAGCTCCATCGTACATTGCCGGGGCATTTTCAGATGATAATCCTGCACGAAGCTCGTGGGGTCATCCAGTACCTAGAATTAATAATACCCTCCAATCCAATGGTAGGGAGTTTGAAGGAATCATAACCGCTACGGAATTTACAGATAGTCTGGACAAAGTTGTGGTGGATATAAAAACAGCTTATGAAGTTCCATCATTAACAAAGTTAATTCGAACCATGGAAAATGATAAGTCCGCATTGGGCGCCATTTCCATTATGGACGAGTTTTCCTTAACGGAACCGGTTTCATTTGGAACTGCAATAATGACTTTATCCGAATATGAAATCATTAATGCGAATACGGTCATATTCACAGCGGGAAATCAAAAACTAAAAGCTGAAATCTCTAGTCCGAACGGAGCCCTAAAAATTGTGGATGAGCTGGTTCCTGTTGAGCATCTCAGGGAAAAAGGGCCTGCGTATAGGATTGGGGTAGATTTTACAGAACCAATCAAAGAAGGTTCAATTACAGTCAAATATACACCAGTCCTTGAATAAGTTTTTAAAAAAAATCTGGCTTAACAAAATGAACACTCAGTTTAAAATTTTTGTCATTGCGATATTTGTTATTCTAGTTTCTTGCACCAATCCTAATGATGCTAAAAATGAAATAGCTTTCTACATATCACTCGATGGTAGCGACTCGCAAAACGGAACAAGTATTCAAAGTGCATTTGCCACTTTGGAGAAAGCCCGTGGCGCTATTCGTGAACTCAAACAGCAAGGACAACTTAATAAACCTGTGAACGTATACCTTCAAGGAGGTACGTACCAGCTTTCTAAACCTTTCGTTCTAAGCGCTGAAGATTCTGGAACTAAGGAATTCCCAATTACTTACCGCGCTTACGAAAATGAAAAACCAATACTTAGTGGTGGACTACAGGTTAACGAATGGACAAAAGCCAGACTTAATGGTCACAGTGTGCTGGTTTCAGATGTATCTAAAATTGAAGGATATGCTCCGTTTGAACAGTTATGGATAAACAGCCATCGCGCAATTCAAGCAAGAACACCCAATAACGGTTATTTAAAGGTGCCAATGCATCAGGGAGCGGACACTAAGGAAGTAAGGCGAAGTAGCACCTATGACTTTTTATATACTGAAGAAGATGAACATTACTTGGAAGGCATAGATGATGGAGTGGCCGTGGTATTTAATAAATGGCTGGAGTATCATATGCCCATCGACAAAATTGATAGACAAAACAAAAAGATTGTCTCAACAAAAAAAAGTGGTAGGGCCATTGAAGCAGATGACGATTACTATCTAGAAGGAGGTCGCGTTATGCTGGACAAACCCGGGGAGTGGTATCTTGACAGGGCAGATAAAAAACTGTACTATTTTCCGTTGGAAGGAGAGACGGACGTTGTGGCAACAATTCCTTCCTTGATAAATATACTTCGTCTAGAAGGTGATGCAGGTACAAATAAGTTGGTTGAGCATGTTCAATTTAAAGGATTAACCTTTAGTCATACCACTTGGGTTTTACCCAGAGATGCTGAAGAATCCGGTTATGGACAAGCGGATATCAGAATGGATGGGGCAGTGTTTTTAACAGGAGCAAAAAATTGTCTTTTTGAAGAATGTGAAGTTACAGCCATTGGCAACTATGGAATCGAAATTTCACTTGGATGTTCAAATAACAAAATTCTAAGGTGCGACATTCACGATTTAGGTGCTGGCGGGTTTTTAATCGGTCCTAAAGTACGTCCAAAAGGAAAAGTTGGACCTGAGGACATTGGGGGCGAATTACCTCCAGTGTTGGAAAACCAATATGATGCAACAAGCAATATTGAAATAGCAGATTGTAGGATTTATGATGGTGGAAAATACTTTCACTGTGCAGTTGGTATTTGGATAGGACAAAGTCCAAACAACCATATTCATCATAATGAAATTTATGATTTTTACTATTCAGGAATTTCTACAGGGTGGACCTGGGGCTATGGTCCGGCCCTTGCTACTGGCAATATTTTTGAATACAATCACATTCATCATATTGGTAAGCTTACGAACGGTGATGGTTCTGTACTTAGTGATCTAGGAGGTATTTATACTTTAGGAAATCAGACAGGAACTATTATTCGTAATAATGAATTTCATGATATATGGGCAGGAAAATATGGAGGTTGGGCCATTTATTGTGACGAGGGCACCACCAATATATTAATTGAAGATAATCTGGCCTATCGTTGCCGCCATGCTTGTTTTAATCAACACTATGGTAAAGAGAATATTGTTAGGAACAATATTTTTGCTTTTGCCGATACAAGTGTGATTATGATGGCAAAAATGCAACCCCATACTGGTTATATATTAAAGAACAATATTTTACTCAGCGATGGTACACCAATTTATGCCGGGGGTTATGAGTATAGGGTGGAACAAAAAGATGGTTTTGTGGCCGACAGCAATTTGGTATGGTCAACAACTGGTAAGGTTTTGGGAGGGCAGAACCGTTTTCCAAGCCGGATTTACGAACCTAACGAAGCAGTAATGCATTGGGAAAAGTGGAAAACACTTGGAAATGATCAACATTCTATCATCGCAGACCCGGGCTTTAAAGACCCAGCTAATGGGGATTTTAGTTTGCCAGATGACAGTCCTGCATTAAAAATAGGCTTTAAACCATTTCCACTGGGTCAAACGGGACCTCGATAATTTTACCAGAACTTGGAAATTAGCTGACCATAAAACATCCCGACAATGAAAAAACCAAAACATATTGTGAAAATTATATATTTTGGAGATTCAATAACCAATGGTAGTGCGGCCAAAAACAAAGATGGAGATGTAAACGGAGATTATCCCGCTATACTTTCCAGATTAATTATCAAACATCACTACAAATTCATCTTAAGTAAATAATTGAAATGAGATATCGATCCACAAAAAAAACTGCAATTTTTATCATATTCCTGTGTTTCACAGTTTTTACATCCTGCTCATCAGAAACTGAAAAGCCAAATGTAATATTAATATTAGTAGATGATCAAGGATATGGAGACATCGCAAGTCTTGGCAATCCCTATATAAAAACACCCAACATAGATTCCCTGCATGCGCAAAGCACCCGGTTCACGGATTACCATGTAAGCCCTACATGCGCTCCCACCCGTGCTGCCTTAATGACGGGCCACCACAACTACAGGACCGGAGTTTTTTTCACCATAAAGGGTCGTTCACTTATTTTGGAAAAGGAAACCACCATGGCACAAATATTCAAGGAAAACGGCTATTCTACCGCCATTTTTGGAAAATGGCACCTTGGGGACAATTATCCATTTAGACCCGAGGACAAAGGTTTTGATGAAGTATTGATACATCCTGGAGGCGGTATGGGACAGACCATGGACTATTGGGACAACGATTATTTTGACGATATGTACAAACACAACGGGGAACTGAAAAAGTTCGAAGGGTATTGTACTGATGTGTGGTTTGAAAATGCCACCAAATTCATAGAAAGTAAAAAGGAGGAGCCCTTCTTTTGCTATCTGGCCACAAATGCAGCGCACTCCCCGTATCATGTGGAGGATTCCTATGCCAATCCCTACAAGAACAACGAAAACATTCCCAATGCAAACTTTTACGGCATGTTGGCCAATATTGATGAAAATATTGGAAAGCTGATAGCATATTTGGATTCCAGTGGCCTAAGAGACAATACGATTTTGATCTTCACCACGGATAATGGAACTGCCGCGGGGGCCAAGTTAAGCGGAGATCGTTTGGATGGCTTCGTTGCAAAAGGAAACAACGATGGCATGCGAGGCGTAAAGGCAAGTATGTATGACGGTGGACATCGGGTACCACTGTTCATACATTGGAAGGACGGAAAAATTAATGTGGGCAGAGACGTTGATCAACTTACCGCCCACTACGATGTATTGCCCACCTTGGTAGATATGTGCAATTTAAAAGTAGACCCAAAAATCACCTTTGATGGGAAGAGTCTGGTTCCTTTGATGCAAGGAGACACTAAGGACTTTGAAGATCGAATGGTATTCGTGAGTACCCAGTTTTCAACAGACCCGGTACCCTGGAAAAGAACAGCCTTGTTGCACAAAAATTGGAGACTCGTACAGGAAAATGAATTGTACAACCTGGAAACAGATCCTGAACAACGTACCAATTTAGCAGAGGAATTTCCGGAAAGGGTAGAGGAATATAAGGCCGCTTATACCGATTGGTGGAACCAAATATCTCCCACCTTCAGTGAAAAGCCTTATTTTATCATTGGGGATAAGGCGGAAAATCCAACAACGCTCTTTTGTCACGATTGGCATTCCGAACAATTTACCCCATGGCATCAAAGACATATAAGAACTGGGTACGTGAATAATGGCTATTGGAGGGTAAGGGTTGCGGAAGAAGGCACCTATAATCTTAAGCTCCGGCGTTGGCCAGAGGAGTCTGGGCTGTCGCTAGGTGCCGAAGCCCCAGTTCGTCCCGCAATTCCAGGAACCAGTGTAAGCGAAAGTAAAAAAGGGAAGGCATTATCCATTGAGCAGGCTAAAATTGAAATTCAAGACATCTCGCTTACTAAAAATGTGGACTTGAACAAGGAATACATTGAATTCACAGTGGAGCTTAAAAAAGGTGATGCACATCTACAAACATGGTTTGCCTTAAAAAATAGCGAAGAAATAGGAGCATATTTCGTAACTATGGAGCGATTAAATTAATCCGGAAAAACAATGTCGAAAAAAATAGTATTCCTAGTATTGATTTTTGTCGCTGCATATGCATGCAAACAAAAGGAATATTCAGATAAAATCTATGACAAGCCAGAAATTATTAAAGATTCTTCCTCCAAATTTCTCACTCCAGAAGAAAGTTTAAAAAGCTTTTATCTACCTGACGGATACAAAGTTGAATTGGTTGCAAGCGAACCTATGATCGATGAACCCGTAACCATAGCTTGGGACGGCAATGGTAGAATGTATGTTGCCGAAATGAACACCTATATGCAAGATGTTGATGGTTCAGGAACCAATAGACCTATCAGTAAGATAAAATTACTGGAGGATTTGGATGGTGATGGCAAAATGGACAAAAGCACCGTTTTTATTGATAGCCTCTTATTACCTCGAATGATTTTGCCATTGGAAAATGAACTGATCGTCAATGAAACTTTTTCATATGATTTATGGAGTTACAAGGATACCGATAACGACGGGATTGCAGATAAAAAAGAACGGGTATATTATAACCCAAACCGTCGTGGTGGAAATTTGGAACACCAACAAAGCGGATTAATCTGGAATTTGGACAATTGGGTGTATACTACCTATAACCCGGTGCGATTTAAATTTAAAGAAGGGAAAGTTGAAGTAGATTCCTTGGATATTATGCCAAGAGGGCAATGGGGACTAACCCAAGATGATATGGGGATTATGTATTATTCCTCAGCAGGTTCGGAAAATCCTGCATACGGTTTCCAACAACCGGCTGTTTATGGAGATTATAATCCTCCTGGAAGATTATCTGAAGGATTTATGGAACCATGGCCCATAGTTGGCACACCAGATGTACAGGGTGGTATGAAAAGATTACGTGCGGACAATACGCTAAATCATTTTACCGGGGTTTCTGGCCAAGAGATTTTTCGAGGCCACAGATTACCCCCTTCAACCTATGGAGACTTATTTATCCCTGAACCCGTTGGTAGACTTATCCGTAGAGCAAAAGTTAGCATTGAAAATGGAAAAAAGGTACTCTACAATGCCTATGATGAAGCTGAATTTATGGCTTCAACAGATTTAAACTTTAGACCTACACAAGCTAAAACTGGTCCTGATGGTGCGTTGTATATTGTTGATATGTACCGTGGAATCATTCAAGAGAGCAACTGGACAAAAAAAGGAAGTTTTCTTCGCCCTGTGATTCTCCGCAAAGCATTGGATAAAAATATTGGTAAGGGTAGAATCTACAGAATTGTACATGAAACTATTAAACCCGATAAAAAACCAAAACTTTTAGGTAAAAAAGCTTCCGAACTAATTCCGTATTTGGGCCATCCAAATGGCTGGTATCGAAATACCGCTCAAAAACTCATCATTTTAAAGGATGACACCTCTGTTATTGAAGATTTGAAAGGAATCGCCATGGACAATACTTCATTTTTTAATAGCATGTTCAATAGCGACAAAGATTTGGGTATTGAGCGAGTTCATGCATTATGGACCTTGGAAGGTCTGGGGGTTATCGACAAAGCACTTATTAAAGTTAAGTTTAAGGATGAAGATTCCAGGGTACGATTAACCGCTATTCGATTGAGCGAGCACTTTATAAAATCTGGTGATTTAAGCGTGTTCAGTGATTTGGAAAAATTGGTAAATGATGAAGATATTCAGGTCGTACAACAACTTGCCTTAAGTTTACAATACAGTCTAGATAAAAAGGCAACGGAAATTTTAAACACAATCTTGGACAAGTACGGCAACAATGAAATTATAGCACATTCAGTAAAAGAAAGCCTTAAAAAAGATGATACAAAATTGGCCAAGCTCAAAGAAAAAATTTCAGATAGGGTAATAGGCTATAAAAGGAGCATCATTAGAGGATATGATTCGTACAATCAAATATGTGCAACCTGTCATGGTCTTGATTTAAAAGGGAAAGCTCTTGAAAATGGTGGCCTCATTGCTCCATCATTAATAGGAAGTCCAAGAGTTAAAGGAGACAAAAGTACGCTCAGCAAAATATTGTTAAATGGTTTAATAGGCCCAATTGATGGTGAAGATTATGGAATTATGATGCCTTTAAAAGGAAATGACGATCAATGGATTGCCGATGTACTCAGTTATATAAGAGCAATGAATGATGAAGATAGTGCCCATAAAAACGTGGTTCGGAACGCCAGAAGACAAACCGCCGATAGAGAGGATTATTGGACACTGGAAGAATTGGAACAAGAAAGCCTGAACAAATAATTTTTACTTGCTATTATGAGAATTTCACAAAAAAATAGAACATTGGTGTTGCTTTTCCCCTGCTTTTTTATGTTATCTCTAGGGAAAGTAGCGGAAAGACCAAAAAATATCTACCATAAAGACTGGATTGATTTTAATAAAAATGGAAAGAAAGACATTTATGAAGATCCTTCCCAATCTATAGAAACGCGTGTTGCCAATCTTCTGTCACAAATGAATCTGAATGAAAAAACCTGTCAAATGGCAACACTATACGGGTATGCACGAGTTTTGGAAGATGAATTACCAACAGAAGCATGGAATGTAAAAATCTGGAAAGATGGTATCGGCAATATTGATGAACATCTAAATACCATTTGGAATCAGAAAAAAACACATACTGAATACTCCTATCCTTTCAGCAAACATGCAGCAGCCATCAACACAGTACAAAAGTGGTTTGTTGAAAAGACTCGATTAGGGATTCCCGTAGATTTTACCAATGAGGGCATACATGGCCTGTGTCATAAAAAAGCCACTCCCCTCCCCGCGCCCATTGGTATTGGAAGTACTTGGAACAAGGAATTGGTTTATCGGGCAGGTAAAACTGCAGGAAGGGAAGCCAAAGCTCTGGGATACACCAATGTTTATGCCCCAATTTTAGATGTGGCCAGAGATCCCCGTTGGGGAAGAACGGTTGAATGTTATGGGGAAGACCCCTTTCATATTGCGGAAATGGGAAAACAAATGACCTTGGGTATCCAATCTCAAAATGTTGCCTCAACACTAAAACACTTTGCCGTATATAGTGTTCCAAAAGGTGCTCGTGATGGCAATGCAAGAACCGATCCGCATGTAGCTCCAAGAGAAATGCACCAACTGTACCTCTACCCCTTTAAAAGAGTTATTGAAGAAGCATCCCCACTTGGGGTCATGAGCAGTTACAACGATTATGATGGTGTTCCAGTTACCGGAAGTCGCTATTTCTTAACCGAATTATTAAGAGAACAATATGGTTTTGAAGGGTATGTGGTTTCAGATAGCGAGGCCGTAGAGTATCTGGAATCCAAGCATAATGTTGCTGGGGATTATAAGGATGCAATAAGACAAGTTGTTGAAGCTGGACTCAATATTAGAACCACCTTTAGAACCCCAGAATCCTACATAGAACCTTTACGAAAACTTGTAAAAGAAGGTAAACTGTCCATAAAAACCATTGATTCACGTGTAGCGGATATTTTAAGGGTAAAGTTCAAATTGGGTTTGTTTGATCATCCCTATGTAGAAGATCCTCAAGCAGCGGACCAATTGGTGCATACGGATACGGACATGGATTTTGAACGACGGATCAACCGCGAATCATTGGTGCTATTGAAAAATGAAAACGACCTACTCCCATTGGATATTTCCAAGACCAAAAACATTTTGGTCACTGGCCCATTGGCTAAGGAAGTTAGCTTCATGTATAGCAGATATGGCCCTGCGGAAAATCCAGCTGTTTCTATTTATGATGGAATAAAAAATTATGGAGCTGAAAAGACGCAGGTATCTTACGCAAAGGGATGCGATATTATAGATCCAAACTGGCCGGAATCTGAAATTATCCCTTACCCCCTGTCCAAAAAAGAACAAGCCGATATTAATACAGCCGTTGAAAAGGCAAAAGATTCCGACATTATTATCGCTGTTATGGGAGAAGATGATAAACGGGTCGGCGAGACCATGTCACGCACAAGTCTAAATCTCCCGGGAAGACAACTACAACTTTTACAAGCCTTATATGCAACAGGTAAACCAATTGTCTTGGTTCTAATTAACGGACGCCCCCTGACTTTAAACTGGGAAAACAAATTTGTGCCAGCCATTTTGGACGCTTGGTTTCCGAGTCCAACAGCTGGTGAGGTTGTAGCAGAAACACTATTTGGGGACTACAATCCCGGAGGAAAACTTTCGGTAACCTTTCCAAAATCAGTTGGACAGATTCCATTAAATTTCCCTTTTAAACCTGGGTCTCAGGCTGGACAACCAAAATCTGGTCCAAACGCAAACATCACTACTCGGGTAATGGGAACACTATACCCCTTTGGCCATGGTCTAAGCTATACAACCTTCGAATATTCTAACCTTAGTATAAGTCCGAAGAAGTTAAATTCCCAAGCCCAAGTTAACATATCATTTAATGTTACCAATACGGGCAAACGAAAAGGAGATGAAATCGTTCAGCTTTATATTCAGGACGAAGTGAGCAGTGTTACCACCTATGAAACCCAATTACGAGGGTTTGAACGTATTCATTTATTGCCCAATGAAACTAAGACCGTTCATTTCACTTTAGACCCGGATGATTTAGCTTTGTTGGACAAGAACATGAACTGGACCGTTGAACCTGGAACTTTCAAAGTATTGGTCGGAAGTTCTTCAGAAAGTATTCATCTTGCCGATAAACTTGAGGTTTTGAATTAATGCTGCTTGGATGAATCATTGTTTATCAAGTATGAACCATGATTTATAGTGCTAAAGAACACTATTTTTGAAATTGCATAGAAAAGAAACAAACCCATCCATTCAAATGAGAACATTGCTGACACAGGTAAACAATGCTATATTTCTAATTCCGTTTTTTATTATCATTGTGGCTACCTCATGTGCTCAACAGAAAAAAATCATTCAATTAAATGACAGCTTAACAGTTAGTTCCAAACTGCTTCACGAAGAACGTTTTGACAGTAACTTGGATAATTGGGTGGTTGAACAGCGTGAAGGTGGAAAAGCTACCATAAAAAACGAAAAATTGGAAATCAATGATGCCTCTGGTTGTACCATTTGGTTCAACAAGAAATTGGAAGGCCCCATTATGATTGAATACGATACCTTTATCATCAAGGATGGAGGATCCCATGATAGAGTCTCGGATATGAATTGCTTTTGGATGGCAAAGGATATGGAATATCCAGAAGATTTATTTCAAAACTCCAAAAAACGTGGAGGTAAATTTTCAAACTATGACAGTTTAAGGCTATATTACATGGGTGTTGGTGGGCATCACAATACCAAAACCCGCTTTAGACGATATGTTGGCAATGGAGAAAGACCATTATTGCCGGAATACGATTTTACAAACCCTGATTTTTTATTGGCTCCCAACCAAGTGTATCATATAAAAATAATAGCTTTTAAAAACACCATTCAATACTACCGGAACAATGTATTAATGGTTGATTATTTTGATGATAGTCCATATACATCAGGGTATTTTGGTTTTAGAACAGTGGATAATCACATGACTATAGACAACTTTAAAGTATCCGAATTAACACAAAAGAATTAATAACAAACAACTAACACAAACAAACAATAATGTCTACAACATACCAGACACGATACGCATCTAGCCCTGAGGCTGTAAAAAAATACGATACAACGGAACTTAGAGAAGAGTTTCTGATTGATGATTTAATGACTCTAGGGGCAATAACATTTACTTACAGCCATTATGACCGTTATATTGCGGGGTCCGCAGTACCAGAAAAGCCTTTGAAGCTAGAAGCCATTGACCCCTTAAAGTCCAGTTTTTTCTTAGAGCGAAGGGAAATGGGCATTATCAATGTAGGTGCAAGCGGCAGTATTGAAATTGATGGTGAATCTTACCAAATTGGTCATAAAGATGCATTATACATTGGTATGGGCTGCAAGGAAGTTATCTTTAAAAGCGATGATCCTACTCAACCTGCAAAGTACTATATCAATTCTGCACCTGCCCATACTTCCCACCCAATTAAAAAAGTAAGTCTTTCGGAGGCCAATAAGTTGGAATTGGGTTCCTTGGAAACTTCAAATGACAGAACTGTTAGCCAAATGATCATCGGAGGAATAGTAACTACATGCCAACTTCAAATGGGAATGACCGAATTAAAAACAGGTAGTGTTTGGAATACAATGCCCGCCCACGTCCATGACCGAAGAATGGAAGTCTATTTTTATCTTGATGTTCCTGAAGATCAAGCTGTTTGTCATTTTATGGGGCAACCCCAAGAAACTAGACATATCTGGATGCAAAACCATCAGGCTGTTATTTCGCCTCCATGGTCCATACACTGTGGCTCAGGAACATCCAATTACACCTTTATATGGGGAATGGCCGGTGAAAACATGGATTATGGGGATATGGATGCAGCCAAAATAATTGATTTAAGGTAAAACTATGGGAACAGAACTCTTTAACCTTAGTGGGAAAATAGCATTAGTAACCGGAAGCACCCATGGTTTGGGAATGGCAATGGCCAAGGGGCTCGGTTTGGCCGGGGCTACCATTATCGTAAACGGTAATTCATCACAACAAAAAATTGACGATGCGCTCAAATATTATGAAGGAGAGGGCATTAAAGCTTTTGGCTATAAATTTAACGTGACCAACGAAGAAGAAGTTAAAAATGCCATTGGGGCCATACAGTCCGAAGTTGGTACAATAGATATTCTTGTGAACAATGCAGGAATCATTAAAAGAACCCCTTTGGAGGAAATGGAAGTTGTCGACTTTAAGGAAGTCATTGATGTGGATTTGGTAAGTCCCTTCATTGTTTCCAAACATGTTGTTAAGAGCATGATTGCAAGAAAACAAGGGAAAATTATTAACATTTGCTCCATGATGAGCGAGTTGGGCAGAAATACGGTCGGCGCCTATGCCGCTGCCAAAGGTGGTCTAAAAATGCTCACGCAAAACATGGCCACTGAATGGGCAAAACACAACATTCAGATAAATGGAATTGGTCCTGGCTATTTTGCCACTTCTCAAACTGCTCCCATTAGAGTAGATGGCCATCCTTTTAATGAATTTATTGTAAACAGAACTCCTGCCGCAAAATGGGGTGATCCCGATGACCTCGGTGGAGCTGCCATATTTTTGGCGTCAAAAGCTAGTGATTTTGTAAACGGTCATATTTTATATGTGGACGGAGGAATTTTGGCCACTATCGGAAAACCATCCAACGAAAACTAAAAACCATGATACACCATCTAAAATTATCATTGCTATCCTCAATACTAATACTAACAGTGGGATGTTCAGAAAAAACTTCTCCAACCCCACAATTTGTTGTAAAAAACAATCTCGATATAAACCGCTCCAATGAAACGGTTGAAATTGATTTAAAACAACTTATTCAAGATAGTATCCCAGTTGTTGAGACCTCAAAAACTTTTGTAGTCATAGATGCCACAACAAAGGAAGAAGTAATTTCGCAAATTAGTGATAGTGATGGTGATGGTATTGATGATGTATTATTGTTCCAACCCACTATAGAGGCTAATTCGGAAAAGATATTTGAGGTTGTTTTAAAAGAGAAGGTTTTGGATACGGATGCAGACCCACATTGTTATTCAAGATTTGTTCCAGAACGCACAGATGACTATGCATGGGAGAACAACCGTGTTGCATTTAGGGTATTTGGTCCTACTGCTCAAAAAATGATAGAAGATAATGTTCCTGGAGGAACACTTTCCAGCGGTGTGGATGCTTGGCTCAAAAAGGTGGATTATCCCATTATCAACAAATGGTACAAAGAAGATCAGGAAGAAATGGGGGCATACCACATAGACACAGGAGAGGGCTTGGATAATTTTCATGTGGGAGCAAGTCGCGGTGTGGGTGGTATTGCTGTTAAAGTGGATACGTCATATTATTTTTCCAAAAACTTTACAAATTGGAAAACGATTTCCACCGGCCCAATTAGAACAAGTTTTGTTCTTGATTATGCTGATTGGGATGCAGATGGAAATACCATATCAGAAACAAAACACATATCCTTGGACTATGGCAGTAATCTCACAAGATTTGAGATTGTGTTAAAGGGCGCGGATACCATTGCTGTTGGATTGACCTTGCATGAAAAGGATGGTACAACTAGCGTAAACATGGAACAAGGATGGGCAAGTTACTGGGAGCCCCATGAAGGTTCAGAATTAGGACAAGGTATTGTAGCTAAAGAAGGTACAATTGCTGGGTTTGAAAAATATGAAACCAGTACCAAAGACTTAAGCAATCTTTACACCCATCTCAATACCAACAATGGCAAAATCGTGTATTATTCAGGTTTTAGCTGGAAGGAAAGTGAACAGTTCACTACAAAATCCGAGTGGAATGCCTATCTATCCAATTTTGCAAAAAAATTAAACAACCCATTAAAAATCAATAGGCTGTAAAATATTATTTTACTCTATCCTTACGATAAATTATGTACCGTATGGAAATTGGATAAATTCATGGCATCAACCGCTCTAAAACATGTAGGTTTTAAAAGACTGCTTTTAAGTATACTTCTTTCTTCAGTTTTAACTGGTATAAAAGGGCAAAACAAAGAGCGGATTTATCTGTGGCCCAATGAAGTACCCAATGAAAAAGAGGCAAAGCATGCCCCTAAACAATTGGACAACACTTCTGGAAATGTAATACGAATTACTGATGTCAGCAATCCAGAATTACTTGTTTATGAACCAAAAACAGCCAAAAGTTTAGGTATTGGAGTAATTGTTTGTCCTGGAGGAGGTTATAACATTTTGGCAATAGACAAAGAAGGATATGAGATTGCGGAATGGTTGGCATCATTAGGGTATACCGCATTTGTGCTGTCCTACCGTGTTCCCAATAACGAAAAAGGAGCACTCAATGATATTCAGAGGGCAATACGGGTTGTACGTACCAACGCCGAAAAATATCACCTCCACCAGAAAAAGATTGGCGCAATTGGCTTTTCAGCGGGAGGAAGTCTTTGTGCGAGAGCCTCCACAAACTATATGGTGGAGTCTTATATTAAAATAGATAAGATGGATAATGTATCCTCCAGACCAGATTTTTCAATGCTGATCTATCCAGCCTATTTGGACAATGGAAAAAATAACAGCATCTCCCCCGAATTAAACCTGAGTATTGATATCCCACCTTTTTTCATATTTGGAACCATTGACGACCCTTATGGAAACAGCCCCCTGGTTATGTCAAAGGCGCTTCGGGACAACAACAAATCTGTGGAATTGCATATGTTACCCATAGGAGGTCATGGATATGGGTTACGCAAAGGAAATCCCGCAGCTGAAACCTGGCCTATTTTAGCACAGCAATGGATGCAAAATATAATCAACCTTAAAAACAATTAAATTATGAAAACCAAGCATTTTTTTATTACAATGACGGTAGTCTTTTTGGCATGCACATCACTTAAAAAAGCACCCACAAACAGTTCTGAAAATACCAATTGGGAATCATTATTGGATAAGGATTTGAGCAAATGGGATATATTTATGGGAGTTCCCCATTACTCTGTTGACTTGGAAGGATACGAAAAGGGAAATGGCATGAAAGGTACGCCCATTGGATTGGGCAAAGATCCTTTAAATGTATTTTCGGTAAAAGAAATAGACGGGGAACAGGTACTTCATATTACCGGCGAAATCTATGCCGGATTGAGTACTAAATCAGCATTTGAAAATTATCATTTTAGTACGGAATTCAAATGGGGAACCAAACAATGGGAACCTCGATTGGAGGACAAGAGGGATAGTGGTATTTTGTATCATTGCCAAGAACCCCATGGCCAGTTTTGGAACGTATGGATGAAAGCACCAGAGATGCAGGTACAGGAAGGTGATTGTGGCGATTTTCATCCCTTGGCAGGAGTTGCTATGGACATCAGGGCTTCAAAAGTTGAGGAAAATGGAAAAGAATTATGGGCCTATGATCCAAATGGAGCGATTAGAACCTTTAAAAGTGGCCCCGGAGGTAGGTGCAAAAAAAGCGTTAATTACGAAAAACCAAATGACCAGTGGAATCTTTTAGAGCTTATCTGTATTGGAGACAAGGCATACCATATTGTTAATGGTAAGGTAGTCATGGTTTTGGAAAATTCCGTGCAATTTGACAAAGAAGGCAATCCCAGTTCGTTGACAAAGGGAAAAATACAGCTGCAATCGGAAGCAGCTGAGGTGTTTTATAGAAACCTAAAAATAGCCAAGGTGGATAAACTACCAAAGGCCTTTGCAAAGCAACTGAAATAAATACCCGCAAATAATTAGGGCTAGCATACTATAATCTTTTATAAGAGGCCAGGTTTTAAACTTGGCCTCTTTATGAATTGATCTTTGTACATAGGCAGTTAAAAAAACCGGGAAATAGTAAGCCGTAAAAAACTATCCTCCCTAAAATTTCCCAGAATCAATTCTTCATCCCCAATAGCGCTAAATATCCTTGCTTCCATCTCTGCCCGCCAGTTGGATCCAAAGCGCCTTGATGCTTCTAAGCTAAAAATCTTGCTACTGGAATCCAAATCGGCCACCCCCCCAATTAATATAGAGGTATCCTGAATATCATTAAAAGCCAATCTACTCCCAAAGAAAATATCGTTCTGCAACGCATTTAAGGAAAGTTCATCCCTTTCATCATACAGGTATTCGGTTAACAAACCAATATCCAGTCCGTTTCCATCAATATTGCTAAAAGTATATTCCAACCCCGCAACCAGAGCCATAAAATCTTGGGCATCCGTATTCCTATAGATGCTTTCCAATTTCCACAGAAAAGCGTTGTGCGTTATCTGTACATCCAATCCGGTCTGATGAATTACCGGATAAAATGACTCGATATTTCCAAATTGATCAAAAATAAACAGAGGTTCCCGTCCTGTGCCATAAAAATGAGAAAGACCCACATCAAAAACCCCAAAATAGTGTTTCCAGCGAATGGCTACATCTTGTCTCCATTCTTCGGCACCACTTTGATAACCAATATCATCTGCATCAATAGCGGTCCCAAAACGGAATCTTCCCTTTTCCCCTGGAAAAGTTCGCTTTCGGTTATAGGGCAAATAGAAAAAATCAAAAGTTCCGATTTTATTGGTGATGTAGCTATACTGCACCATAGGCTGTCCCAATTTTTCCTCACCATCAAAGGTTTCAACAGCATCGGTCTGATTTATAATATCCACCAAATGATTGCTTTCAGCAACTCCCCAATACACTTTCTTTAATCCTATACTAAGTTCCCAATTGCTTTTGGCTTTTTGATAGTATAGTTCCCTTACATCCCAATGAGTACGCTCATCATCGCGGTCCACTCTAAAAAAACCAGTGAAATTTATACTTTCGTAACCCTCATTCCAAGTTATTTCATAATCCGGACGGATGGCAATGGATGGGTAATGATCTAACTGTCCTGAAAACTGCTCGTCGTTTAAAAAATAACGATATTCAGCTTCCAGTTCCATTTCAAATTCATGACTTGCCCTTTCTTTTTCTTTTTGTTGGGCGCTGGCAATAAAAACTCCTGTACATAGAATAACTAGACAAAGGCGTAATTGTTTGTTCATTTTATGGCTATTGAAATATCTTTAAAATCAAGACCAGGGTACTTACAAGCTTTACACTATCACACCTAAAAGCTCGTTGAAGAAATACCCTGGTTTTAATACTTTATAAAACGGTTTGGCTGTACTAACTTCCCGCTCTCTTAAGCGCAACTTCAGTAAAGTCTTCGTCCGCCAGTTCCGCGCCAAAATTATATTCCCCAAATTTTAGCAACGTTTCTTTATTACTTTGGTGATTGACCATTTTAAATGTAGCCGCTCTCCAGAATTTATTTTTGTAAAGTTTATAATCACTGTAGCTCAAGGTCTTAAGCAACGCATTTTTTCTATCATAAAACTCTATTTTCTCCAACCGGTACCCTTTGTTTTTATTGTAGGTAACTATTCTCCTTGTATATCCGGATTTTGGATCTACTGGATCTTGTTCTACAGCCAAAAGTTCACCTTCCTCCTTTAAAAACTTATAGGCGTATTTCTCTATTTCTTGGGAGGACAGGTCCTCATAAGCAAACTCGCTTCCCACAAACGGACCTGATTTGTTATTGGACGATATTCTTTTCACCCTTTTTATGGAAGGTAAATACAGCCATTGGTCATCAGCACCAATTTTATGGGTGTATGTTAATGTGGCTGTTCCCTTTACATCCTTTGGGCTTTCAAAGACGATTAACGATTTATCCCCATCCTCAATTAATTCCAATGTCCTATTGGTTAAAAAACGCTCACTGGTTTGTCCATTTTTATTTTTGAGCGTCATTTTTAGATCCACTATTGAACTTCCAAATCCTTCATCCGCTTTCTCCGCAGCCTTGGCGATCTGCAATCCCCGTTCTTCGTTTGATTGTGCCTTAACTGCTGACATTACAAGCGTTAAAGCCATTACTGTAGTAAAAAAATTGATTCTTTTCATTTTATAAAATTGTTTGTGTATGCTTTTGTTATTTATCCAACTGCACTCGCGCATTGGAAGTCTTCTTAGTTTCTTCTTTTTCTTTGCTTACCAAAATTAATAGTGATGGCAACAGAATAAAATCTATAATTAAGGCAGCGACAATAATGATTACGGTAATTCTGGCCATATAACTGTTCAATGCAAAGGATGAGGTAGACAGCACTATGAATCCTGCCAGCAGTACTACCGTTGTTGTAACCAAAGCTTTACCAACCGTTTCAAAGGCATAAATTATAGCCGCCTTGGCGTCATACCCCAGTTCTCTTCGAGCTCTTAGGAATTTACTCATAAAATGGACCGTGTCATCCACAATAATCCCCAAGGTCATTCCAAAAACTATCACCATTCCAGTATTAATGGTTCCTTTAAGCAAATACCACAGACCAAAACCTACCAATACCGGAGCAACATTAGGTATGATACTCAGTAGTCCCAATTTGAAATTTTTCAGAGCAAGCATAAGTACCAGGGAAATTAAGATCAAGGCAATAATATTTCCTTTGAACATACTATCGGCCTGTCGGAAACCTAGCTTGGAAAACATCAAAGTTGGACTTACAGCTAGGGCATGCATGGCCTCTGGCGCATTATCTTTTAGCCACTTTTCGGATCTTTCTGCAAAAGCGATCATTTCGGCACTTGAGTTGTTCTCTAAGGTAACGGTAACCCGTGATTCAGATTTATCAACATTTATTTGATTATTCAAATCCAAACCAAAGGGAAGTGAAAGTTCATACAATAAAAGATACTGGGCAGCCTCTTCCCTATTCTCAGGAACCCTATAAAAGGTTTCATCGTCTCCATGCATGGATCGGTTGACCCTTCTGGCAACCTCACTAAAAGCATTTACATGAACCACCTCTGGCTGTTCTTCCAACCAGCCCTCAAATTCATTGAGCTTCTCAAGATATTCCGGGTTATTTATACCCCCACTTTCGCCACTTCCTATAGACAATTCAACATTATAAAATCCGGTAAGGTTCTCATTTATGAAGTCGCTGTCCTGTCTGAACTGAACAGTTGTGTCAAAATATTCCACAAATTCATCATTAAAGACATTCTTTCTGGCCAAAAAGGTCAGTACACCAATAACAACTATTGAAATTACTGCAAGTCTTATAGGCTGTCTGGTAACGAACATTCCCAGTTTGGCATAGGAGCCTATCTTTTCTTCCTTTTGCTCCTGTACCTTTTTAGATTTCCAGATTGGAAAGATGGCCATTAGGGCCGGCAAGGTTGTTGTGGAAAATAAAAAGGCCATACACATGCCAAATGCAACGATATTCCCTAAGTCCCAAAAAGGAGGTACATCGCCATAGTTTAGCGTTAAAAATCCAATAACTGTGGTTAAACTGGTAATGAATACCGGCATGAAGTTTAACCGCATAGACTCAACAAGGGCTTCCTTCTTTTCCAGTCCATCTTTGCGAACCTTTTGTAAATACGTTATAAGAATATGAATACTATCTGCAACGGCCAAAGTTAAAATCATGGTTGGAAAAACAGCAGAGGGCGGTGTTAGTTTAATTCCATTTAGCCCAATAAAGCCCACGGCACTCATGATTGAAAACAAAACAACAATCAATGTTGCTATGGTAGCAAAAATATTGCGCGTCAATACAAAGGTTACCACTACAACAATCAATAGCATCAACATAGTAAGCATTAAATCTCTTTGGGATGCCTCAAAAAAGGCAGTGTTCAATGGTACTAACCCGGTAGTATATACGTCAAACTCGGGATGCCGTTCCTTGAATTTAGTTATCATTTCCCGAGTTGCGATCGTAACTTCAGGAATTTCAGCGGCACTATTTTCTCCGGGAAGACGAACGGTAACATTTATTGCCGTTACGCTCCCTTCTTTATTGATAATCCTATGAATTAACAAAGGTTCTTTAAGTGCCTTTTCACGAATCTCCAGAATCTCAGCATCCGTTTTGTTTGCAGAATCATATGAAAGGTCATCAACATAAAGGTCATCGCCCTGTGCACTGGTATGCTGAAAATTAGTTACAGCATCTACCCGGGATGAGTAAGGCGTATTCCAGGCATCTGCGGTTAATTCTTCTATAGCAACGAGATTTTCCCTTGTAAATATGTTACCGTTTTTAGGTGAAAGCACCAAAATGATATTGTCATCTTTGGTATATTTTTCCTGTAATGCATCAAATGCCTCAAGTTCGGGATTGGACTCACTGAAAAAAACATGATAATCCCCATCAAATTCCATTTTACCCTGGGAACCAAGTCCCACGGCCAATAAAATAGTTATTATTAAAACGGGCCACTTGAATTTAATTACAAAATTTGCCCAGTTCTTGGCAAATGCATTGGTTGCATTTTTCGTTTTTTGGATTGCGTTCATTGATTTAATATTTATAAAAGGTTTTTGTTTTTAAGACGGTTCGTGTTTATTTTATTGGACAAATATTTTAAATATTTAATTAATAACTGACTGGTCAACTATATTTTTTATACCAAAATTCCCTATAAAGATTTGTCTCCCAGCTATTTCATAAAAGCTATACGAATAGAAATTTTTTCAGCATATTCATATAATTATCCACTGGATAATGACTTTTCATTTCCTTCATTGTAATCATTGTTCCTTTTCCGGCATCCTCAAAGAAAACAACCAAATCTCTCGCATTTAAACTACTATCTATTTCACCCAGCACCTGGGCTTCTTCAACCACTTTGGAAATCATGTTTTTAACTATTTCCTCATTGATCAAAACAGCTTTTCTTATTTTCTCGCTATGGTCTGCCATTTCATTGGCTAGGTTACATGCCATACAGCCCATTTTAAAGTCCAGCTCATTCTTTAAAACGGAGCATCTAAACGTATAGAACTCAAGCAAGCGTTGCTTTGGTGATTTGGATTTATCCATCAGGATTTCCTTGGAAGGGGCAAACTCGTGTTCAAAATACTTTTCAATGGCTTTCACTGCAAAATCTTCCTTACTGTCAAAGTAAAAGTAAAAAGACCCCTTAGGTACCTCAGCTGCCTGCACAATATCATTTACGCTAGTACCATTATACCCTTTCGTCCAAAGAACCTTCATTCCCTTGCACAAAAGTTCATCACTTTTCAACTCGCCTTTTCCCATTTTCATTTCCATAAGCTCCGCAAAGATATGACCGGTCGTCTAGTAATCCAACAAATAGACCCATATTTTTGACTTTTTTAGCGCTATTATTCTTAATCTACTATATACCAGTAATTTAATTAAATTTAGATAACTTCAATCCTTTACTAACAAACCTAAAACATTAACAAAAAAACGATGTAAAAATTCCATTATTCTCAAACTTAATATATATATTCGCTTTCACTAAAATTGGTTAACCAATTTTAAACACCTAATCCATGGACACCACACGAAGAGATTTTGTAAAAAAAATTGCAGCTTCTGCAAGCACCATTCCATTTCTTGGAACTCCTCTAAACTCATGGGCAACAACAAAGGACAATACGTTTTTTGACGTCAGTATTTTTTCCAAACATCTGCAATTCCTAGACTATAAATCTACGGGAGAAATGGCGGCAGAAATGGGATTTTCAGGGGTTGATTTGACCGTACGCCCAAAAGGTCATGTAGTCCCAGAATCTGTAAAGATTGATTTACCCAAAGCTATAAATGCAATTAAAAAAGGAGGCTCAAGCTGTAAAATGATTACCACCAGCATTGAAAGCGTAATTAATCCTTTGGATGTAGACATAATAGAAGCAGCAGCTAAATCAGGAGTTGAATTTTACCGCTGTCATTGGTTCAAATATCAACTAGGTAAAACCATGGAGGCCTCTTTGGAACATTATCAAGAGGAAATTAAAAAGCTTGGGGAACTCAATAAGCAAAACAATATTATTGGCTGTTATCAAAATCATGCCGGAACGGATGTTGGATCAGCTTTTTGGGAAATAAAAAAAATATTGGAAGCAGTAGATTCCAGTTATTTTGGAACCCAATATGATATTCGCCATGCAATGGCTGAAGGTGGTTATTCATGGCAAAACGGCTTAAAACTATTACAAGAACACATAAAGGTTATTGTACTTAAAGACTTTAAATGGGGCAAGGTCAATGGAAAATGGGAAGCGATCAATACGCCTATAGGTGATGGTATGGTTGATTTCATCAGCTACTTTAAAACATTAAAAAAATACGGTTTAAACCCGCCCGTCTCATTACATCTTGAATATCCGCTAGGTGGAGCGGAAAAAGGAAGATCAACTATAACGGTGGACAAGAAAGTGGTTTTTGATGCCATGAAAAAAGACTTAAACGCCATTAAAGGATTATGGGAGCAAGCATAGCCAACCGATCTTTAATTGTTATACCCTACTAAAAACAAATAAACAATATGAAACATCATTTAATTTTGGTCATGTTATCTGCGCTGCTGATATCTGGCATTACACCTCCTAAAACTACCTCCCAAAAAGTAAGTACTCCAGAAGAGTTGGAAATGGCAATTGCAAATGCGAATCCAGGGGATGTAATTGTCATGGCCAACGGCGATTGGGATGATTTACAAATTAGGTTTATAGGCAAGGGTACTGCTGAAAAACCCATTACCTTAACCGCTGAAACCCCTGGAAAAGTAATTATTCAAGGGAAATCCAATTTAAAGTTCGGAGGGGAATATTTGGTAGTTTCCGGCCTTCATTTTAAAAATGGTTATTCACCTTCATTTGCTGTTATAGAATTTAAAATTGATCACAACACCCTTGCCAATCATTGTAGGGTTACCAATTGTGTAATAGAGGGTTTTAACAAAATGCAAAGAAACTATACTGATCTTTGGATACTGTTCAATGGTAGACATAATCAATTGGATCACAGTTACCTTGCAGGAAAATCTAATCGCGGACCTACTATACGTGTAGACCTTGAAGGAAATGAGAGCATTAAAAACTATCATCAAATCACCAATAACCATTTTGGGCCAAGACCTCCCAAGGGTGGCGCAAGTGCCGAAACCATTCAAATCGGAACCAGTACAACTTCTATGTCGCCAAGCCACACTTTGGTAGCAGACAACCTTTTTGAAAGATGCAATGGAGAGGTGGAAATAATCTCAAGTAAGGCCAATTACAATGAATTCAGGAACAATGTTTTTTATAAATCCGAAGGTTCTTTGGTTACAAGACATGGTAATTATTGCACCGTTGACGGTAACTATTTTATAGGCGATGTGAAAAATGAAAATATTGGCGGAATTAGAATTATTGGAACGGGGCACTGGGTTACCAATAACTACCTTTTAAATTTAAAAGGTCAAAATTTTAGAAGTCCTTTGGCGGTTATGAACGGGATTCCTAAGTCTTCACTAAATAGATACAAGCAAGTAACGGACGTTGTTGTAGCGCATAATTCGTGGATTAACTGCACCTCCCCATTACAATTTGGTGTGGGGTCTAACCTTGATCAAAAAGATGTACTGCCAGCTTCAGAAATTCGCTCTGCTGTACCTATCCGCACCATTGTGGCCAATAACCTTATCTACAACTCCGTTGGAGACGACAATCCTATAGTTGCCCATGACAATATTAACGGTATAAACTTCCAAAACAATATCATAAGCAATCAAGGAACAACCTTTGAAAAATTGGATGGATTAAATCCCCTTTCCTTTGAAATGACCTCCCTAAGTGATGAAATTCTAGTTCCTTCCGGCGATTTAGGAGAAGCTGTTTTTGCCGGTTTTGAGTTCGAAACTATTTCAAAAGATTTGTTTGGAAATTCAAGAATGGATAAAAACGCCGTTGGAGCCGTTATAAACGGTACTGTAGAAGACCCAAAACTTTTGGATAAAACAAAGTATGGAACAGATTGGTATACCGGAGCAAAGAAAACCAAAGCAAATGTCCTCATGGCACGCCCAAAAGAAGGAAGCCTGATGGCCAAAATTTTGGAAGCAAATTCCGGTGATATCGTTTCTTTGGAACCAGGAACCTATGAAATCAAAAAATCCCTCGTAATCAATAAAAAGCTTACGCTTCAATCCAAGGATAAAAATAACAAAGCTACCATTTTGTACTCGGGAAATGCTGAAACTCCAGCTTTTGAAATGAATCCAAAGGGTAAGTTGAAATTGAATAATATTGTATTAAAGGGAACGGAGTCGCAATACGCCTTTGCAAGCCTTAAGGAGAACATGTCCAGCTTATACAATCTTAAGGCATCCGGTTGTGAGATAAGCAATTTCAACTATGTGCTAAAAGGCTATAAATTTTCCTTTTCAGAAAACATCTCCTTTAATAAGACCACATTTAAAAATTGTGAAAACGGTATTGAACTATCCGCTGAAACTGATGATAAAGGAGATTACAATGCGGAAAATCTAACTATTGAGAATTGCCAATTTGATAACATTCGTAAAAATGTCGTAGACTATTACCGAGGCGGGTATGACGAGTCAACAGTTGGTGGGACATTAGTGGTAAGCAATAGTACTTTCACCAATTGTGGCGGTAAGGAAGAGAATGGAGTTCTATTGAATACCTACGGCATCATAAATGTGGATATTTCAGAAAACACTTTTAAAAACAATCCGGTTAAATTGGTTGCACAATTATGGGGTGCCAAAAACAATATACACGCTGACAATGAAATCAGCAACTCCGGGAAATTGGTGGTCGAAGAAAATCTGAAGTTGAAACTAATGTATTGATATTGTCAAAAATCAACTAAAATAAAAATCAATGCATTCAAAGAACAAGTATAGTTTATACTTCCTTGTAACCAAAACTTTATTTTGTTTTGTTATTGCGCTTCAACAAACCACGCTTTTTTCCCAGAAAATTGACAGTGATAAAATCATTGTGGTTGAAGCTTTGTCCAATTACCTAAAGGAAGATGTCAAAGTACAATTGGCAAAAGAAGGGGAAATTACGGAAGAACATCTTGCGCTTTACTTACGGCAAAAGTTCTCCGAACGCTTCTTTTATGATTGGCAGACAGTTGATGAAAGACTTTCACAATACCGTGAAGTTTATGGAAATCAAGATGGTCATAAAAACAGGGCTTTAGATCACATGAACAAATACCAAGACTCCACCCCTTGGTTGCTACCCTTTAATTATCGTAATGGAAAAGCAGTAAATGCTTATGCACTGCGACATTTGGCAAGGCAACATAAAATGGTGGATATTGCCTTTTTATATTTTGATGATGGAAAAGATTCAAAGTATATCTCCTATTTCGAAAAACAAATGCGCTCCTTAAATCATGCGCTATCCGTTGATGCCTACGAAAAAATTAAAGATGGGAATGGAGTTTATGAAGTATTCCGATCTGGGTACCGTATTCTTAATTGGTTAGAGATACACAATTTGTTTCTGGGCGAGAAGGAGTATTCAGATAAGGATCAGTTATACACCATTGCTACTTTGCTACAGCACGGGGAACATTTGTATGAGCATAATGCTAAATTCAGCTCCGGAAATCACCAAACAAGAGGTATGTCTGCGCTCGCTATGTTATCCATTTTACTTAAGGATTTTGAAGGGACCGATAAGTGGTTTGAACGAGCAATGAAACGATTGGAGGAGCATCTTTTAAAGGAAATTAATGACGATGGTTTCCAATTTGAACGCTCCGTGCACTACCATATGAGTGACATTAACAATTATTTTTATGTCTACCAATTGGCAAAGATCAGTGGTATTGAAGTAGGGAAGGTTTGGGAAGAAAAATTACAATCACTCTTTACCACACTGGCTAAAATTGCTTACCCAGACGGAACAGCCCCGGTACTTCAAGATGATACCGAAATTCCTTGGGGGGAAAAGAACGAGATAGCTGGAGTAATGACCTTGGGATACCTGCTCTTTGAAGATCCAAAATTGGGTTATTTCGCTGAAAATCGTGTAAACGGAAACATGTACTGGTTTTTGCAAAAACAACAATTGGATCAATTAAAAGATATCCAATCAACAAAACCCGAATATGGTTCTCTCATGTTCCCAAATACCCATTATTACATTATGCGGGAAGGATGGAACAAAAATGACAAGGTAATGACCGTAAGCGCCGGACTGGACCCGGATAAACCCGACCATCAACATGGGGATATGTTGGGCGTGCAAGCTGTTGCAAACGGGCATGTTATATTACCCAATTACCAGGTACGCTATTCCTTGAAAGATTTTGATCTCTTTAAAAACTCTTTGGTTAAAAATGTAGCTCTGGTGGATGATGAATTGCAGGGAAAAAAATGGACATCGAATAAGGGAGGAAGTGGTTTTGGAAAATTTGCGAACTTACCCAACCCTAAAACAATCGCATGGCAATCGACCAATAATTTTGACCTCTTTGTAGGGAGCCATGACGGTTTTAACAATGTAGGTGTTTCCTATACCAGACAAGTTATTTTTATAAAAGATGATTTTTGGGTGGTGAAGGACAATTTTAAATCTGATGCTTCACATACCTACAAACAAGTATGGCAAGGACATTATACCACAGAAGAAGGTCCCAACCTCATCCGTTCCACTTTTAATGATGCGAGTGGTAGTGATATTCTCCAACTAAATACGATAGACAAGGTTAAAAACTCGGGGGCTCGAGGTAAACAATGGTCTGTACTTTCGAAGGAAAATCAAAAAAAATTCAATTTTATAACAGTCATCTACCCCTACAGGAGATATGGCAACCGAATTGATGAGACCAATGAAAATATAAACCTTGGAGACTGGAAGGTAAATCAATCCCAATGGAATTCTATTGGAAATAATCCGGTATCTATTTCTAGGGAAAATGAAGTTTATTTCTTTGAGGTGTCCAAGGTGTCCTTTAATAACCTCGACATTGAACTGGACAGCATTGGTGATTTACATATTGAGATAAACAATGACAAGGCGGTTGTAACAAACTTAGGAGACCTATCTATCACTGTTTCTGGTGTTGGCCCAAGTAAACAATCGGAAAGCAAATTTGTCCTGAAACCAGGTGCGCAATCAGTTTTAAAACTAGATTAATTACACCCTGGGTTTTAGTTAAAAATTGCCTATTTCTTAGACTATAAAGGTGTCTTTAAATCCCATATTAAGGGCAGTACCAGATATACCACCACAGTTAGAATAAGAATGGATATTATATTCAACCAAAACCCTTTTTTAACCATATCGTCCATTTCCAGATAACCGGATCCAAAAACCACGGCATTGGGGGGTGTTGCCACAGGCAGCATAAAAGCACACGAGGCAGCCATTGTAGCCCCTATCATTAAATAATAAGGATGTATCCCAAGGACCGGCGCCAATGAAACCAGTACTGGAAGTAAAATTGCCGTTGTTGCAATATTTGAGGTGAGCTCTGTTAGGAAATTTACAATTGCGATTAAAATAAGCAGTAACAGTACAAAGGGCAAGGTTTCCAAAGCGGATAACTTCCCTCCTATCCAAAGGGCCAGTCCACTGGATTCAAACCCAAGTGCCAAAGCCAAACCACCACCGAATAACAGTAAAATTCCCCAAGGCAATTTCACGGCATCTGTCCACAAGATCAATTTACCATTCTTCTTACCGGATGGCAGTAAAAAAAGTATAATCACGGAACACATGGCAATAATGGTGTCATCAATGGCCGGGATGAATTTTTTGAGCATAAAAGACCTTGATATCCATGCAAAGGCGGTAAGCGCAAATACCACTGAAATCATTTTCTCTTCAAAAGACATTCTCCCCAAAGCTTTTAATCGCGCGGAAATCTCGGCTCTCCCACCCGGAAATTCCTTTTGCTTAAAGCTAAAGGCAAATCGTGTTAGATAGTACCAGCATAAAAAAAGTAATAGCGTTGCAATTGGAAAGCCTAGTCCAAACCACTCCGAAAATGTTATCTCCTTACCAAAAGTTGTTTCCACAACCCCGGCCAAAACTAAGTTAGTGGGGGTCCCGATAAGCGTTGCTATTCCTCCAATGGATGCACTATAGGCTATAGACAACATTAAAGCCTTGCCAAAAATCATATTTTCATTCCTTTCCGTAGCAGGGTTATCATTTAATTGGGAAACAATGGCCATGGCAATAGGTAAAATGATCACCGCCGCTGCCGTATTGGAAATCCACATAGATAAAAAGGCCGTGGCCAGCATAAAACCGAGTATAATATTGATAACGTTTGTACCAATAACATGGATTATGGATAATGCTATCCTTTTATGAAGGTTCCATTTTTCTATAGCTATGGCCAATATAAATCCGCCCATATATAAAAAAATGTATTTATGTCCATACGATGTTGCCGTGGTGGTCAAATCCAAACCACCGGTTAACGGAAAGAGGATTAAAGGCAACAATGAGGTTACATAAATGGGAACAGCTTCAGTAACCCACCATACTGCTACCCAAGATACAGTGGCCAAAACAGCATTTGAAGCTTCATTAAGTCCTTCGGGATGGAAAAAAATCAAAATGTAAAAAAACAAAAGAGGTCCCAGAAAGCGACCTATCGCATGTTTTGAAATTTGCATGTTCAGTTCTTTAAAATAAAATTCACTCCTGCCTTTGCATGGATTTCTGTGGTATTAAAAACAGGAACATCAAGGTCTTCCTGAAAAATCATCAATGGAAACTCAGTACATCCTAAAATGACGCCCTCAGCTCCTTGGTCTATGGCTCGTTTTATAATGTCCATCACATACTCTTTTGAACCTTCAACTACTTTGCCATAGGTAAGCTCTTCATGAATAATCCGGTGCAATTCGTCAATATGCTGTGGTAATTCCGGAATCATAACCTCAATACCCTTGTCCTCAATTCTCTTAGTGATAAATGTTTCTTCCATGCTATACTTTGTACCAATAAAAAAAACCTTTTTTAATCCTTTATCATGAATTGTCTTGGCAGTTGCATCTGCTATGTGTAGCACTGGAAAATCCAATTTTTTTTGTACCGAATCAAATACCCTATGTGGCGTATTGGCACAGAAAAGCACTGCATTTGCGCCAGCTTTGCTCAAGTTTATGCCCGCATTAACAAGCATATGGGCAATGGAATCCCATTTATTTTCTTTTTGGAATCGATGAACTTCTGCCTGGTTTAGTGTATAAACCAACAATGGAGGGTTTGTATTATTTCCAAAATGATCGTTTATAGACTGATTGATTCTACTGTAGTAATCTATTGTTGAATGCCATGAAGTTCCGCCAATCAATCCCAACACGTTCATTTTTCCAATATCTGTCTTTGAGCTTATCTTTTTTTCCGCTGTGTTGGTGATTGACTGCTTACATGATACACAACCTAAAATTAAAAGGCAAAAAAAGTATTTTTTCATAAGTCGATATGCTAAAAATGGCGTTAAAATCATTTAATGAAGCTTACTAATTAAAGTTGAAATAATCAAGACATCAATTGCCTTTCCCAAGCAGTGCAATCCATTTATCAGCATATCCTATATTTCTAACCCCATTTGAATGGGCTCTTTTTCCTATAGGCACCTCCAAATCTAAAGCATAAATATTCTTTTCGGGAATGTTCATTGCCTTATATGTTTTAAATATTGTTGAGGCCATTGGTTCTTTTACATGATAGGTGCCATACCAACGATTTATGGGTGTTACGCTACTTTTTGAATACCAGTCTGCTATTTTATTTTTTGCCGAGTAATCCCATCCACCAGAAAAATCAATAACTCTGGCAACAAGGTGTGTCTTCGCAATAAACGCCGCCATTCCGCCACCTTGTGACTGACCCGCAAGCGCTATTTCTTCCCATTTTGGAGCTCCGTCTTCTAAATAATGATTCCAATTTCCCTTTTTATCATTCTTGGAAAGGTAGATTAAAAGTTTGGTAAGGCGATTTACAATAGCATCATACGGTTCATCATCAATTAAGGAAAAAGTAGTGTTACCATAAACCCTTCTGTTTCTAAATGCTTCAGCACAATTAGCATTATCTACCAACGCATCACCTCTACATATTTGTGCTATTGCCGGAGTGTTGATATACGAAAGATTGATTACAGCATACCCCTGCTGAAGGGCGGTATAAAATAATTTCTTTGGTCCTTTTAAGGCGATACCGTTAGTCCCTGGCATAAAAAGCAGCAACTTGCCTTGTTTAATGGTTGGGTTATAGGCTATAAAATGCGGAGTGTTGGCGTTTTTAATTCTGGGGTCAGTCTTTGAAGGCTCAACACTTAAAACAACACTTGGGTTAGAAAATAATGTAGTTTCTTGGGCAATGCAACTGGCTGATAACAGTATTGCAACAATAAATATCCCATAAACATTTAGTACACTCCCCTGTTTCTTCATTAATCCGATACCTCAACAATACATTCTACTTCAACGGCTTGGGCCCTTGGTAATGTTGCTACACCAATAGCTGCTCGGGCATGTATGCCTCTCTCACCAAAAACCTCAACCATTAAATCGGAAAAACCATTAATTACCTTGGGTTGTTCTATAAAATCTGGAGTTGAATTAACCAAGGCCAATACCTTAACGATTCGCTTAACTTTTTTTAAATCTCCAAGCATTTCTTTTAAAACGGCTATTTGGTTTATTGCTGTTAAGCGGGCTCCTTCATACCCTTTTTCAATGGATATGTCATCTCCCAATTTTCCAGTAATCTCCACTCCATTTGCATATCTTGGCCCTTTTCCGGCTAAAAAAATAAGATTTCCAGTTCTAACCCCGTTCACATAATTTGCTACTGGATTTGGTGCAGCGGGAAGTTCAATTCCCAACGCTTCCAATCGTGCTTCTGGATCGTAATTATCGTTATTCATGTTTATTGTTTATCTTTTAGGTTTAAAGTCAGCCGCTTTCCAAAGGGGATCGCTTTCATAATAATTGCCATTGGTCATTACGGCAGAAACGGTTCTTAAATTAGTGATATCTTCAAGGGGGTTTTTCTCCAGAATGGCAATATCGGCCTCTTTTCCAACCTCCAAGGTTCCAGTTTCTGAATCCATTCCCATAGCCTTTGCGGGAATTATTGTTGCCGTTTTAATGGCTTCCAAAGGAGTTAGACCTCCCAATTTCTGATAGGTCTCAATTTCAAGGTATAAACCAAATACCGGCACAATATTATCCGTTCCTGCCACAATAGGAACTCCGGCTTTGTAAAATTGGCCCAATATCTCCAATCCTTCGGTATAATCAGCTACTGCTTGTTTCGCTCGTTTTGGCCCATACCCGCTTCTAAACCTTTTTCCTTCGAACAACTCGTATGCAATTCTTCCGATATCTGGCTCAACGGTTTCACCGGGAGTTCCTTTAGGAAGATATCGCACTACTTCCAAGGCTACCGTTGGGTCCAAAACCGTTTTGTGTTTTAAAAGAAACTTGATAGCCTTATCTATCCGTTCCTGACTTACTTTATGGTCTCCCAGGTATAGTCTACTCAAAGCTATTTTATCTACGTCGGGAAAAAGTATGGACAAGATCAATGAACGATGACTTAACATATCCATACCACCTTCAATGGCTTTCTTTGCATTCCCTATGGCCCTAGGAACATGTCCGGTTACGGTCATCCCTCTCTTATGGGCCTCATCAGCTAGTACAGGGACAATTTCTGGTTCTATGGAAGAATATATTTTAATCTGTTTATATCCATTTTTATGGTACAGCGCCACTACTTCTTTGGCCTCTTTAACCGATCTTGCCCGTATTACACCATTGCCCCGTTCACCTGGGCCATCCGTCATTCCTGCCAAAAGAATATCAGGCCCCATAGCTCCATCCTCTGCAATGGCATCCCTAAAGGCCGTTGCAAATTCCAATTCATTACCATTATCCCTAATAGTTGTAACCCCTCCAGCCAAATATGCTGGTGCCCATTGCACCTGATTGGAATGCGCGTGCATATCCCAAAGACCGGGAATAAGTGTTTTTCCACTTACATCGATAATCTTGGCATTGGATGGAATTTTGGTCTCGGGGGAACTACCTATCGTTTTTATCCTTCCATTTTCAATGATCACCGTACTGTTCTTTTTGATCTCCTCACTAAGGCCATCCAGAACATCACCACCTACCAAAGCGGTAACTTCAGGTTCTTCATCCTTAAGTTTTTCCGTGTAGCCAAACAATTGCCTCATTTGTTCCGTTACGTTGCCCGCCACAAAAGTTGGAAGGGCTTCTTCATATCCCTTTCTGATCATCTCCCTGATTTGGGTATTTGCTTTGACAAGGGCTATAAGGTTATTTGATTGATCAAGCCAAATGGTTCTACCTCCCCAGTTTATCCCTTCTGTAACATAACGATCCAATATAGTTTGCTCCCCTTTAATAAACACCGTATCCTTTCCCGTATGGGTGATGGAGACCTCTCCTCTGGGCAACGTGGGAATATTGGCCGATCCATTCTTAAAATAATAATGGTACAACATCATTTCTATCCCGGCAGGAATATTACTATGTAAGGGAAAGTATTCCGTGTCCACTTCCTTGGTTACAACATCGAAGTTTTTTTCCCAAACCGAAAATTTATCCGCTGTACGTTCCACCTTCAAAATATTGGTTGTGTCTTCGCCGGATATACGTTGATTACTGTAATAATAGGGTACTAAATCTTTCGTCAATCGAAGTATGGATAAAACACCCGTAATACGGCCTCTTTCATTTTCACCCTGTATAGACGTTACAGTAATAGAGTCTTTGGCAGCAGTTATGGTGTAGGTTTCTTCACCAATTTGTGATTGCCTTCTGAATACCAAAAATGCACCATCCTCTTGTATGTTCTCCCATCTTGAAGGTTCGGAAGCACAGGAAGTTATAAGCAGCAATACTACCATACTTAAAATGGTAAATGCAAAAACTCCGTTACTAATTTTCATGTTCTTCATTGAAAGGGGTATAGCTTTTAACACATTTGTTCTCATGGAAACTTAGGTTTGAACCGATTGAAATAAAATAAGTTTATCTCATCTGAGTTGCTCTCCATGATATCGGGTTTTTTATCTCCGTTTAAATCATGGATCGTAATATCATAGGTATTGAATTTTTTATCGCTGAGGTGAATTTTTTCCCAGCTATTTCCTTTTTCTGTATTGATAAAAACCGTATTCGGGGCACTGTAATTTCCAATGGCAATATCGATATCACCATCCATATCCAAATCAGCTACACTGATCGAATATGATCTATCTGTGCTACTATCAAAAACTACTTTTCGCTTGAATGATTGATTCTCATCTCCAAAATAAATGACATTTTCTTCCCCTATATTGGCTGTAACGACATCTAAATATCCATCTTTATCGATATCGGCAATGGCTACCGATCTGGTAATATCACTGCCTGTACCGTATGCCATTTTCTTTGTAAAATCCAGATTGCCTTCATTCATGTATACATAGTTGGGTTGGTCGTCCCTATTGGCCAGAATAAGGTCATAATCTCCGTCGCCATCCATATCGGCAACCTCAACATCAATAGTGGAGTCTTCCTTGTTCCCAAAGCCAATGGTTTTTGAAAACGTTCCGGTACCGTCATTTAGGCATATTTGGTTCTCGCTGCCCCTATTGGTGATCAATATGTCGATATCCCCGTCATTGTCCAGGTCTGCAGTGATAATATTCCGTGTATGATCGTACTTTTTTCCAAAACTTGATGCCTTGGTAAAATTACCATCGCCATCATTCGTAAAAATATAGTTAGGCGCCATATCATTTCCAACGGCAACATCCAAGTCTCCATCGTTGTCAAAATCGGCAAGTTCTGTTGAATAACTGGTTTCCTGTTCATTCCCCAATACTTTTGAAACCGTAAAGATTCCACGCCCATCGTTAAAAAAAATACGATTCTGGCCCGGCCAATGCCTACCATTGGCTATCAATACATCAATATCACCATCACCATCTATATCACCCAAGTCCATGGAAGCCGTTCTTTCCTTATGGGTTCCGAGTATTAATCTTCCACTTGTAAAAAAGTCCATGGATTGGCTGTGCGCAGTTCCCATTGAAAGGGCAAATAGTAAAAAAATCTTAAGTCTCATAGTATCAATTGCTATCTGATTATTTAAAATGCTGGATTCCCATGGAATCATACAGCTCTTCGGCATAGAAAAGGTTGCCCCCTTTCATGGTCCATTCTATCCTTCTAATATCACTAATGTTTTCCAGCGGATTCCCGTCTACCAAAATTAAGTCCGCTTGTTTCCCTACCTCAATGGAGCCCAGCGTACTCGATACCCCGGTAATCTTAGCAGAAACTATAGTGGCAAGTTGCAGTACTTCCGAAGCAGGAATGCCAGATGCATGGTATAATTCCAATTCACGGTGGTATAAAAATCCAGGTAGACCATCTGTACCGGGTACAATAGGGATCCCCTTTTCGTACAAATCAAAAATAACATGGAGCATTTTATCAAAACTGTCTTGATACCGTTTAACCTTTTCACCCGATTTAGGAAGGCCTCCATTATAAAACCCACGTTGATCCATCAAGGGCAGTCTGTCAATGATCATGGAATAGGTTGGGCTTGGCTCCCCTTTTTTTGCAACATACATGTTTTCAAAAATTGCAACTGTGGGATCAATCAAGATTTGTTTTGATTTGAGCAGGTTTACAAAATCTAGATACTCATCCGATTCTAAGTCCAGATCAGCACCGTGTATTGCTGGCATAGTATGTCGTAATGGTGTCCGTGTATCTATGGTGTCCGACAAAAAATTCAGAAACAACATATTGATATGTTGAATCTCATTGTATCCCTTTTCAATAGCTTGTGATGCAGTCATATAGGCAGGAATATGACCACTGACGCGCATTCCAAGGTGATGCGCCTTTTCGGTCAAAGACGAAACCCATTCAGGTTTTATAGAACTATAGAGCTTAATCTGTTGATAACCCAAATCCTTATAAACTTGAATTTCTGACAGTCCTTGTTCCAGATTTTCCACAACATTACGTTGGTTTGCAAAGGGGCCGGGGCCATCAATAATACCGCAAAAAGTAACAATTTGAGGTCCCAGAATCTCATTACTATTAAATTGAGCACTTAAGTCCTTTAACTGTTTGTTATTGGCCAAATCCCGAACAGCCGTTACGCCCCCGGCCAAATGTAGTATCCCTCTAAACTTGGTGTTGTGGGTATGCATATCGAACATTCCAGGCATAAGGGTCTTCCCTAATCCATCAATTACCAGCATATCTTCATGCCTCTGGCTATCTGTAGATGGTTTAATGCTCATTATTGTTTTCCCATCTACTTGAACATCCTGATTTAGAAGCAATGTCCCTTCCTCCGTAAATACATTTACATTTTGAATTAATGCCTTACCAACTTTATGGGTCAGTCTTTCGGAAACACCTATTAAGAAATCATCTTCAACCCCATCCTGCAGTTGCTTCATTTCTGATCTTAATGACTTAAAATCTTCCTGAACTACATGTAAGTTCCCTGCTATTTTGGCAACCATTTGTCCATCTTTCATCCATAGGTAAGTTGGATTCATGCCCAAACCTTTTACCATTAAAAGATTTACTAAACTTCCGTTTGAAAGTTTGAAAGGTGTTTTTTGAATCAACTCAGCTTCACCACTAGGATATAAACCTACCTTACCGTTATTGGATCGCAAAAGCAGTTGGCCAAGAATCTCATAAATAGCAGGAGAGCCATTGTATCTAAAATAGAGTTCACCTCCTTTGAAATTACCTTCTTCCTTTCCACCTGAGTTTACCCAGGAAGCCTTGACTCCATCGCTAGAAAAACTTTCATTTATTGATGCTTTTCTGTAGTTAACTCCGGTAATGGACTGTTCCGAAACAAAATTTTGATCATTAAGGCGGATTTTTTCCTCAAATTCGGGTCCACGACCTCTATCTGTATAGGTGTAATAATATTCGTATGTACTTTCTCCTGTTTTTGTTTTTTCATATTTGCCCGCAACGTTTTCTCTAAATACCACGTCGTAGACAATTTTATCTCCGTAGTTGGTTTGCTTTTGTTTGCATGCCATTAGCAAAGAAATGAATAGCACCAGAGAGAAGATTCTATTTTTTATATGCATCATACGGTTTTATAATTTTCTATACCTGTTACTTTTACAATGCGCCATTATTTGTTTATCTGCAAGCGCAGCTAGGTGTTGATAGCTATCTCTAAAAAGAGGAGAAATTTATAATTGGATACTTTTAATTAGGGCTTCAAGACATCTTGATAATACCGTATCCAGTTTTGGCCAAGTATTTTTTCAATATCCCCAGAACTGTATCC
>JBDWSS010000102.1:0-34335 GCA_039985375.1 Flavobacteriaceae bacterium
TTTCTTCTTTTCGACTGCGCTCAAAGTGACAGAAAAATCACTCGAAGTGACAGTATGTTAAAGACTCAATACCAAATCTTGCAAAGAGTCTTCTGTGGTGATATCTAATTTTTTTCGAAGTCGATACCGTGCTTTTTTAATACCTTCTGGGGAAATATTAAGGATATTGGCGATTTCTTTTGAGGAAAGATTCATCTTTAAAAGGGCCAATAAACGAAGTTCGTTTGAAGTAACCTGGGGGTATTTTGTTTTTACATTGCTATTGAAATCTTTATGTACCTCTTCAAAATACCTAGAGAAGTTTTGCCAGTTATTGTCATCCTGAAGATCAAAATTGATGGTTCTGATAAGTTGCTGATACCCTTTTTTTGATTCTTCGTTTGCTTTAAGTTCCTGCGCTTTTTGTTTCAGCCCTTCCAAGACTTCGTTCTTTTTGGCCAAATGTAACGCATGGGTGGTGAGTTCCTTCTTTTTAAAAGCCAGTTCAGCATCTACTTTTTCTTTTTCGAGCTTGTTGCGTTTTAATTTTTGTCCAATGGCGTAAAATCCAATTAAAGAGAGTAAAAGACCAATACCCAAAAGTAGTTTTTGAAGGGTACTGATTTCAGCTTGTTGTTCCAAAACAGTAATTTCTTTTTCTTGAAGCGTAATCTGTTGTTCTTTTTTTTCGGTTTCGTATATGGTTCGCAGTTCTTCTATTTCTCGATTGTTATTAATTTTGATTAAAGAATCTTTAATGGTATTTGATTTTTTATAATCAATAATGGCTTTTGCCAATTGGTTTTTCTTTTCGTAAGAATCTGCCCGATTATTATATAAGGTTTGAAGTGATAGAAGATTTTGTAAAGAGTCTGCTAGCTTCAAAGCTTGGTTCAAATAGGTCAGGGCAACGTCTGGCCGGTTAATCTCATTATAAACCATACCTAGGGATTCTAAAGAATGCATAATTTCTGGTGCCCTGTTACCCCTCCTTCTAAATTCTAGGTCTTGCTTAAAATAACTAATACTTTTAGGATAGTCCTTTGTTTTTAAATATGCCAACCCAAGGTGTGCATATGCATCATGCTCTTCTTGTTTGGAACCAATTTCTTTTGCTTGCTTAACCGCCTCTTTCCCATACGCTATTGCATTCTCGAAATCTCCAATGTTAGTATGGTAAAAGGATAGAGAGGTTTTAGATTCAGCTTCGTATTTTGCATAGTCTAGCTCCTCGTATAATTTGAGTGATTTTTCCACATATTCAATAGCTTTTTGAGTGTTGCCAAGTTCTGACTCCAGACCGCCCATATGACCTAAAAATTCCGCCTTTTCATTTTCATAACCTTTAATTGTATCTAGAATTTTTAAACCGTTGATATAGTTCTTAAGAGCTAATTTATAATAATATTTTCTTTGATATAAGAAAGCTTTAAAGCCATAGTCAGCAGCTAATTCACCATATTCTTTCCTTCTTTCTCTTGTTGCCATTACTGTTGCTAATTTTTTCAAAGCATTGTCATAATTACCAGCATAAAAATCATCTACAGCTTCAAAATGCTGTGTTATCATTATACCGTGCTCATAGTTACTCTCTACGTATTTTTCCTTTGCTTTTTTGAGAAAATAACCTACCGAATCCCTAATGTCCTTATTGTCATAATAACAGGCTAGGTTATAATATGCCGATCCAATTTCTTTGACATTGTTTAATTTTTTGGCAAGCTTTAACTCCATATCTACATAGGTTTTGGCCAAATTAGGGTCGGTATATTCAGTTTCGTCATATAAATTACTCAGAATTCTGATTTTCTTTTCGTTATCTGGGAGGGAACTGTAAATAGCGGTAAGACTATCCACTTTTTTATTCATTTGGGCACTTGTCAAAGAAAAAAAGAAAAGAAAAATACCTAAACATGTGGTGAAAGAGGAAGACTTCATAGCGGTTGGTTTATCTCCTAAAAATAGGGAATTTTAAACCAAGCTTTTGAAAAAGAAGTGTTTGTAAACGAAAAGCCCCGGGAATTTTTCACAGGGCTTTTCACTTAAAATATTTGCTTACATATCAAAAGGACCAATGAACTCATCATTATCAATATCAAAGAAAACGTATTGTGTGCCTGCTGTGTTAAAAATTGCTAAGAGTGTTCTGGTCTCTGCAGTGGGAAGATCCACGCGCATAGCAGCGCCAACACTTTCAAAGGGTATTTCAAAGGAATCACCGCTTATTTTAATCTGAAAATCTTTTATTGATCTCGCGGGTTTAAAAACACCACCTTCTCGTATACTGTATTGGGTTCCCTCCTTATTAAATACACACAGCAAACTTTGTCTACCACTAAAAGAGACATCCATAGCTGCACTAATCGCATCAAAGGTCAACCCTGATGACCCTAGTAAACTAATATTTCTAGCATCCGCAAATACCCCTCTGTCGTCATTGCCTATAAAATAAGCGGAGAACTTATCCCCTGTTGGATTAAAAAAATAGATTCTATCGCTTATGCCCACCCTTTTGGGGCTAAAAGCTGTGGCACCAATCCCATTAAAAGGATAGTCCTCGGCTGCCGGACCTATCTGTCCAAGTCCATATTCGCCTGATGTTTCTCCCTTATCATTAATATGTATAAAAAAGCTATTTGAATCAAATAGGATATTGGAAGTACTGCTAACGGCTTCCCCCCATGTTTGGGTATTTATTCCGCCATAAAGTGCAGCTTTTACGCTGCTTCGTAGGTTAGTGTATACTGGTAGCCCTTCGCTAATGTTTACGCAATCCACTACATCGTAACTTGTCGCTAAAGTTGTACCCACAATCAGATCTGGGCGTTCAACGCTTCGCACTGTATAAGATAACGGTAGTCCAGATCTTATGTCCGTGCTTTCTGCAAGTCGTTTAACAATTGCTGAAATATTGCTTTCACCTGCTAGCCTTGCGGATCCGGTTCCACCATAGGCGATTACCTTTATTTTCAAATCTTCTAACTCGTTAAAGGCTTCAACTTTAACTTCTCCAGAAACTTGATCGTCAAATGCGCCGTATGCAAAGTCTAGCTTTGCTTTCATTTCTTCACGGCTGGATGTGGATTCAATCAACATATAAAAAATTCTACCATACGTGACAGATGATATAAAAGTTGCCGGATTATCTTCTTGAACATAGACACTTAATTGGTCAGGGGTAACACTTTCATCAAAGAAATCTTCAAGACGGGTAGGTATATCTAAAGTCATTGTATAGAAAGATTGCTGTAGTTTGACCAACGTTCGGTTAAGTTGGCTATTGGTACTAAAAGACATATCTGTTGATACCTTGGTGGTGAACGTATTCACATCTATGCCCATTTCAATGGCCAACTGATTTTCAGACTCTAATTGTTTGATTTCAAGGTCAAACCTGTCAGGGACCAATGCGTTTCCGTCACCGATGATGGCATTGATCGCCTCTTGAATGGAGCTCTTTGTAATCTCATCAACCGTATAGCTGGATATTTGAGTATTATCAACATCACCAACGTTCAAATTGAAAGAAATCGTACCTCCGCCCCTTTTAACCACAATTGGAGAAGGGGTAGCATTGGATAGTGTTTTTCCTTGCAAAAGATTACCTGGATATATAACCTCTGCATTTGGATTGAATAATGGGAACTCTCCATTTCCATCAAGAACACTAATTGTTTTTCTACTGCATACAAAAAAATCGTTAATTGCATTGCCCTCACTATCTTGGCGTTGATAGGTTTCATTTTCAGTTCCTAAGTCTTCAAGAACATCCTCAGTAGGTCCTGATGGATAAGAAGCTGGCTCGGCGCCAAGTGCAATAACCTCTTCCAAGGTCAATGCTTCTGGTTCTGGACCTGTGTTATTTCCATTGTCGTCTTTGCTACATCCAATAGCTATAAGAAAGAGTAGAGCCAGAAAAAATCCAATGGGTAATCTGTTCATTGTTTTCATCACGTTTTGTTTTGTGGTTGAACTTTAAATCTGTTTTGTGCGACCTGCCCGATGATGGTCTGCAGTACCTAATCGAACAAGACCACAAAACGGTTGTCAGTATTCATATAGAATTCACATGACACCACAAACCTAGCGTGTTGGTCTTGGGAAGTAAAAAAAGAAGGGGAGACAAATGGTATACTTTTCCAAATTTGTCTGGAGAGATCAATAAATACAGGGTGTTTGCTAGATGCTTAAAACTGCATTTTCTAAGGAATCCGTGGTAGAAAGGTCCATTTTTTTGCGCAATCGTTGCCTTGCCTTCTTGACTCCGGGGATGGAAATGTTCAGAATATTGGCAATTTCCTTTGATGAAAGATTCATTTTAATCAAGGCCATTAAACGGAGTTCACTTGGAGTTATTTCAGGATATGTTTTGGTCGCATTAGTGTTAAAATCCTTATGGACCTCTTCAAAATAACGCGCAAAATTTTCCCAGTTGTTATCGTCCTTCAAATCAAAATTAATGGTATTGATGAGTTGTGTTATGTTCTGTCCATTCTCATTGGACTTAAGTGCTTCTGCTTTTTGCCGTAAACTTTCCAAGGTTTCATTCTTTTTGGCCAAGTGCAAGGCGTGGGTGGTCAGCTCTTTTTTCTTAAAGGCCAACTCGGCGTCCACTTGTTCTTTTTCCAGTTTATTCCCTTTCATTTTTTGTAGAAGTGCATAAAAACCAATACCAAAAGTTAGGAAGCTTAATCCAAGCCCAAGACCTAAGAGGAGTTTTTGAAGATTGCTTATTTCGGCATTCTGTTCCAAGAGAGCAATTTCCTGTTCTTTTTTTTCAGTATTGTAAATGGTTTTTAATTTTTCAATTTGCTCGGACTTGGCCAGATTAAAGACGCTATCGTTAATTATCTGGTACTGAATATAATCTTCTAACGCTTTTCTGTAGTTACCATTATCCCTAAATGACATAGATCGCCCCCAATAGCCATCGCGCATAACATCTAGGGCGTTGATGGAATCTGCTAACTGTATAGCTTGTCCGTGATATTCAATAGCTTTCTTGAACTTCTTTTTTTTTCTGTAGGTCGTTCCTATATTGTTAAGACCAATGGTTTCATTGAGTTTTACACCTGACTCTTTAATAAGCTTCTGGAAGTTAAGTTGATACTCCAATGCTTTGTCATAATTGCCAAGTGAGGAGTATACTAAGCCAATATTGGCCATATTGCTCAATATTAAATCTTTTCTACCAATGTTTTTGGCAACTTCTATACTTTTTTGATAACTGGATATGGCCCCATCAAATTTTTCCATATACCAATATAGATTGCCTATTTCAGTCAGACTTATAGATAGCCAAAAATGATTTTTATCTTCTGTAAACAATTTTATGGCATTTTTTATAGGATCTAAGGCTTTTTGATAGTTTCCTCTTAGCATTTCAATGCGCGAGGCATCAATAATGAGCATGCCTCTAACTTCCTTGTTCTCTGGCGAAATAGTATCAGCAATTCTAGAGGCCATAACAATCTCTTCCATTGCCCGGTCATAATTTCCGGTGTCAATGTATATGGTAGATTTACGCCGTAGGCTTTTTGTCAATTTATCTCCATCATTTAATTCTACAGCAAGATTCTTGCATTCATCAGATAATTTTAGGGCAGTATCAAAATTTCCTTGTTTGGTCTCAAAAACAGAAAATTGATGTTTGGCCTCCCAAAGATTTTTGCTTGTAGGTAAATCAGACAAAATTGAAATTGATTTCTTGAGGTAATGCCTTGTGGAGTCGATATTTGGCTTTAACTGATAATAATATGCCAAGTTTAAAAAACCAATTCCTTTACCATCTCTGTAATTAATTTTATCCGAATACGCTATTGCTTGAATCGCATAGTCAAATGCTTTATGAAGATTACCGTTTTTGTACTGTTGAAAAAGTTCTTGTGCTGTTTTTATTTTTTCAACTCCAGGTTTTTGAACATCGTAAATGGCTAAAAGACTATCCAACTTCGTATTTTCCTGCGCCTGAATTTTAAACAAAATACCTCCAAATAGGAAAAGGAAAACAAGTATCAAAGATTTCATTAAGGTTGGTTTTTCACCCTTAAAAGTAACCAATAAAAAACAACATACTGAAATAGAAATGTTTAACTGAACAGCTCTTTAAAATGTGCCTTTACTTCAAACAGTGTGGCTTCCTTCATGGTGTTAAACCTTAAATCTGCATGGCCTACGCGTGCTTCCGGCCCTATCCCCACGCTGTGGAACCCACCTGCTTTTGCCGCATCAATCCCGCTTTCCGCATCCTCAAAAACAATACATTCTTTTGGCTGTAACTGTAACTTTTCAGCACCATACAAAAAAATATCCGGGGCAGGTTTGCTCTTGACAACACTGTTGCCATCACCTACAACATCGAAAAAGGCATTGGCCTTTAGTTGCTTTAATACCTTTGATGCATTTTTACTGGCGCTGCCCAGGGCAACACTAAATCCTTCGGTTCTTAAATGGGTCAATAGTTCTTTGGCTCCCGGAAGGTAGTCTTCAGCGGTCATGTCCTCCAGACTTGCTACATAGATGTCATTCTTTTTAGCAGCTAGTTGTGCTTTGGTTTCTTCATCTAAAGTAGTGTTGTTGTGATCTAAGATAACCTGAATGGAATCCATACGTGATATACCACGAAGTTTATCATTTATCTTGTGGTCAAAATCCCAGCCCATATCGTCTGACATTTTTTTCCATGCTGTATAATGTGATGCAGCGGTATCCGTTATTACACCGTCTAAATCGAAGATGAATCCTTTAATCATGGTATAGTGTGTTTAGTAACACAAAGAAATGATGAAAAAAGTTAAGAAAAAAACTACAAAAGGAAATATTGGCGCATTGACGGGAAGTGCTTTCTTTTGTTAAAAGTGCTATGGTCTGAATGTGAATTCCATGATTTAAACAGAATATGCCATTGAAAATAAAGGGTATAATACGGCTGTTAAATAAGTTGTTGTAAATATCCTTAAAAGATACTTTTTCAAGTGCGGCAAATTGCTATTTTTGCCCATGCAGAACAACGTACTTATTCTAGATTTTGGTTCCCAGTATACACAGTTGATTGCACGTCGCGTTAGGGAGCTTAATATTTACTCAGAAATAAAACCATACAATAATCCTCCAAAAGATTTATCGAGCTATAAAGCGGTAATTCTTTCCGGTTCCCCACATTCCGTGCGTGGAGAAAATGTTCCCCACCCAGATTTATCAGAAATCAAAGGAAAAAAACCTTTACTGGGGATTTGTTATGGGGCACAATACTTAGCGCATTTTAATGGGGGTGCTGTTGCACCTTCAGCAACCCGGGAGTATGGAAGGGCAAATCTTTCGTATGTAAAGGATGATGAGAAGTTTTTAGAAGGAGTAGGTGAGGGCAGTCAGGTATGGATGAGCCATAGCGATACTATAAAAGAACTTCCAGATGGTACCGTTAGATTGGCAAGCACCCATGATGTGGAAAATGCTGCTTATAGGATAGAAGGTGAGAAAACCTTTGGTATTCAGTTTCATCCAGAAGTATATCATACCAAAGACGGAAAGAAGTTATTGGAAAACTTTTTGGTAAATATTGCAGGATTAGAACAAGATTGGACCCCCGATGCTTTTGTGGAGACCACTATCGAAGAGCTGCAAGAAAAAATTGGGGATGATAAGGTAATTTTAGGACTTTCAGGAGGAGTAGACTCCAGTGTGGCCGCCATGTTGTTGCACAAAGCCATCGGAAGTCATTTACATTGCATTTTTGTGAACAATGGGCTTTTGCGAAAAAATGAGTTTGAAAGTGTCCTTGATCAGTACAAGCATATGGGACTCAATGTGAAGGGAGTTGATGCTTCGGCACGTTTTTTGGATGCTTTGAAGGGAGAATCGGACCCTGAAACAAAGAGAAAGATAATAGGTAGGGTTTTTATTGAAGTGTTTGATGATGAAGCACATCAAGTTGAAAATGCAAAATGGTTGGCCCAAGGCACCATTTATCCGGACCGAATAGAATCGGTGTCAGCTAGCGGCGGACCTTCCGCGGTCATTAAAAGTCACCATAATGTAGGAGGCTTGCCCGATTATATGAAATTGAAAGTTGTAGAGCCCTTGCACTTGCTTTTTAAAGATGAGGTACGCAGGGTTGGAAGAAACTTGGATATGGATCCAGCCATTCTAGGTCGTCATCCTTTTCCCGGTCCTGGACTTGGAATTCGTATTTTAGGTGACATTACCGCAGAAAAGGTGTCTATTTTACAAGAAGTTGATGCCATTTTTATTGAAGGATTAAAAAAATGGGGCCTTTATGATAAGGTTTGGCAGGCCGGAGCCATGCTTTTGCCCGTAAATAGTGTAGGAGTTATGGGAGATGAACGTACCTATGAAAAATGTGTGGCCCTAAGAGCGGTAGAAAGTACGGATGGTATGACAGCGGATTGGGTTAATTTACCTTATGAGTTCTTACAAAAGACCTCTAATGATATAATAAACAAGGTTAAAGGCGTTAATAGAGTAGTGTACGATATTAGCTCCAAGCCACCGGCAACTATAGAATGGGAATGAAAAAATATATTTTACAAATAAGCATTGTTGTCTTTTTACTGACTTCAATTCAAGTTTCTGCTCAAAACTATACCACTCATGCGGTTAAAGAAGGAGAGACTTTACAGAGCATATCTTCCAAGTATAGGGTAACTCCTTATACAATACTTCAATCCAATAAGGAGATTAAGACCGCTTCAGATGTAAAACCGAACACCATTTTAATTATTCCGTTGAATGGTGCTGTGGTAAATCAACTAGAAAAACCCAAAAAAGAAGAAATTCAGGAACAGGTGAAACCTTTAAGTTTCTCTAGACACAGGGTGAAAAAAAGAGAAACCTTATTTGGACTTACACAGCGATATAAAATTACGGAAGAGCAATTAAAGCGCTACAATAGACAGTTGTATGCAGAATCATTAAAAAAGGGAATGGTGCTTCAAATACCCAAATTCCCAGAGCTAACGGAAGAAGATGAACGCGCCCTTGATTTTGAAACTTATACCGTGCTGCCCAAAGAAACACGATGGAGCATTGCCCATAAATATGGCATTACGGTAGATAGTTTGGTCATGTTAAACCCGGATTTAAGTAAAAGCTCGGATTATTTGGCAGTGGGGCAAGAGTTGCAGTTACCAAGACCTAAAGGCGATAGTCTTGAAGACCAACAAGTAGATTTGTTTACCTCATTTACCGTTCCTGCGAAGCAAACCTTATACAGTTTGGGGAAAGAATACGGGATACCTTCAGATTCCATTGTAAAACTGAATCCCGAGATTATGCAACTTGGAGGTTTGAAAGAAGGTATGGTTTTACGGCTTCCCAAGAAAAAGGACACCTCAGGAGAAGTGAACACGGAAAACTTTATTTTTTATGAAGTAAAGCCAAAACAAAACATTTTTAGACTCACCCAAAATTTAAAAATCACCAGAGAAGAATTGTTTGGATTGAATCCAGATTTGGAAAATGGTCTCAAAGCTGGAATGGTTTTAAAGCTTCCAAAAGAAAATGCCGATGTACTTGAAGTCAAGAATGCCTTAGTTCTTGACAAAATCAATCTTATAGATAGCGTCAATATAGAAAATAGGCCTAAGCTTGTTTTTATGCTTCCTTTTAGATTGGATCGCGTTAATTTCAACGATAAAAAGAAAACTGTAAATCAAATAAAAACTCGGAGGGATATAAGTTTAAGTACCGGATTCTATTCTGGGGCTATGGTAGCATTGGATTCCATTAAAAAAATGGGGGTTTCTGTCGATGTAAAAACGTTTGATACTGAACGTAGTCAAATTAAAGTAAAGGAAATTCTCTTTAGAGAAAGTTTAGCTGGTGTGAATGCTATTATAGGACCAATGACCTCCAGTACTTTGAATGAGGTGGCGGTACAAGCAGCATCCAAAAACATTCCTGTTATCGCTCCAATTGCATCTGATAGCGAATTGAGCCATGGCAATGTATATTTTTCTGTTCCAACAGATGAGGTTCTACGGCAAAAAATGCTTTCCTATCTGGAGAAAATTCACACCGATCAAAATGTGGTTATTATTGCCGATTCTACGCATCAAGTTGCCCATGATTCTATTTTAAACAAATTTCCGGCAGCTCAGATTGCAAAAATAATTGATAACAAATCGTTGCACTTGGATGAGTTTTTAATTATGCTTTCCGAGGAAAAAGAAAACTGGGTTTTTGTAGAAACAGCCCAGCCTAATATGGTTTCAAGCGTTAGTTCTATTTTAAATTCGGCTATTTCTGAAGAGACCACGGTAAGAATGTTTACTACAAATTTTAATAGCGCCTTTGAAAGTGATGCCATTTCCAGCACACATTTGTCCAATTTAAGATTTTCATATCCTTCATTTTATAGAGAAGCAGGGAATGATGCTTTTACAGCGGCGTATCAAAAAAAATACAAAGGTTTAAAACCCGATCGTTATGCCGTTCGTGGTTTTGACGTAACTTTTGATGTTTTGCTGAAGCTTACCCATAAAAACAACCTTTTTGAAACTTCCAAAATCATTGGGTTAACGGAGTATACAGGGAACAGTTTTAATTATTTTAATAATTGGTCTTCTGGATATTACAATACGGCCTGTTATTTAATGGAGTACGATAGTTTACGAATTAAAGAGATAAAGTTGGATGACCTCTAAAGTTACCTACACTGGAGAATTAAGGACCACCTGTTTACATGTAAGGTCTAACAACGAATTTATTACAGATGCACCGGTTGATAATAATGGTTTGGGACAAGCGTTTTCGCCAACGGATACTGTGGCCACTGGTCTGGCGAGTTGTATGCTTACCATGATGGGAATCAAGGCAAGGGATTTAGAAGTGGATTTGGCCGGTTCCAAAGCGGAAGTGACCAAACATATGGCTGCAAACCCAAGGCGTATTTCCAAGATTGAAGTAAAGATGGAACTGCCATCCAATATTTCTGAAAAGCATCGAAAAATTTTGAAAAACACTGCAAATACATGCCCAGTGCACTACAGTTTACACCAAGATATTGAAAAGGAAATTGAGTTTAATTGGATAAGATAATCTTAATAGGATGCCTTTTGGTTTTTGGTTTCTTCGGATATGCCCAAGAAATTGAAGAAGGTATTTTATGGGATTCCAACAAAAGACTTTCTTGGTCAGATTTTAAGGGGAAGATTCCTCCCGCTGCAGTTCCCGCTGCAACCACCGCAAGTGGATTAAGCTATAAATATTCCGCTAATTTGATTCATCATGAAGTAGCATTGGATTTTGAAGTAAATGCCTACTTCTACCCAAACGAGTCATGGTACAAGCCTAAAATATGCGATGATATAATCCTGAGTCATGAGCAACTTCATTTTGATATTTCTGAGCTTTTTGCACGCAAAATGCGCGCAAAATTGAAGCGGACCTCTTTTTCTGATAATGTTAAGGCAGAGATTCGAAAAATCTACAGGGAAACATTAAAGGAATTAAAGGATTTTCAAGAACTCTACGATTGGGAAACCAATTTTTCCAGAAATACTGAAAAGCAATTGGAGTGGAATAAGAAAATAGCCGAGGCTTTGGATACTATAGTTATTGAATCGGAGAACTAAGATTTAATAATACATTGGATAGGGTTTATATTGAATCGATACTTCACACCTATCAAAAACACATAATCTTTCTCTACCAAACTACACATCACACCGTAAAAAAGCATCTTTAAGCGCTGCGATCTTATCATCCCAAGTGGAAATAAACTCTTGTGCAACATAGCCCGTATACCCAGTATTCAAAATAGCTTTCATAATAGCAGGATAATATAGTTCTTGGGTTTCATCTATTTCATGGCGCCCTGGAACCCCGGCAGTATGATAGTGTCCAAAATAAGGATGGTAATTTTGAATACTACGGATTATATCACCTTCCTGTATTTGCATGTGGTAAATATCATAAAGCAATTTAAAATTGTCACTGCCCAAGTGTTTACAAAGTTCTACACCCCAGATAGAACTATCACACATATAATCAGGATGGTTGACCTGGTTGAACAGTTCCATTTGGATTACAACGCCATGTTTTTCGGCCAAAGGCATAATTTTTGAAAGTCCATCTACACAATTTTGAAGTCCTACATAATCGTTCATACCCTTGCGATTACCACTAAAACAGATAAGGTTGGTATAGCCAGCTTCTGCCACTTGTGGAATAATTTCGGAGTAGTTTTTTATAAGCTCTTCGTGATATTCCGAATTGTTCCACCCTTCAGTTAGACTAATCTCCGCACCATTGCACATGGAGCAATGGATATCATATTTTTTTAATAGCGGCCAGTCTTTTGGGCCGATCAAATCAATTGCTTTAATTCCCAAACCATTTAGTACTTGTAGAAATTCTTCTAAGGGCAAATGATTAAAACACCATTGGCACACACTGTGGTTGATGTTATTCTTCAATTTAAAATCCTTAAGATTATCTTGGCTCTTGGCAAAAGATGAGGTGGTCACAACACCTGCGGAGCCAATTGCAGCCGCAGTAATGAAATTTCTTCGTTTCATGAAAAGGATTTTATTCTCAGAAAGATAGTATTTTAGATTTTCAAATGGAAATTACACCGGATAAAGAAAAATTACTGGAACTTGCCCATTATAGAATGCCCTTTGGAAAGTACAAGGACAGGTATTTGGTAGATTTGCCATTGCCTTATTTGGTATGGTTTAGGCAAAAGGGATTTCCAAAAGGGAAATTGGGAGAACACCTGATCACCATGTTGGACATAAAGGACAATGGGCTGGAACCTATTATCAGAAAAATTCAAAAAGAATTTCCAAAGGAATGATTCTGTTTTCCGTTGGCAATGTGTAACTTTACACCCCGTAATAGAAATCCCAAATATGTCGCAGACCAAGTACATTTTCGTTACGGGTGGCGTTACTTCTTCCCTAGGTAAGGGAATTATCGCTGCATCTTTGGCCAAGTTACTACAGGCCAGAGGTTACCGAACGACCATACAAAAGTTAGATCCTTATATCAATGTTGATCCTGGTACGTTGAACCCGTATGAACATGGTGAATGCTATGTAACCGAGGACGGTGCTGAAACAGATTTGGATTTGGGGCACTATGAGCGTTTTCTAAATGTCCGTACTTCGCAAGCAAACAATGTTACCACCGGAAGAATTTATCAAAGTGTTATTGAAAAAGAACGCAAAGGAGAGTTTTTGGGAAAAACGGTTCAAGTTGTTCCGCACATAACCAATGAAATAAAAGAACGCATCCAAATTTTGGGAAATAGCGGTGATTACGATATCGTGATTACAGAAATTGGGGGCACGGTTGGCGATATAGAATCATTGCCATACATAGAAGCTGTTAGGCAGTTGCTATGGGAGCTGGGTGAGAACAATGGTATTGTTATTCATTTAACTCTGGTTCCTTTTTTATCCGCTGCTGGTGAATTAAAAACCAAACCTACCCAGCATTCTGTAAAAACCCTAATGGAAAGTGGTATAAAAGCAGATATTTTGGTTTGTAGGACGGAACATCAAATTTCAAATGACATCAAAAAGAAACTGGCTCTTTTCTGCAATGTAAAGCAGGAAGCAGTTATTCAATCCATAGATGCATCGACCATTTATGATGTTCCGATGCTTATGCAGGAAGAAGGATTGGACAAGGTAACTTTGGAGAAATTAGCACTTTCCAATCAAATAGACCCCGATCTTGAGCAATGGAAACAATTCCTAAAGAAACATAAGAACCCAAAACATACGGTTACTATTGGTCTTATTGGAAAATACGTTGAGCTTCAAGATTCTTATAAGTCCATTTTGGAGTCTTTTATACATGCTGGCGCAGCGAATGAAGTTAAGGTAAAAGTACGGTCTATACATTCAGAGCATATTTCCATAAATATTGATAAGAAGTTAACGGGATTGGACGGTATTCTTGTTGCCCCGGGATTTGGTGAACGAGGTATTGAAGGTAAGATAATGGCAGTGCAATATGCACGTGAAAACAATATTCCATTTTTAGGAATCTGTTTGGGAATGCAAATGGCTGTTATTGAATTCGCACGCAATGTTCTGGGGTTTGAAAAAGCAAACTCCACGGAGATGGATGAGCACACAGCGAATCCGGTCATTAACTTGATGGAGGAACAGAAGATGGTTACTGATATGGGGGGGACTATGCGACTTGGTGCTTGGGATTGCGAGCTTAAGGAAGGCAGTCTTGCAAGCCAAATCTATGGCAGAACAAGAATATCCGAACGCCATAGACATCGATTTGAATATAACAATGATTATAAGGTACAATTGGAAGAAGCTGGTTTGCATGCATCGGGCTTAAATCCAAAAACAGGATTGGTAGAGGTAATTGAAATACCTTCCCATCCATGGTTTATTGGGGTTCAGTATCATCCAGAATACCAAAGTACCGTTGCAAATCCGCATCCACTCTTTGTTGGTTTTGTAAAGGCAGTTCTAACCCAAAAACAGCAACAAAGTAATGCCAGTTTGGCATAAACTCCAGTTTTGGACATATATTTGCCACCGAAAAGCTGAGATTAAGGATTTTCACTAAATAATTTTCATGGAAGAAAAGAAACTGGATATCAATTCCATTATTGGTTTTGTATTGATTTTTGGGATACTCATTTTTATGTTCTACACAAATCAACCTACGCCAGAAGAGCTAGAAGCACAAAAAGTAGAACAAGAAAAAACTGAGGAAGAAACCAATCAAGTCGAGAAGGCTATTTCTTCTGAAGTTACTAAGCCAGAGCCTATTGACTTAGCGGACTCAACCGCAGTGGCAAGCTACAGGAGTGCTGTTGGAGCTTTTGGTTTTACCAATGCCTCGGCCGGCACCACAAAATTGGAAAATGAGGTGCTGTATTTAGAGGTGGACAATAAAGGAGGTCAGATTGTAGAAGCCAGAATGAAGAATTTTGTTGACCACGATTCTGTTCCCATATATTTGGTCAAAGATGCCAATGCTACATTTGGAATCAATTTTTCTACTTCGGACAATAGGGTTTTAAATACGCTGGATTTGTTTTTTGAGCCTTCATTTTCAAACAGTGGAGATAATCAGGTGCTTTCAATGAAAGCTAAAATCTCCAATAATCAATTTTTGGAATATCGGTATGAAATGAAACCAAATGATTATTTGGTGGATTTTACCATTCGTTCTCAAGGGTTGAATGGAGTTATTAACTCCAGTCGATCAATAGATTTGGAATGGAATTTAAAAGGAATCAGACATGACAAAAGTGTCCTGTATGAAAACCGGTATACACGATTGACCTATAACCATGAGGAAGGTAAAATTAGTAAACTTTCAGAGAGTAGTGATTTGGATGAAGAATCGGAAACTGATGTAAAATGGTTATCCTATAGACAACATTTTTTCAGTTCCATCTTGGCAACGGACACTCATTTTAAGAGTGCCGAACTTACTTCAACCAATTTGGTGGAGGAAGAAAGTAAAGAAACATTGTTTACAAAAGCATATACTACCAAGACAGCTTTGGATTTACAGGGAGGAGAGCTTTCTCAAAATATGCATTGGTATTATGGGCCAACGGATGTAAAGGTTCTTAAAAATTACACAGATTTAGGATTGGTTGAATCTATTCCATTTGGATGGGGGATTTTTGGATGGATAAATAGATATGTTTTTACACCATTCTATACTTTTTTAAGTTCATTTCTTCCTTTTGGTTTGGCTATTGTTGTGATGACCATTATCGTACGTTTGGCGCTTTCGCCAGTTACTTATAAGTCATATCTGTCTCAGGCCAAAATGAAAGTATTGAAGCCAGAGATTACTGAAATCAATGAGCGTTTAAAGGACAACGCCATGAAGAAACAGCAAGAAACCATGAAGCTTTATAACAAGGCGGGGGTTAGTCCTATGAGTGGTTGTATACCTGCATTGTTGCAATTACCAATTTTTTATTCGCTGTTCATGTTTTTCCCAACTTCTTTTGCGTTACGCCAGAAGTCATTTTTATGGGCCGAGGATCTATCATCCTACGATACTATTTTTAATTTACCATTTGCTATTCCTTTTTATGGTGATCATGTAAGTCTTTTTCCAATTTTGGCATCTGTGGCCATCTTTTTCTATATGACCATGACCACGGGGCAGAGCATGCAGATGCAGCAACAGCCTGGAATGCCCAACATGAAGTTTATTATGTACCTATCTCCTTTAATGATGTTGTTCTTCTTTAACAACTATGCGAGTGGGTTGAGTTTGTATTACTTTATTTCCAATTTGATTACCATCTTTATTATGTTGGCAATTAAGAACTACATTTTGGACGAGGATAAAATACACGCTCAAATTCAAGAAAATAAGAAGAAGCCTAAAAAGGAAAACAAGTTCCAGAAAAAAATGCGTGAAATGATGGAACAAGCAGAAAATCAAAAGAAAACAGGAAAACGCTAAAGCGAACTTTTATAAACAAAAAACTCCCCCTTAAACCGGGGGAGCTTTCACCAATGATTAGGTATAGTTTGGAAAGATTTGGGACTTCAAAGATGCGTGTAAATACCTCCTTAAAAAATTATTAGTTGTCAAAGAGGTTGTTTTTGTATGGTAAAGAGACCCGTTTTGATGTGTCATCGATAAACGGTAAAATCCTATAAAAAAATAAATCCGATGAACTGCAATTCATCAGATTTATTAGTACTATTTATCTTACAAAATAGTAGTATTTCAAGCTTTAGTTTGTAGTGTCAGGTAAAACAACGGTGTCCAATACGTGTATAACACCATTAATGGCCTGGACATCTACGGCATCAATGCCTATTCCCGTATTTCCAGCTCCGTCGGTCACATCTGCAATATTACCCGTGGTGCCAGGAAGAGTTAGGGTTAAGGTATCACCCTCTAAAGTATTTGGTGTAACTGTATCTCCATCTGGGGTTAAATCTCCGGAACGAATGTTGGCACCTGCAATTACATGATGTTGTAAAATTGGAATCAAATCTGTTTCGCCCGGTATTGCAGATAGTGCCGCAAAAGCGGTATTGGTTGGAGCAAATACAGTGAATGGATCACTTCCAGCACCATCCTGAGCGGAAAGCACACTTACAAAATCAGTACTTGGTGTTAAGGTAGTAAGTGCCTCGACCAAAGTAGAGAAGTTGGGGTCGGCAGTAGCGAAAGTGACCACTGTTGGCAAATCAATAACGGCATCTACAGCATGGATTACTCCATTGGAAGCTACGATATCCGGGATAGCAACGGTACTTACACCGTTTAGTGTTACCCCATCGTCCGTATTAATATATAAGCTTAAATTTTTATCAGTATCAAATTCAGCAACTGTGTTTACATATGAATTACTCAATCCTCCAGAAAATGCTGCAGCGCCGGCAATCACATGATTAGAAAGTACCGCGTTGATGTCATTGGAATTTGGATTCATAAATGCATCAAAAGCGGTGTTTACAGGAGCAAAAACGGTAAAGTCCTGTACATCATCGGAAAGAAGGTCTGTAAATGTTGTATTGCCCCCATCTGTTAATGCGGCTACTAAGGAGGTGAGGTTTGGATTTGCTAGAGCATGGTCTACAATGTTCGGAACATTGATAACCGCATCCACGATATGCACCACCCCATTTAATGCCTTTACATCAGCAGTAGAAACGGCAGAAATACCATTTAAGGTTACACCATCCAAGGCATCAAAATATATACTTACGTTTTCATCTCCTGCACCTACGGCCAGGGTATTAGCATATCCAGCCCCCATCATGTTTAGATCTCCTTCAAACAATGCACCATTGATAACGTGGTTTAACAAGACATTGGTTAAGGTTTCCACTGGAATATCTCCTAATTCAGCGCCGTCTAAGAAAGCGGTGAATGCTTCGTCCGTGGGAGCTAAAACTGTGAATGGACCTTCGCCCCGCAGAACGGCGGGTAAATCTCCATCTGCTGCTACCAATGCTGCAACCAAGCTCTCAAGATTTTCGTTACCTAGCGCTAAATCCGTAATCGGTAAAAGGATTATGTCTGCCAATTCATCTAAAATTGCCTGTGGCAACAATACTTTATTTATGATATGGACAACTCCATTTGTGGTTTCAACATTTGGGGTGGACACTTGGGCATCCGTATTAGTGGCATCCCCAATAAAAACACCTCCATCGGTGGAAATGGATATGGATGTTCCTTCCAAGGTGGTTAAAGTCTGACCATCGATAAGGTTTGTTGAAAGAGCTGCCGTTCCGGAAATAACATGATATTTTAGAATGGTTGCCAGTATATCTTGCAGTGCTTCTGAGCTAAAATCGTTCAAGGAACTAAAGCCATCCAATTGAGCAAACAAATCTTCAAAGGCAGCATTGGTAGGTGCGAAGACCGTAAAAGGACCATCTCCACTTAAAGCACTAACTAAATCATTGTTGGCACTTTCATCAGCCTTTAACAATGCACTTACCAAGCTGCTAAGATCTGCAGTGGCTTGAGCTGCTTCCACAATATTATTTCCCTCTTCGGGCGGGGTAACCGAACCATCATCATCCGAACAGGATGAAAAAACTAAGGCTAAAATCAATAAAGAGATTTTTGAAAATTTCATCAGTGCTTTCATAAGATTAAATTTTTAGATTTTAATTGTTTAACAAAAAAAAGATGTTCTTAAACAAAATAAGTTGCGTTTTGTTTATTATTTTTTACAAAAAATTTAACAAAATAGAATGTTTTAAGACATCGAACAAGGGATTTTATCAATCAATAAAATGCAGTATATGAACCAAAAAGCACTATATTATATCCAAATAATTAAAATTTGATAAGAATATTAACAATTTTTCGATATAAATAAAAATCTCATTCTAGGGAAATTTTGAGGTTTTAATCATGCGATTTTGTCTATTTGTATCATCATATATTGAATCATATTGTTTAAGTTATTATAATAAAATATAGTCAAAATAATTACTTGCTATTGTTTTAAACTTCGTTTTAAAAGGTAAGTAGGAGTTTTTATCCGCACTTTTCTTGATGAGATTTTTAAACGGAACAGCGTTTATACAATGAGTATTGCCTTTAGCTTAAATGAGGGGCATTTTGTATTTTTGCAAGGTGTAATTTAGGGTAATGAAAAAAGTTGTTATAGGACTTTCCGGTGGTGTGGATTCAAGTGTTTCGGCCTATCTTTTAAAAGAACAAGGGTATGAAGTAATTGGTCTTTTTATGAAGAATTGGCATGATGACTCTGTAATTATTTCTGATGAATGCCCTTGGGTTGAGGATAGTAATGATGCACTTATAGTGGCTGAAAAACTGGGAATACCGTTCCAAACGGTAGATTTAAGCGTTGAATACAAAGAACGCATCGTAGACTATATGTTCCGTGAATATGAAAGAGGAAGAACTCCCAATCCCGATGTGCTTTGCAATCGTGAGATCAAGTTTGATGTTTTCCTTAAGATTGCATTACAACTTGGTGCGGATTATGTTGCCACTGGGCATTACTGTAGAAAGGGAACAATTTTAAACAAAGATGGAACTGAAACCTTTCAACTTTTGTCCGGGTTGGATGGTAATAAGGACCAGTCTTATTTTTTATGTCAACTCTCCCAAGAACAACTTTCAAGAACTTTGTTTCCAATTGGAGCGCTTACTAAACCTCAAGTAAGAAAGATTGCCTCAGAAAATGATTTGATTACGGCTGACAAAAAAGATTCACAAGGACTGTGCTTTATTGGAAAAGTGCATCTACCAGAGTTTTTACAGCAAAAACTTAAGCCCAAAAAAGGGGTCATTGTTGAGGTACCGGATAATGCTTCGCAATTTATAGGTACAACACCTGAGTTTGAAAATAAACATGAAGAACTCGCATTTTTCGCCGAAAAGCCGGTTTTTTCAATATCCGATGGCAAAGTGGTGGGAGAGCACCAAGGAGCTCATTATTTTACAATTGGACAGCGCAAAGGTTTAAATGTGGGAGGAACCAAAGAACCTTTGTTTGTAATTGATACAGATGTAATTGAAAATGTAATTTATACGGGTCAGGGGAAAGCACATCCCGGTTTATTGCGAAATACACTTTTTGTAAAAGAGGACGAATTGCACTGGATTCGGAATGATATGACATTAAAATCGGGTGAAATTATGAAGGTTGAAGCTAGAATTAGATACAGACAGCCATTGCAAAAAGCAACATTGTATAAGACGAATAATGGCTTATATGTTAATTTTGAGACACAACAGTCCGCTATTACAGAAGGTCAATTTGTAGCTTGGTACCACGGTGAGGAACTTATTGGCTCTGGAGTCATTTCATAAATATGGGACAAAATAAAATAACGCAGCTTTTCGGTATCAACTATCCCATTGTACAAGGCGGAATGATATGGACAAGTGGTTGGCGATTGGCATCGGCGGTCTCTAATTCTGGCGGACTTGGACTTATTGGTGCAGGAAGCATGTATCCTGAAGTATTACAAGAACATATACAAAAATGTAAAAAAGCTACCGATAAACCATTCGGGGTAAATGTACCTATGCTTTATCCCAATATGGAGGAGGTAATGCGGATTATAATCAATGAAGAGGTAAAAATAGTTTTTACTTCAGCTGGGAATCCAAAGACCTGGACGAGCTATTTAAAGAAGCATGGAATAACGGTGGTACATGTGGTAAGCAGCGTGAAATTTGCTCTAAAAGCGCGGCAAGCCGGGGTAGATGCCATTGTTGCGGAGGGTTTTGAGGCTGGCGGACATAATGGTAGGGATGAAACTACCACCATGGTACTGATTCCATCCATAAAGAAAAAAATTACCCTGCCCCTAATCGCTGCAGGAGGAATAGCGAGTGGGCATGCCATGTTGGCCGCTATGGTGTTGGGTGCAGATGGGGTTCAATTGGGGAGCAGATTTGTAGCAAGCGAGGAAGGTTCTGCCCACGATTTGTTCAAAGAACAAATAGTAGCCGCCAATGAAGGGGATACGCAATTAACCTTAAAAGAATTGGCCCCGGTACGTTTATTGAAGAATAAGTTTTACAAAGATATCCAAGATGCCTATGCCCAAGGTGCATCCGTAGAAGATTTGAAATCTTTGTTGGGTAGGGCAAGGGCCAAACGAGGAATGTTTGAAGGCGATCTGAATGAGGGCGAATTGGAGATTGGACAGGTTTCTGAACTTATTGGGGATATTAAACCTGCTGCTCAAATCATAGAAGATTTAATGCATGAATTTAGGGAAGCCAAAGAATCTGTGAAAAATTTTTAAAACAAGCAACTTTCTTTACATTTACCGGGCATATGAAAAAACTAATCCCCACATTAGTATTGTTCATGCTTGTTGCGCAATGCCATAGTCAGATAGAGCGTGATAAAGCACTCCATTTTTTAGGAGGGAACCTCTTTGGACTTGCTGGAGCTGGAATTGCCAAGCAAGCCTCCGATGGCAATCGGGTTTGGACTTTTGTGGGCGCTATTGCGGGAAGCACGCTTATTGGTTTGGCCAAAGAATCGGTAGATGCGGGCCAACGAGAAAATGGTTGGGACAATGAAGATTTGGCGGCAACGGTTTTGGGAGGTCTCACGGTTGGAGTCACCATTGAACTTTTTTCGAAAAAGCGTAATAAGAGAAGACCTAAAGGAAGTTTAACTACAGAAATTTTAGACCCAGGGTATTTTAATGGGAATAGTACAACAGATAAAATGGTTGTTACAGATAGTACGCTGCCCTTTTTGACAATATTTGGACTCTCCAATACTTTTCAATATACCATGGAACCGTGGATTAAAGCAAGCCCCTCGCTTTGATTTCCAAATACTTATTGATGGTATTGATGGTTAAATCTTCGGGTTTGGTTAAGATGGTTTGAATACCATATCTTCTGAGTTCATTTACAATCAATTTTTTCTCGTAAATGAATTTTTCAGCAATGGTTTGTTCAAAAATTTGATGCACATTCACGGCCTTTTCACGGGCAAATTTGTTTAACTCCGTGTTTTCAAAAAAGATTACAACAAGCAAATGCTGTTTGGCAATAGCTTGAAGATAAGGAAGTTGCCTGTGTAGCGCATCTAAAGTTTCAAAATTAGTGTAAAGCAATAAAAGACTTCTTTGGTTTAGATTTCTTTTTATGTCAATATAAAGTCTACTAAAATCAGTCTCAATAAAGTTAGTTTCCAGGTTATATAGTGTTTCCAGAATTAAGTTCATTTGAGAACTTCTACGTTCGGCAACCACCCGGTTTTCAATTTTATCGCTAAATGAAAACATTCCTGCCTTGTCCTGTTTTTTTATTGCGATGTTACTAATGACCAAGGTGGCATTAATGGCGTAGTCCAAAAGACTTAGCTCATTAAAGGGCATTTTCATGACCCTGCCCTTATCAATAACAGAATATATGGGTTGTGATTTTTCATCTTGATATTGATTGACCATTAATTGGTTTCGCTTTGCCGTTGCCTTCCAATTAATGTTTCTAATATCATCACCTTGAATGTATTCCTTGATCTGTTCGAACTCCATGGTATGTCCAATACGTCGAATTTTTTTAAGTCCATATTCCTGCAAACGATTGGTAAAAGCGATAAGGTCGTACTTTTGAAGTTGAAGGAACGATGGGTAGACAGGAACCTTTTGGTCTAGACCGAATTCATATTTTTTTGCAAGAAAACCAATTGGGGAAGTGGCAAAAATATTTAAATTTCCAAAACTGTAGATGCCTCGTTCAGTGGGCCTTAGTTGGTAATCGTACTGCTTATTCCCACCACTTTTTAAAGTGCTGACAAGACCAAAGTCCCTTTTTTGGAATTGAAAAGGGATTTCATCAATTATTTTGGCTCGTACCTGAAAGAGATAGGTGTTTGTAATTTTAAGCTGAACTAAATTGTCATCTCCATTGGAAAGCTTATCAGGTAAAATGCGCTTTCCTTCCAATTTACCTCTTGAAACGAATACCAGTAACACATCGGCGAGAAGCAAAAGCATAAAAATATAGAAAACGACTTTCATTGCCCCGAACATATCATTGGCCATATAGGATAATAGAAACCCTATAACCAGAGCAGTAATAGCGATAAAAAAACGCTTTTGAAGGTAAATATGTTTAAAAAGTCTTTTCAAGTAAGCTGCTTATTTATCGAGGAATCTCTATGCCTTCAATGATTTGTTTAACTACATTTTCCGAAGTAAGCCCCTCCATTTCCCTTTCTGGGGTTAGAATAATTCTGTGTGCCAGGATTGGGGTTGAAACTCTTTTGATATCATCTGGAGTAATAAAGTCCCTTCCGCTTATTGCGGCCAAGGCTTTGGAGGCATCCATAATGGCAATTGAAGCCCTTGGCGACGCCCCAAGATAAAGATTGGCATTGGCTCTTGTGCTGTCCACAATGGAAGCAATGTATTTTATTAGGTTTTTTTCAATGATTATTTGCTTGATAATATTTTGATATTCGGCAATTTGTTGCGCAGATAATAGGGATATGATTAGCTGCTCAACCTGGGTATTCTTTTGTTCGTGTTTTCGCTCTAAAATTTCTACTTCTTCCTCTAGTGTAGGGTAATGGACTTTAATTTTAAAAAGAAAACGATCCAATTGAGCTTCTGGTAATCTATAAGTACCTTCTTGTTCAATAGGGTTCTGAGTGGCAAATACTAAAAAAGGAGGTTCCATATTGTATTCAATACCATCTATGGTGATCTGTCTTTCGGCCATAGCCTCAAAAAGAGCGGCTTGGGTTTTGGCTGGAGCTCTGTTTATTTCATCAATAAGAATAATATTGGAAAACAATGGGCCTTTCTTAAACTCAAATTCGGAGGTTTTTACATTAAAAATTGAGGTCCCTAAAATATCACTTGGCATTAAATCTGGAGTAAATTGTATACGGCTAAAATCTACATTCAACGTTTTCGCCAAAAGTTTAGCGGTAACCGTTTTGGCAACCCCGGGAACGCCTTCTATAAGGGAGTGGCCATTGGCAAGAATTGAAATAATTAGCAGTTCAATCATATTTTGTTGGCCAATGATTACTTTCCCCAGTTCCGATTTTATCTGGGAAACAGCTTCTTGTAATTGAGATAGGTCTATTCTTGGGTTAAATTGCAACGAATCTTCTTGTTGTTCTTTTTCTTCCATGCTATTTGTGCTTAAAAGCGGTTATTTTTTTATTAAGTGATATACTATCCATTTCGGTATGGGATGTCTTCTTTTGTAATTTAATTATGAAGTTTATTAAGACTCGGGTCTCCTCAATTCCCTTTCCCGACTTGGCTGCCAAAAGCTGAATGGTCTTATCATTCAAGGTTGACGTGTCTATATGGAAACGATCTCTGATATATTCCAGAAAGTAATTGAGTTTTTTTTGGATTAAATCCGTAAAGTCCTTGTTTTGATTATATAAGGAGGCTACTGCCTGTGTAAATTCAACGGATGAGTTTTTCAAAGGTTCCACGACCGGAATAATCCGTTGTTCCCTTTTACTTTTAAAGCATACAAAAAGTAAAAGCCCGCAAATTAATAAATAATAAGCCCACTTAAGCGATGGTTGGTTCAAAACAAAACGCATGGGCGAATTTATGATTGCGCGACCAACTTTTTTATAGTTATCCCAGTATAACACCGTGTTATCTTCCAGATAGGAAAAAGAATGGGAAACATAATCCTGGTTTCCTTTGAGCATGTAGAAATTGGAATATGCTTGGGGCGTAGTATTTAAAATAAAATGTCCCTTACCAAACTTGGTTTTAATAAAGTTGGCCCGTGTTATTTTTTTTGATGCCGTGGCATTGATAAAATCCTCTTTAACATAGGTTATATGCCCTAAGATGGTCGTGCTTGTTGAATCTACGCTTGAAAAATGTGAATTGTATACCCCTCTGGAAATAGGGTATTCTTCGGAATTCAAAGTCCTATGGGTAAAACTCAATTGGGTTGAACCTTCCTTTAGATTATAATCCGAGGTAATATCAACGTTTAGGGTGTCAGATAGATGGTGGCCTATATCCGCGGCAGCGATGAAAATTGTATTGCCATCGCTTACATATTCCAATAGTTGATTGGTTTCCTGTTTGTCCAACGCTATATGCTCATTGATAAAAAGGTAGTTAGACCTTACGGACTTATCCCTATTTGCAAGCACATCGTAAACGCTTTCCTCTACCGTGTTAATCGTACTCTTGTTAAAGAGCATGGGCAGTTCATTATACAGGACGTAACAACCAAACGGTATTTTGGCGGTGGCCGTGTAGGAAGGTCTCCAATTTATTGGCTTGGGCCTTACAATTTCAGTTATGATTATGCCTACCACAACCAAGGAGAAGATTAATAATATGATTTTAGATTTCTTGTCCATACGGTTGGTCACAATATTGATTTGTTCAATTCGGTAAACCTAAAACTCACATTAGTGTAACCTGCTTCATCAATGGTTTGCTCTCCATACCAGATATACTCATAAAGATAAGAGGCTTTTTTAAAGTCGGTCCTTAGTTTAGATGTGCCAATCTCCCTCTCATAGTCTACATTGGTTTTATCGAAATGCCATTCAATGATATCCTTTTGTGACAGCAATTTTAAGATTTTTAGGAATTGATAACGGATGGCCAATCTGTAATCTTTGGTTTTAAGTGCGGTGCTGATCAAAGCATCCAGATCTATGGTTTCGATATGCTGCTCCGAAAGGTCGATATCGATAATGTTTTTCGCTTTCTTGGTAAATATAGAATTAAACTTTTCGTTAATAAACATCCTTACCAAGAGATAAATAACCAGAAGACCCATTAAACCATAGATAACGTATTCCAGTATTTGGAGGATGTTAGGAGGAATATTTATTCCTACAGCATCCCCAATTCCTTGTAAAAGCCATCGTAAAAAACGCGTCAACAGATTTTGGGACTCTCCGGTGTTGGTTTCATAGTTGAATTCATCTCCTTGGTACTTTTCCTTTAGATCCCCGTATATGATACGTTCCTGCAATACAGAGTTTTCATCTGTGGGAACCACTATGGAATCGTTCTGGGGAAACATTGTGGTCACCCATAATAAGGAAAGTAAATAAAGGCTGTTTTTTATCACTGGTCAGTCTGTCCTATTTGCTCTATTTTGCTTCGTGTATTATCGTTATAAGCTTTCTCATGCAAGGTGTAAAAAAGAATGCCATTTACAATTTGAGAAAGGCATTGCGCATAGATAGATAAAATCAGCAATAAGCAAAGCCCAAGGGTATATACTATTGTGGGTACCACAGAAGTTGTTACATCCACATCATTTTGCACCACATGAAAGGTGTAAAGGCCAATAATTACACCCGGAATAATCAATAGGATGAAAAAAAGTAGGCCATTTAACAAACCGAGAATAAAATTTACTCCAACGGATTTCCAAAAGTTTTTGCTCACCAGTTTCCAGCCCTCACCAAATGCATCTGTTACACCCTTATCCTGTTCCAACATACTGAAAAAAGAAACCCCGATCCAAGCAGCAAGAGAAAATTGGAGAATGTATTGTGCAAAAAGCCCAATCAAGGGAATAAAGGCCGTAATCAGTACTATAACAAAAAACACCCCGTAAATAGGAAAAAGGAGTAAGATAAAAACTACGGTATTACCAAACTTATTTTTGGTAAGGTTCCACACCTCTTTTTTATCAAACCCTAAGCCTTTGGATTGTTCGTATTTCACCAAATAAGATGTGCTTAGGCTAAAATTGAGCCCCGCAACGAATATAAAAATCACAAAGAACAAAACACCACCAGAAATAATATAAACCCAATAAGTATCTGCGTTGTCCTGTCCCAGGCCATTTCCAGAAAAACCACCTTCAGCAGCAATAAGTCCTACAAAGCCAGAAACCAATAAATAACTTGTAATGAGCAAACCTATCAGAAATATCCCGTTGTAGCTGATAAAGACATTGGTGAACTTCTTTATGTTTTGCTTTAAAAAATCAAAATAGGTTGTTAGAATATCCCCAAAATCATGGTTTACCCTAAGTTCTATGTAGTTGTCCTTCATAAGATTTGTTTACTAAAATTGGATATAAGATGTAATAAAATACGATGAGTAAAAATGAACTTCCAATGATTCCAAAGGCCAACCAATTGGGCATTTGGGAGTGTCGTGTAATAAACCCTTCAATGAAACCGGCAATGATGAAAAAAGGGATGGTGCTTACCACAACTTTGAGCCCATCTTTTGCCCCTTTCATAAACGAAATACGCCTGGAAAATGTTTTGGGAAACAAAATACTGTTTCCCATGATAAGCCCTGCACAGCCGGCAATTATGATTACCGATATTTCTATGGTACCATGCAACCAAATCTGTTTGTTGGCTTCAAAAAACACGCCTTTGGTGTAAAAGAATGTGATGAACGCTCCCAACATAACTCCGTTGCTAAAAAGTATATAAACCGTTCCTATACTTGTAATCACGCCAAAGGCAAATGCCAAAAACGCCACTCTAATATTGTTAATGGTAATCCCCAAAAAAGTTCCTATCTCACTTCCACTTTTATAAATAGCGGTTGGTTCTCCTTTAGCTATATTATTTAAAGTTTCGTTTACATAACCATCTCCTAATATGAGACGCACAAAGGTAGAATCATTTAAAGCAGAAATACAACCAATAGCAGAAGCCAAGAAAAAAATCAAAAAAGCAATACCAAGAGTACTATGGTATTGTTTGAAAAATAAAGGAAATTCATGTACCCAGAAGTCTAGTATTCTATTGCCCGATTCCTTTTTGTTCTTATAAATTTTTTGATGTGCTTGCGATGCCAAGGAGTTTAAATACAATAAAGTCTTACTTTCCTCGTAATAGGTTTGCGCGTATGCCAAGTCGTTCGTTAGCTGAATATAGCCATCTACTAAAACATCTGGGTTGGTTTTGGAACTAAGTGAAATAGCTTTTTCAAATGCTATCCATTTTTCCTTATTTTGTTTTACAAAGGCCGCTTCGCGCATAAAATAAGATATTCGTAAGGCTAAAATTAATGTTATATGAGTAACCTACAAATCAATACAACGCAAAATGTTAACCTAGATTATAAAATAGTAAGTATAGGCGAAAGAATAGTTGCTTTTTTAATTGATGGTCTTATACTCTACATGTATGCTTTTTTGGTCAATATTGTAAGTGATGCTCTAGGATATTTTTATGAAGATACTTGGACACAAAGGGGCTTGGCTGCACTCATTTTTTTACCGGCTATGTTCTATTCTCTTTTAATGCACAGCATTTTTAATGGTCGTACGGTGGGTAAAATGCTTTTTAAAATGCGCGTTGTTCGATTGGACGGTACCCCTGTGCATTGGAGTAATTATTTGGTTAGATGGATGCTTCGCCTAGTAGATATTTGGATTTTTTTAGGCTCAATAGGAATATTGGCAATCCTTTTTTCTGAAAGAAGACAGCGTGTTGGGGATGCTGCTGCCGGAACGGTGGTAATTAGCACAAAGAACAAGACCAAAGTATCGCATACCATTTTAGAGGAAGTAAGTGAAACCTATGTGCCTCAATTTACCAATGTTACCTTACTTACTGATAAGGATGTGAGGCTTATAAAAGATACCTTCCGAATTGCCAGAAAGAGCGGAGATTTTAAAACACTTACCACACTTCGTGTAAAGGTTGAAAGTATTTTGAATACAAAATCCAACTTGTACGATGTGCAGTATTTGGATACGGTGTTAAAGGATTATAACTATTACACTCAAAAACTATAGCCATGTTTTATCTGAGCATTGATATTTTGGGTACCGCGGCATTTGCCCTATCCGGTGTTTTGGTTGCCATGGAGAAGCGACTGGATTTATTCGGAGTGTTTATCATTGCATTCGTTACCGCCATAGGAGGGGGAACTTTAAGGGATCTTCTCATTGGGAATACACCTGTGGTTTGGATGCGAGATCTAACCTATGTAGCCACTATTTTTACCACGGTAGTGCTGGGCATTCTTTTTGTTAGACAACTAAAATATTTCAGAAAATCCCTGTTCTTGTTTGATACCATTGGGATAGGACTGTATACCATGTTGGGCATTGAAAAAGGACTGCAGGCAGAACTTTCCCCTATCATGTGCATTGCTCTTGGAACCATGACAGCAAGTTTTGGAGGTGTTATCAGAGACATCCTGTGCAACGAAATCCCGGTAATCTTTAGAAAAGAGATTTATGCTACTGCTTGTATTTTGGGTGGCGCCAGCTACTTTGTATTTAATAGATTGCCCATGGAAGAAAGTTATGCCTATATAGCGGCAATTTTTGTGGTAATAACCTTAAGGCTTTTAGCCGTTAGATTTGGAATCCAATTGCCCAACATTTATAAGAAGATATCCTAATTATAAAACCTCGGCTTTAAGGATATAGACATTTTTCCAAGGCCAGTCGCCATCCCCTACAGGAACATTGTTAATAGCTTCCACAACATCCATTCCCTCTATGACCCTTCCAAAAGGGGTATAGGAGCCATCCAGATGGTAAGACCCTGGTTTGGTAACAACAATAAAGAATTCATAGGGAGACGCCAATTTATGGGGATTGTCCCGTTCACTACTGGGCATGGAAATAACACCCCTATGGTGTTTATGCCCTTTTTTTGCATCAGGGGGGAGAAGGTAACGCCCAATCAATCTTCGTTTTTTTGGCGTTTCCTTATCATCGGAATTGCCACCTTGAATAATAAAGTTCTTTACCACGCGATGAAACTGGGTGTTATTAAAATAGCCTTTCCGGGTGAGATAAATAAAATTGGCCTTGTGGTATGGCACATCGTCAAAAAGTTGGACCGTAAAACTGCCCATGCTGGTTGTTAATCTTACCTTGTCTTCCTTTAAATCTTTTGCATAGTTGAAAAAGAAATCAATAGCATTTTCCTCATTCAATACAAAAGCCTCCTCTTTAACTGCTACTTTCTCTATAGCAGTTGCTATGGAAGCAGAATCTGTTTCCTTGACCACCTCTTTTGTTACCACCTTGTTTTCTTTTGACGATTCCCCGCAAGCAATTAGAAGTAAAAATAATAGTATACTTGTAGCAAAAGCAGATTGTTTACACACCATGAATTTTGACGAATTTTACCAACAAGCGTTAAAAATAAAAAATCTACCACTTCCCGGTATAACATCGCACCATAAAATGTCTCCAGAAATGAGGGAAAAATGGCTTAAGTCCAATGATGTTAAAAAAAGGGAACCCAAAAGGGCGGGGGTAATGGCGCTTTTCTATCCTGATGAAGATAAAATCACCAAGCTGCTGCTTATTCTTCGTAAAACCTATGAGGGCGTACATTCCAATCAAATTGGCTTCCCTGGCGGAAAGGTCGAAGCATATGACAAGAACCTTGAAGACACTGCATTGCGCGAAACCTATGAGGAAGTGGGTGTTCCTTCCAATAAAGTGGAAGTTCTAAAAACACTAAGTGAAGTATATATACCTCCTAGTAATTTTGTGGTACAACCTTTTATGGGAGTCTATTCAAAACCGCAACCCTTTATAGCTCAAGAAAGCGAGGTAGCAGCGCTGGTTGAGGTCTATTTAAGCGATTTTTTGGATAATTCGAATTGTATCGAAGAAAATCTAAGTACCTCCTATGCAAAAAACATCAACGTACCCGCCTACAAATTAAATGGTTATACTGTTTGGGGAGCTACAGCAATGATGATGAGTGAAATCAAGGAGCTTTTGGAACAAGTGCTTTGACCGCTATTTTGTAAATTAGCCCGCAACAGATACTTTATGGGGCTATTTAAAGAAAATCCTTTTGGACACATTTTATTCTTAAAGCGATGGTTAATTCGCATCGCGGGAATGATGACGCACCAGCGTTACAAGGGATTTAATACCTTGGAAATTGAGGGTTCTCAAGTTCTTAGAGACTTACCAGATACCAATGTGTTGTTTGTAAGTAATCACCAAACGTATTTTGCCGATGTTGTGGCCATGTTCCATGTTTTCAATGCCAGTTTAAAGGGAAGGGACAATTCAATACGAAATATGGGTTACCTCTGGAACCCCAAACTGAACATTTATTATGTAGCGGCCAAGGAAACCATGAAGCAAAGTTTGATTGCAAAAATATTGGCCTATGCTGGTTCCATTAGTATTGAACGTACCTGGAGGGCAGATGGTCAGGATGTGAATAGACAGGTTAAGTTTAGTGATATAAGCAATATAGCAATGGCTTTGGAAGATGGATGGGTAATCACGTTCCCGCAGGGAACAACAACACCTTGGAAGCCCTTGCGAAAAGGAACCGCGCATATTATTAAAAGATACAAACCTGTTGTGGTACCTGTGGTAATAGATGGGTTTAGACGTTCTTTTGATAAAAAGGGACTGCGGGTAAAAAAGAAGGGAATACTTCAGTCCATGCATGTTAAGGCCCCTCTTGAAATTGATTATGAGAATGAATCAATTGATGCAATTTTGGAAAAATTAGAATATGCCATTGAGCAGCATCCTTCATTCTTGAAGGTTATCTCTAAACAGGAACTTGCCGCCTACGAAGCGGAACACCAAAAAAGAAGATACAGTTACAAAGGAGATTAGACTTCCAATTTTTTAAGTTCGTTGTAGTTTGCCCTAAGCCTTTTTAAAAGAATTCCGTAGAGAAGCTTATAAAAAAGCCAAATCAAAACCAGAAAAATTGCTGTAAAAATAATGCACACTAAAACCGCCAGAAACCAAAAAGTGGCTTCATTGTGTTCTTGCATAACATTTGCCATTATCTTATTACTCTCGGGACCATAAATGAATATACTGTAGATACTTATAATCATGGTAATAGCAAAAATGATAAGGTTGAACCACACATATTGGGTAACCGTTTTCTTCACATCGAGAATGGTCTTCATCAATTTTTTGGAAGAATCCGTGAAAGAAATTTTCCTGTAATTCGTATAGAATTTATAGATGAAATACAAAATAACTGCATAGTTTATGAAGTTCGACACCATCATAATATTGTATATATGCATGGCTTTTAACTCTTGCATGGACTCTGGGTCGCTGAATATGATATTGATGCCTGCCCAGAATACAAATTCTATGATACTGATGTAAAAAATCCATTTTACAATTGAAGATGATTTTTTCCAAATCATCTTGTAGATTTCATCATAGGTCAGTTTGGGAAGGTGTGCTTCCTTTTTCTGCCAATCTTGCTTTAAGAGTTCCAATTCATCCGTCATAATTTATGGATTTAGTATGGTTCTTAATTTATTTTTAACTCTGTTCATTTTCACTCGTGCATTTACTTCGGTGATACCTAATGTTTCAGCTATTTCAGTATAATTTTTATCTTCTAAGTATAGAAAGACCAGCGCTTTGTCAATATCGCCCAATTGCCGAACGGCCTTGTACATTAATTTTAACTGCTTTTCCTCCGTATCATCATATTCGTCGGTCTTAATTTTAAAAATTACGGAATCGTAATCCTGCGTTTGCACTCTTTTTTTTGATTTTCTGTACAGTGTAATGGCTGTGTTCAGGGCAACCCGGTACATCCACGTGCTGAATTTTGCATCTCCCCGAAATTTTGGATAAGCTTTCCATAATTGAATCGTAATTTCTTGGAACAAATCGTTATGAGCGTCCCTATTGTTGGTATAGAGACTGCATACCTTGTGAACAATATTTTGATTGTTCTCAAGCTCAGTTACAAAACGATGCTCCAGTTCTTTATTCACGTATGGTTGGTAAGTTTACTATTATTTGTATTTGTAATTCAAGTTTTGTTACAAAAACAAACTTATTTTTTAGGTACTGTTGTAAATATAGAAGTAAAATAGGACTAGTAAATGCTAATGTCTAATTTTGCAGGAATGTCAACAATGAATATTCCACAGTCCAGTTTTCCAAGAATTATCATCATTGGTGGTGGTTTTGGAGGTATAGCACTTGCTAAAAAATTAAGTAAAAAAGAAGTTCAGGTAGTTTTGTTGGATAAGCATAATTATCACACGTTTCAACCACTGTTATATCAGGTCTCCACAGGTGGGTTAGAACCGGATTCCATAGCATATCCTATCCGAAAAGTGCTGCAAGGGTATCCTAATTTTTATTTTCGATTGACCGAAGTTTTACAAATTGATACAGATCAGCGAAAGCTCCAGACCAATATTGGTGAAATTGGGTACGATTACCTTGTTGTGGCAACGGGATCCAAAACCAACTATTTTGGAAACAAAAACATTGAGGAGAAGGGAATGGCCATGAAGACGGTTCCCCAATCCCTGAATTTACGAAGTTTGATTCTGGAAAATTTTGAACAAGCGCTTTTAACAGATGACCTGCATGAAAGGGATGCACTCATGAACTTTGTTATTGTAGGGGGAGGCCCAACAGGAGTTGAATTAGCAGGTGCATTGGCTGAAATTAAAAAGGGAATACTTCCCAAGGATTATCCCGATTTGGATACGCGAAGAGCACAAATTAATCTAGTACAAGGTAGTGATAGGATTTTGCCCGCCATGAGTGAGATAGCCTCCAGCAAAGCAGAACTTTTTTTGGAAAGTCTTGGAGTTAATGTGTGGAAGAACATTCGGGTTACGGATTATGATGGCAACCACGTTTCTTCAAATACAGATACTTCTTTTGAATCGGCCACCTTGGTCTGGGCAGCGGGCGTTAAAGCAGCTAATATTAAGGGATTGGATGCAAAAGAATTGCTTTGCAGGGGAGACCGATTAAAAGTAAATCAATTCAACCAGGTTGACGGGTTTGAAGAAATTTTTGCTATTGGAGATATTGCCCAAATGGAAACCGAAGCTTTCCCGAACGGGCATCCCATGATGGCCCAACCCGCCATGCAACAGGGAGAAAATTTGGGAGAAAATTTGGTTCGATTGGTAGCGAACAAACCCCTAAAACCCTTTGTTTATAAGGACAAAGGCAGTATGGCCACTGTTGGCAGAAATAAAGCCGTGGTAGATTTACCTAAATTCAAGTTCCAAGGTGTGTTTGCATGGTTTGTTTGGATGTTTGTACACCTGTATTTCCTAATAGGTTTTAGGAATAGGGTAGTGGTCTTTATCAATTGGGTTTATAACTACATCCGCTTTGATCGTGAGGCTCGATTGATCATAAGGCCGTTTAAAAAGGTTAGGACCAAATAGGTTTTATCAGATCGGAAGTTTTGGCCGTCAATTTTAAAGGATTTTTAACATTGAAAATTTTGAACTTTACTTATCGGACGATATAGTCAATTGAAAATGACCATATCTTAATCGTTAACAACAATTGCAAATGGGAAACTTTTTGAATTTTTTAATAAAGGAATCCTTTTTATTAGCTGAAAGAAATTTACACTCTAAAGAATGTATTGAACAAATATCAAAAAATGAATGTATAAAAAAATCAAATCATTATTTTATTTGCTCTGTAGAG
>JBDWSS010000103.1:0-40681 GCA_039985375.1 Flavobacteriaceae bacterium
GTAACCACTCCAGGTGGTCGGGTATACTATATGGGAGCTTATTCCGAAATACCAGATGAATTAGATTTTACGGATATGGTCGAATTAGGTAGTTCTGCGACCATAAATTCATTTGAAGAAAACCCATATGTTTGGAATGGAATATCATCTACTTTAACTAAATATGAAGTAGCGGATAACTTGGAAATTAAAGTTTTGGACGTTCTAAGTTTCGTAAGTACAGGATTAAGTGGCGGTTTTGGACTGCCTACTTTTGTTTCTGATACAAAGGCTTATTTCTTTGCATTGTCTGAAGGAAAAGTTATAGAATTCAATCCTACGACTATGAAAATTACAGAAACGATAAATGTTGACGTACTGGACCTAAGTGGAGATTCTGATATAAATACACATACCTACAGTAATATAGTTACCGCAGATGGAACCGTTATTCTTCCTATAGGCTCTTATCCTGATGGTGCTCCAGATAAATTTCCTCAATATGCTGAGTTAGCTGTTTTTGACCCAACTACAAAAACGGTTTCATATGTTAGGGATACACGGATGTCCATGGGGTATGATACTTATGCTAAAGGGAATGATGGTTCTTTTTATTACAGACCTTCTAAAAATACAGCAATAGCAGAAGATTATAGTACGTTAACAGGATATCCAACGACTGGAGGTTTATTAAAAATACAAGAAGATGGGACATTTGATCCTGATTTTTTCGTGGATTTAAAAGAAGTTCTAAATGCTCACTCTGTAAATTCAGTTGTTTATGTGCATGATAGTAAAGCGCTTGTTCAGTATATGGACGCTTCTTTTATCCCTCCAACAAACCCTGATGATTGGTATAGCGAGCCTACAAGTTTTGCTTTAGTAGATTTAAATGCTAAAACTTTTGAGCCTTTTACCACTTTTGAGCAGCATGGAACTGTTTATACTGTTGGCCAAATGGATGGTGTTGAATACTATGGTAACCTTGGTGATAGTAGTTCAGGTCAATACAGTGTTTTAAAACAAAATGGCCCTACAGATTTTGAAATAGTTTCAGAAGCTATTGGAGGGAGCCTTATTTACATAGGTAAACTTAGATAAAATAGGGATACTGTAAATCTTGAATTTTTGTTGCTTTTCCTTATCGGGAAATACCTATGAAAGCTAACGACCCGCTAAGCATAGTTCTGAGGTTTTTATGGAAAAAAAACAAAGTCTTTTCAACAATGTCTTGGGAAACGAGAGCTTCTGCACCCTCCCAGGGCATTGTTCACCAAGGAGTCCTGACTGGGCGGGCCGTATCCTTGTGAATTTTGCGTTGATTGGGATATTTTGGTGCCAAATTACCGTTTAGCGCTCTGTTATCGTACATTGCCGCTTGAGCGGATCAAGACCCGAAATTATATGGTGTCTAGCGAGCCGTAGATGGTTAGGACTTAATGTACCCTAACAAGGAAATAAAGACAAGTAAGCTTTGGCATAAGCTTCTATTAATTTTCCAAGTACATCTCACCGCGTTGCGGTTTCAATATTCCTTTTACATCCTTAAGTTCAAATTCGGCTACCACGAGATAGGCAATGCTATGCATTTCGGTTATCTGCTGATAGCCGGAAATATCAAACTTTAACTCCTCAATAATTGCAAATTCGGCCAAGTGTTTTGCATAATGTTCAGCCGTGTGAGCTGAACTTGGTCCTCGAAAATCCCAGATCAATTTTATTTTTCTATCCAAAATCTTATCCATAATCCATTAGGTGTTTAAAACTGAAGTACCTTTTTCGGCAAATGCCTTAAAGTCTTCCAAATACTTAAGCGATTGTTTTTTAAAAGCCCCAGGCATTAAAAACCCCATTAACTTCATGCCAAAACTGGAAAACTGGAAAATGCTTTCAGATGTCCATACTGTCTTTCCGTCCCATTCCTTAAAATAGTTTTTCTGAATAGTATGCGTACCCTTTGTGTCGTATGTAGCATGGAATTCATCAGGGAAACCCTGCTTAATTATGGTCTCCACCATTTCTAATTCTCCCTTGCCCATCCTGTATTTTAAGCTCATTTGGGCACCTTCAATTCCTGGGGTAGCTGAAATATGTTCATACCCTAAAAGCCCACGTTGCCAGTGTTTCATTTGTTCAGGATCATCCAATTTTTTTATGAACTCGGTTCTTGGTATATCAACCGTGATTTCAATGGTGTACTTCATTTTTTGAGGTTTGCGCTAATGTAATAAAATATATGATTTGAAACCGTCTACTAAAAATCTGTTAATGAGAGCAAGACCTTCTTGTTTGGGATTAAGTAATTGTTACTTTTGCAGAATGTTTTTTTTACGAATAAAAGTATTTCCAGCGCTTATTCTTGGACTATTGGTATTTTCCTCATGCGATTCCTTTTTTAAGAAGAAAATTGAAAAGGAACCTTTGGCCAGAGTTGGTGACTCTTTTTTGTACAAGGAAGATTTGGCTTCTTTTATGACCAATGATATGTCTGAGCAGGACAGTGTCTTATTTACGCTAAATTTTATCAATAACTGGGCATCAAAACAACTCTTGTTGTCCAAATCCAAAATTAATTTACCGGAGGAAAAACTTCATGAATATGATCTTCTGGTCGATGACTACCGTTCGGATCTTTACACTAGGGCATATGTAGAGGCATTGGTACTGCAGGCCCAAGATACTGCGGTTTCCACTTCACAACTCAGGGAATATTATCAACGTGAAAAGGAGAATTTTAAATTAAATGAAAAATTGGTGCAGTTGCGGTTTGTTGGTTTGCCCGCCCAATTTTTGGATAAGAACCAAGTCATTACTAAAATAAAGGATTGGGGTGAGTTAGATAAAAGTTATTTGGATTCCATAGCCGTGCAATTTAAAAAAATACATTTCAACGATTCTATATGGGTGCGGGCATCCAGAATAATGGAAGAGATACCGCTTTTAACACCGCTTAATGAAGAAAAGTACTTAAAGAAATCACAATTTTTTGAATTGCAGGATTCCATAGAGGTATATTTGGGAATGGTGACAGATGTATTAGAGATTAATAGCACTGCACCGTTCGATTATATTTCCCCGGATATAAGACAGTTGATTTTAAACAGAAGAAGACTGGATTATATTAAAAGATTGGAAACTGAAATTATCGATGAAGCAATACAGAAGAATGAATTTGAAGTCTATGGAAACGATGAATAGTAAATTATTGGCCTTGGTGTTTTTTACAACATTTAGCTTTGTACAGGCCCAAGAAACGGACGAAGTTGTTTTGACAAAAAAAGATACGACAAATAGTACCAAAAAAGTAAAGCTGGACGGTATTGCCTCAGTTATTGGTGATTATGTAATTCTTGATTCAGATATTGACAAGACCTTAATAGATTTAAAAAGTCAGGGGGCATCTACACAGGATATTACAAGATGCAGTCTTTTGGGTAAATTAATGGAGGATAGATTGTATGCACACCAAGCTGTTCAGGACAGTTTATTGGTTTCGGACGATCAGGTAAATGGCCAGAGTGATCGTCAAATACAACAGCTGGTTGCCCAAGTGGGTTCCATGGAAAAAGTCCTAAAATTCTACAAAAAAACTGATATAGAAAGTTTTAGAACGGAGCTGTTCGAGATTAACAAGTTGCGTATGCTTTCGGAGAAAATGCAAGGCAAGATAGTTGAAGAAATTCAGGTAACCCCTGAGGAGGTTAGACAGTTCTTCAATAAAATACCGGAAGATGAAAGACCAGTTTTCGGTGCAGAACTAGAAATTGCACAGATAGTGAAACAACCTAAGGCTCCTCAAGAAGAAATACAAAAAGTGATTGATAGGCTTGAGCAGATAAAACAAGACATAGAGGAAAATGATGCTAGTTTCAACGTTAAGGCAATCTTGTATTCTCAAGGGCCGTCTAAATCCAATGGTGGACTGATAGGGTCAATAACCAAGGAGTCGGGATACGTTAAAGAATTTAAGGATGTGGCTTTTAGTTTACAAGAAGGCGAGATTTCAGACCCCTTTGAAACAATGTTTGGATATCACATTTTATGGGTTGAAAAAGTACGCGGACAAGAAAGGGACGTAAGACATATTTTATTGATTCCAGAAATACCTCAGACTGCAATGGATAAGGCTGTTAGAGAATTAGATACTATTCGTAAGCACTTGTTGGAAGGTAAGTACACCTTTGCCGAAGCAGCATTGAATTTTTCGGATGAAAAAGAAACCAAGTTTGATGGCGGATTACTTCGTAACCCGATTAACTTTGATTCGCGATTTGAGTTGACCAAAATGGATCCCACGCTTTATAATCAGGTAAGGGATTTAAAAGATGGCGAAATTTGTAGACCGCTTAAGGAAGACGATTCGAGGGGGGGCGCACCAAAATTTAAGATTATGAAAATCTCCAATCGATACGATGAACACAAAGCTGATTTTGCTCAAGATTACATAAAAATTCAAGAGCTGGCACTACGGGAAAAACAGTTTAATGCAATCAAGGATTGGATGGATGAACATATCAATGACACCTATATTCATGTAAATGTAGAGAATAGGACATGTGATTTTGCTAACAATTGGGTAAAAGAATAAGTGGATGTCTGACGTTGCTGCCGTTGAAAATCTTGTAAGAAAACACCAGGCTTTAAAAAATGAGATTGCCAAGATTATAGTTGGTCAAGAAAAGGTAATAGAACAAATCCTGCTTTCAATTTATACAGGAGGACACTCCCTTTTAATTGGTGTTCCTGGCCTAGCAAAAACCTTGATGGTAAATACCATTGCCCAGACTTTAGGGCTTGAGTTTAAAAGAATCCAATTTACCCCCGACCTAATGCCCAGTGACATCTTGGGAAGTGAGGTATTGGATCAAAACAGGAATTTTAAGTTCATAAAGGGGCCTATTTTTGGCAATATCATCTTGGCGGATGAAATCAACAGAACCCCACCGAAAACACAGTCTGCCCTTTTAGAGGCTATGCAGGAAAAGGCGGTGACCATTGCTGGCCAGCAATACAAGCTAGATAAACCTTATTTTGTACTTGCTACCCAAAACCCAATAGAACAAGAAGGTACATATCCTTTACCTGAGGCCCAACTGGATCGTTTCATGTTTGCAATAGAACTAAAGTACCCTTCCATTAGCGAAGAGATAGAAGTGGTGAAGTCTACAACCACGAACAAAAATGTAGAAATTGATACCTTATTCAATGCAGAGGAAATTATTGCCGTACAGCATTTGGTTCGACGGGTTCCTGTGCCAGATAATGTAATAGATTATGCGGTCACATTGGTAAACAAGACCCGCCCTGGAATTGAAGGGGCATCTAATTTTATCAATGGATATGTGGATTGGGGTGCAGGTCCTAGAGCATCGCAAAACTTAGTACTTGGTGCTAAGGCCAATGCAGTAATTCATGGCAAGTTCTCTCCGGACATTGAGGATGTAAAAGCGGTGGCAATGGGTATCCTTCGACATAGGATACTTAAAAACTATAAAGCCGAAGCAGAAGGTATTTCTGAAGAGAATATTATAAAAAACCTACTTTAAATCATAAGAAAATAGCAATTTGTTATTTTACTTTGAATTTCTTCCCATTTAGAATCAGTATACGACAAAAATGTTTTTTGACACCGTATCATTTTCGTAGTTTTAACATTTTAAATTGAAATTTTTTGTCCGAAAATGACGTTTGTCGTGAAGACCGTATTTAAAGATAATATGCCAACAAAGGGCGAATACAAATAATTTAATATTAAGGTTGCTTCCTCTATGAATATTTACAAGGACTATATTAAGGAGATAGAACAGCGAAAAACTCAGAAACTTCACCCAAAACCGATTGACAGTGCTGAATTGCTGAGCGCAATAATTGAGCAAATCCGAAATTTGGATAGTACAAATAGAAAGGATTCTCTTGATTTTTTTATTTACAATACCTTACCCGGTACTACAAGTGCTGCTGGAGTAAAAGCAAAATTTCTAAAGGAAATTATTCTAGGGGAAGAAGTTGTTGAAGAGATTTCGCCCGCTTTTGCTTTTGAGCAATTATCCCATATGAAGGGCGGTCCATCAATCGAAGTATTGCTAGATCTAGCCTTGGGTGAAAATACCGAAATACAGAAAGAAGCCTCCAAAGTTTTAAAAACCCAGGTGTTTTTGTATGACGCGGATACCGAACGTTTGAAAGCAGCATTTGAAGCTGGAAATGAAGTTGCAAAAGAGATTATTGAAAGTTATGCCAAAGCAGAGTTCTTCACGAAATTACCCGAAATTGACGAAGAAATCCAGGTGGTCACATACATTGCAGGAGTAGGGGATATTTCTACAGATCTGCTGTCACCTGGGGGTGATGCGCACTCAAGGTCTGATCGTGAGCTGCATGGCCAATGCCTGTTTGAGCACAACAAGGATATGCAAAATGAACTTTTGGCATTGCAAGAAAAACACCCAGATAAACGGGTAATGTTGATTGCGGAAAAGGGTACCATGGGTGTTGGTTCTTCAAGAATGTCGGGAGTAAACAACGTAGCTTTATGGACAGGTGTTAAATCCAGCCCATATGTTCCATTTATTAATATTGCTCCGGTAATTGCTGGTACAAATGGTATCTCGCCAATCTTTTTGACCACGGTTGGAGTAACAGGAGGTATAGGGATTGATCTTAAAAACTGGGTGAAACAAAAAGATGTTGATGGGAATATCATAGTCGATGAAGATGGAGAGGCCATTTTAAAGCAAGAATATTCTGTTGATACTGGAACAGTACTTACCATAAACACAAGGACCAAGAAGTTATATAACGGGGATACGGAATTAAGGGATATTTCTGAGGCTTTGACCCCACAAAAAATGGAGTTCATTAAAGCAGGGGGGTCCTATGCCGTTGTTTTTGGAAAAAAAATACAAACTTTTGCCGCCAAAACTTTAGGAATAGATGTTCCTGAAGTATATGCTCCTTCGAAAGAAATATCCGTTGAAAGTCAGGGTTTAACGGCAGTGGAAAAAATATTTAACAAAAATGCTGTGGGAACCTCAGGGGCAACCTTGCATGCAGGATCGTACGTTCGAGTTGAAGTCAACATAGTGGGGTCTCAGGATACAACGGGATTAATGACATCACAAGAGTTGGAAATGATGGCCGCTACCGTAATTTCTCCCATTGTTGATGGTGCATATCAATCTGGATGTCATACCGCTTCAGTTTGGGATGATAAGTCCAAGGCCAATATTCCAAGGCTAATGAAATTTATGAACGACTTTGGCTTGATCACAGGTCGTGACCCCAAAGGTGTTTATCATCCAATGACTGATGTAATCCATAAAGTTCTAAACGATATTACCATAGATGATTGGGCCATTATTATAGGTGGGGATTCCCATACCAGGATGTCCAAGGGAGTTGCATTTGGCGCCGATTCAGGAACTGTAGCACTTGCATTGGCTACGGGAGAAGCTTCCATGCCAATACCGGAGTCCGTAAAGGTTACCTTTAAAGGTGAAATGAAGGACCATATGGATTTTCGTGATGTAGTTCACGCAACACAATACCAAATGTTAAAACAGTTTGGTGGCGAAAATGTATTTCAAGGAAGGATTATAGAAGTACATATAGGAACGCTTCCCTCAGATCAAGCATTTACCTTTACCGACTGGACTGCAGAAATGAAGGCAAAGGCCTCCATTTGTATTTCCCAACCGGATACGCTGATTCAATCTCTCGAAATTGCAAAGAGTAGAATACAGATTATGATCGATAAAGGAATGGACAATAAAAAAGGAGTGCTTAAAAACCTTATTCGATTGGCAAATAAGCGTATTTCTGAAATTGAGTCCGGTGAAAAACTGCCCTTGACGCCAGATGAGAATGCAAAATATGCCGCAGAATTTGTGGTAGATCTAGATATTATTGATCAACCCATGATTGCGGATCCCGATGTGAATAACGAGGATGTTTCTAAACGATATACCCATGATACCATTAGGGAATTGTCCTATTATGATGGAACAAAGGAAATTGATCTTGGCTTTGTAGGGTCTTGCATGGTCCATAAAGGAGACATTAAAATCGTTTCCAAAATGCTAAGAAATTTGGAGAGTGAATATGGCAAAGTAAACTTTAAAGCACCACTCGTGGTTACGGCACCCACTTACAATATTATTGAAGAACTCAAGGATGAAGGTGATTGGGAGATGCTACAGAAGTATTCGGGATTTGAGTTTGATGATAATGCTCCAAAAGGTGCTGCACGAACCGAATATGAAAATATTCTTTATCTAGAGCGGCCGGGTTGTAACCTCTGTATGGGCAACCAGGAAAAAGCTGAAAAAGGAGATACTGTGATGGCCACTTCCACACGTCTATTTCAAGGTCGTGTGGTAAAGGATTCGGATCGCAAAAAAGGAGAGTCTTTGTTGGCATCCACACCGGTTGTAGTTCTTTCCGCTATTTTGGGGAGAACCCCAACCATGGATGAATACAAAAATGCTGTAAAAGGTATAAAGTTGACCAAATTTTCGCCACCCCTTAAAAAGATGACCACAAAACCACCATTGCCGGGTCACCTTGTTTCATATTAGGAATCAAAATGTTGAGAAGCTTCACGTATCCAACTAAAAATTAAATTTAGTTTTTAGTTGGATTATTTCTATCTTCTATTCTTGAATAACATATTTCAATCAAAATAAGGGTAAATTCTTGTAGGTTTTTGAGACTATTATAGGAAATTAGGTTGAAATAGAGTTTCGTACAACTAAACAGAAAAATATGGCATTTGACATTAACATGATTAAAGGGGTATACGCTTCAATGGGGGAGCGCATAGAAAAAGCCCGTGAATTGGTAGGAAAGCCTTTAACCCTTTCGGAAAAAATATTGTATTCCCATTTATGGGAAGGAACACCCTCCAAGCAATTTTCAAGGGGAAAGGACTATGTTGATTTTGCTCCAGATAGGGTAGCTTGTCAGGACGCCACGGCACAAATGGCGTTATTACAGTTTATGCATGCCGGAAAGCCTAAAGTGGCCGTACCTACAACAGTGCACTGTGATCACTTAATACAGGCAAAGGTTGATGCAAAGACCGATTTAATAAGAGCGAATGAGACCAGTAATGAAGTTTTTAACTTTTTAGAGTCGGTTTCAAACAAATATGGAATTGGTTTTTGGAAACCAGGAGCAGGAATTATTCATCAGGTAGTCCTTGAGAATTATGCATTTCCTGGTGGAATGATGATAGGTACGGATTCCCATACAGTAAATGCAGGTGGATTGGGAATGGTTGCTATAGGAGTTGGTGGTGCAGATGCTGTTGATGTCATGGCCGGGATGGCTTGGGAGCTTAAATTCCCCAAATTAATAGGGGTAAAGCTAACTGGAAAATTATCTGGTTGGACGGCACCCAAAGACGTAATACTAAAAGTAGCAGGTATCCTAACAGCTAAGGGAGGAACAGGAGCTATTGTGGAGTATTTTGGAGAAGGAGCAACCTCAATGTCCTGCACAGGTAAAGGGACTATTTGTAATATGGGTGCCGAAGTAGGTGCAACGACATCCACGTTTGGATATGATGAGTCCATGGACCGGTACTTGAGGGCAACAGATCGCTCAGATGTTGCAGATGCAGCTTTTGCCGTAAAGGAACATTTAACCGCAGATGCTGAGGTCTACGCCAATCCAGAACAATATTTTGATCAAGTTATAGAAATTGATTTAAATACCCTTGAACCTCATTTGAATGGACCTTTTACACCAGATTTGGCTACGCCCATTTCCAAAATGAGCGAGGCAGCTAAAGAAAATGATTGGCCCTTAAATGTTGAGGTTGGATTAATAGGTTCTTGTACCAACTCTTCCTATGAAGATATTTCAAGAGCCGCTTCTCTGGCCAAACAAGTTTCTGACAAAAATTTAAAGACAAAATCTAATTTTACCATAACCCCTGGATCTGAGCAAGTAAGATACACCATTGACAGAGACGGTTTTATAGATACGTTCAATTCCATTGGAGCTACCGTTTTTGCAAACGCATGTGGACCTTGCATAGGTATGTGGGACCGCTATGGGGATAAAGCGGCTGATGGACCCAGGAATACTATTGTTCATTCGTTTAACAGGAACTTTGCCAAAAGGGCAGATGGAAACCCAAACACTTTGGCATTTGTTGGATCTCCAGAATTGGTAACTGCAATTGCGATTGCTGGCCGACTGGATTTTAATCCCGTAACGGATAAGTTAATCAATGAGGATGGGGAAGAAATAATGTTGGATGAGCCAAGAGGGTACGAATTGCCTCCTGAAGGGTTTGCCGTGGAAGATGCAGGCTTTATTGCTCCTATGGAAGATGGAAGTGGAGTACAGGTTGTCGTTTCTCCAACATCCGAAAGGCTACAACTTTTAGACCCCTTTGTTCCTATTAGCACGGAAAGCCTTCAAGGTGTAAAGCTGCTGATAAAACCATTTGGAAAATGTACCACGGACCATATTTCTATGGCAGGACCTTGGTTACGATACCGAGGACATTTAGATAATATTGCCAATAATACACTTATTGGCGCGGTCAATGCTTTTAATAAGCAGACGAATTTTGTGAAGAATCAATTAACGGGCGAATATGGTGCCGTACCAGATGCCCAACGCGCTTATAAAAAAGAAGGAATTAGAACTATTGTGGTCGGGGATCATAATTATGGTGAAGGCTCTTCCAGGGAACATGCGGCAATGCAACCTAGACATTTGGGTGTTGCGGCTGTTCTGGTAAAGTCCTTCGCAAGGATTCATGAGACCAACTTAAAGAAACAAGGTATGTTGGCTTTAACCTTCGCCGATGAAAGTGACTATGACCTTATTCAAGAGGATGATACATTTAATTTTGTGGATATTGTATCGTTTGCACCCGGTAAACAGTTAAGTTTGGAAGTAGTGCATTCGGATGGAAGTACAGATACCATATTGGTAAACCACACCTATAATGAATCTCAAATTGAATGGTTCAAAGAAGGTTCGGCCTTAAATGTGATTAAAAAAGAAAATGCATAATGCAGTTTTGAGATAATTCAAAAAAAACTCCTGATATTGTATCAGGAGTTTTTTAGTTTTAACCTAACCCAATTGACAAGAAATGAAGATTAGTAAAAAGACCATTTTAAATATTGTAATGATGCTTTTTATACTTTCTTTTTTTGTTACCCCTTTAGGCTATCAAGGAAAGTTATTGTTGAACAACCTTTTTTCGAGGACCCCGGAATTTGTTTCAAAACCGAATAGAAAGGTGATTGAAAATTATGATTGGCGTTTAAAAGATGAGGATTGGAATTTTTTTAGTTTTGAAAGGTCTAAAGGACGTGTAGCCATTATAGTTTTTTGGGCTAGTTGGAAACTTCCCGCTTGTGAGGCTGAAATGAAGAGTATTGAAAAATTATACAGGGACTATAAAGGCAAGGTCGACTTTTATTTGATATCCAATGAGGAAAGACCGCCTGTGGAATTATTTGTTGAAGAGCATGGAATTACGGCACCGATCACTTATTTGATTATCGGGGACAAATCTCCCATCAATATACCAAAACCTTGCGCATCGTATATCTTGGACAAGAATGGTGGAATTGCTGCGTATACCGAAGGGGTATCAGATTGGAATACATCAAAGACCAGAACCTTTTTGGATACTTTAATAGCTGACTAAAATAGACTTACTCTTACTTTTTGAAGTATTTAAAGGGTACTAAAAGCATTCCAAAACATTCTCCATCTTCCTTTCCCAGATGTTTGTGATGTATTTTATGGGCTCTTCTAACACCTCGGGCATACCAATTGTTGGCTTTTTTAAAAATTTTAAACCGTTGGTGAATAAAAATATCGTGAACTAAAAAGTACGCAATACCGTAGGCTAAGATGCCCAAACCCAAAGGCCAGCCATACCAGAATGAGGTTTCTACACCCAAGTAAAAGCATAACATGCTTACAAGGGCATAAAAGATGAAGAAGGCATCATTCCTTTCGAACCATGAATCATGGTCTTTTTTATGGTGATCTTTGTGCAAGTTCCATAAAAAACCATGCATAACGTATTTATGCGTAAACCAGGCCATAAACTCCATTATAGAAAAAGTTCCAAAAAAGATAAGAATCCAAAGGGCGATTTTCATTTATACCAATTGTAGTTTATAGTTAAAATAGGATTGTGCCAGAAGTCCAAATTTCTGATAATTTGAAACACGAATCCGCTTGTTTTTTATTTCCATTGGGGGGGTGTTCTGCAATTTATCCAGGAGTTTTCGATAGTACTTATAAGCCGTATAGACCCCAAATTTTGCTTGTTCCGGAAGCTTTGCAATACCGGTATAGCCCAAGGCAAAGTCGGCTTTTATTTCATCAACGATTCTTTTTTTAGATACTTCGTCCAATTTCATTAAATCGGTATTGGGAAAATAACTGCGCTCCAGTTCTTCATAATCTGCCTTCAGGTCTCTCAGAAAGTTCACCTTTTGAAAAGCAGACCCCAAAGCCATTGCCGATGCTTTTAAATCTTCGTATTTGTCTTTATCCCCATTTACAAAAACACAAAGGCACATTAAGCCTACCACATCCGCAGATCCATAGATATATTCTTGATATTCTTCAACGGTATTGTACCTTTTTTTGGAAAGATCCATGCGCATACTTTTCATAAAAGCCTCGATCAAATGACGTGGTATGCCATATTTATGATAGGTATACTGGAAAGAATTAAGAATAGGGTTAAGGCTTATCTTATTGGTTATTGCATCTTCCAGAGCCTTTTCAAAGTTCTTAAAAAGTGTTGGTTTGTCATAATCATGGAAGGTGTCCACAATTTCGTCAGCAAAGCGAACAAAACCATAAATATTATATATATCCTTTCGAATTGATGTTGAAAGCATTTTTGTTGCCAAAGCAAAAGAAGTACTGTATGTTTCGGTAACAATTTTGCTGCAGCTGTAGGATACTTGGTCAAAAATAGTTTTCATTTGTCTACGTATTTTTGATGATGAGTTCTGATACTAATTTTCCCGAAATTAGGGCCGGTGGCACGCCTGGCCCCGGAACGGTAAGTTGCCCTGTAAAAAACAAATTTTTTACCTTACTGCTTTTGAGGTTGGGTCTTAAAAAAGCTGTTTGCCTGAGTGTATTTGCCATACCATAGGCGTTGCCCTTAAAAGAGTTATAGTGCTCCATAAAGTCCTTGATGCAGAAGCTCTCTTTAAAGATAATTGAACTTTCTACATCTTGTCTCGTGCGTTTATTGAATCTGTCCAAAATGATATCAAAATATTGTTGTCTTAATTGAGGAGTATCTTCCAGACCAGGAGCTATTGGAATCAGAAAAAAACCAGTTTCGCATCTGTTGGGAGCCATTGAACTATCTGTTACGGATGGGAAGTTAGCATAAAAAAGCGGTGCGCTCGGCCATTGGGGCTCATCGTAAATTTCACGAGCATGTTTCTCAAAATCCGTATCAAAAAAAAGATTGTGATGTTCAATATTCTTCAATTTTTTAGCAAATCCCACATAGAAAAGTAAGGAGGATGGGGCATAGGTTTTTTTATCCCAATAGCTTTTGGAATATTGCCGATAGTGATTATCAAGTAAGGTTTCTGAATGGTGATAATCTGCGCCACTGATAACAAAATTGGCAGCGATATCTTCCTCTTTACAGGATACCCCTAAAATCTCCCCATCGGAAACCAAGATCTTATCCACGGAACTGTTTGTATGGATTGTGACGCCTAACTCCTGTGCCAAATTTTTCATGGCCTTTATTATTTCATACATACCACCTTTAGGATGCCAAGTACCCAGACCAAAATCCGCAAAGTTCATAAAGTTATAAAACGAAGGAGTCTTGCTTGGTTTTGCTCCAAGGAAGAGTACCGGAAATTCAAGGGTCGAAATCAGTTTTGGGTTTTTAAATCTTTTGCGTACCTCTTGGCTAATGGTTTTAAAAAATTGGTCAATCCTAAAAATGGTTTCCGTGGTTACCAACTCCAAAGGGGAGAGACCTGGTTTTAAAACTACGTTGTTGATTGCTATGTCATAATTTTTCTGGGCTTTGCCAATAAACTTCCTGAGGCTCTCACCACTTCCAGTTTCAATACGCTCAAATTCCTTGCAAATTTTATCCATGCAATCTCCTATGGTTATAATATCATCGGAAAAAAAGATTTTGTATGCTGGATCCAATTTTTCAAGTTGATAGTAATCCGAGGTTTTTTTACCAAAATCTGCAAAGAACTTATCAAAAATATCGGGCATCCAATACCAACTGGGTCCAATATCAAAGGTAAACCCATCCCTCACCAATTGCCTTGCACGACCGCCAACGGTATCGTTTTTTTCAAAAACAATGACTTCATACCCTGCTTTTGCCATATAACATGAGGCTGATAAGGATGAAAAACCAGAACCGATGATGATAACTTTATCCATTTAAAATGATACCTTATTAAAGCGATTGCATTAAATGCTCCAGCGTGTTAAACGTTTTTATCCCAGCGGGAAGTTGCTCTTTTTGGATATATTGTATTTGATGACCTAAGACATATAACTTGGAATCCCCGGTTGGGTTAAGCGTTTGTGAAAATTTATCGAAATAAGCGTTGAGTTCATCCTTCGTAGGGGATATGGTAAAGTAAGATACGAAGTGAACATTGTCATAATATTTCAACAAATCCTCAAGACTTTCAATAGGCATTGTCTGTCCAAGGTAGATAGACTTATAACCTCTCAGCGTAATTTCATAGTTGAGGTAAAGCAATCCAATTTCGTGAATTTCATTTTCTGGCAGAAATAACACAAAAACCTTATCTTTTTGTGTTGGTTCCACCATTTGTAATTTTTCAGTATTAATATATGTTTTTTGCTTGATTAAGTGGGAGATAAAGTGTTCATGCGCCGGACTTATGGTATTGGTCTGCCATAGAAGCCCCAATTCATTTAAAAGTGGGATAAAGACGTCATTAAAAATATCTCGAAAAGACCTTTCCGATAACAAACTGTTATATGTATTTAGAAAGAGTGTTTGGTCAAAGTTGACCATTGCCAATTTAAATGCGTTTACGGCATGATTTTTTTCACTGTTGGTGGAAACAATTTCCCTAACCAATATAGGTATGTTTGGATCCTCGATTTTGGCTATTTTGGAGATTTTATAACCGTTATTGTATAACAAGGTAATGTTCAATAGCTTTTGCAAACTGTTTAAACTATATGTCCTAATGTTGGTGCTAGTACGTTCCGGAGTGAAAAGGTTATATCTTTTTTCCCAGATTCTAATGGTATGTGCCTTAATCCCAGATAGATTTTCCATATCCCGGATGCTGAACGATTTTTTTACATTGTTCATTCTTTGAATATAAACGTTAAACAAATCTACGATTTATATGGCAGGGACCCAACCCATTGTATTAAACTTTTTGGATTGTTGGGCTAAAAATGGTAAAAGAGATGATGTATTCTGAACCTAGGCTGTAATACGAAAAAGAAAACCCATTCAAATCAACTTGTTTGAATGGGTTAAAGTGCCCACGACTGGAGTCGAACCAGCACGTCCTTTCGAACACTACCCCCTCAAGGTAGCGTGTCTACCAATTCCACCACGTGGGCTTTTGAACAAAGAAAAAGCAATTGGATGACCGGAAAGGCCAAAAAATCACTTTAGCGTCGCCAAAAATACTAATAAATAGCTTTTGGAAATGTTTTATTGAGGTAGAATTAAAAAACCTTTAAACGGCATACGGTAAACAAATAATACTTTTAAAATAGACTAGCCTAATAATTGATTGGTTTAAGTAACATTGATTTTAAACTGGAGGTTTCCACATCTCCTTCAACCAATGAGGCCGTTAGGGTGTGGATACCTGCTTCCTTAAATTCAACAATGCCCATATTATAATCCACATACTTCGCTGTTGCTGCTTGTTGGTTTTGTACCATCACATTCTCATCGGTAACCACCTTCCATACCAATCGATCTTCTCCTTTATAGTTTAGGTCGATGTAATAATAACCTGCTTCTTGTACATTTACGGTCCAAGTAATCTGACCATTTTCCTCCCAATTACTTATTTGGTTTACGTGTTTCCATTCCCCAAACTTTTCCATCCATTTAATTTCTTTTTGTTCCGCGTTGCTGACCTCACCAAATTCGACCAAGAATCTTGTTTCCATATTTGGATATACACCAAGGCCTTTGGTTACTTTGATGTCACTTGCTTTGTTCTTCATTTTTAGTTCAATGATAGTAACTGGTTGGACAGGTTTTTTATGGGGAATATTAAATACGGTCCAATCTTGATTCTTTGTAAAGGAAATCGGTTCACTGTCGCTCCCATTTAGTACTGAAGCAGATGCAATTTCGCTTTCCAAACCGGGTAAAAATAGTTTTCCATCACTTGGCCAATCAAAAACGGAAAGAAACAAAGAGCTCCCACTAGTGGTTACATCTCCCCAGGGCAATGCATGACCCCAGGGTGAGCTACCTGCTCCATACACCACTTGAGGGTATTTTTTAATCCAATCTCCAGCTTCTTCCAAAAATTCAATACCAATATTGGGAATATTCCCCTTGCTATCTGGCCCAACATTAAATAAATAGGAACCTCCTCTTGCAACGGTTGCAACGAGTCTATGAAGAATTATTTTAGGGCTTTTAAAATTGTTATCATACCAAGCATAAGACCATGAATCGTTGTTTGTATCGCAAGTTTCCCACAAGCCTTCTATATTGCGTGTTGGAACTTCCATGTCTCCTTTACTGGCATAATCTCCCATGCCATGTCCAACTCTGCTGCACATCATGGCATTTGGCTGTAATTCTTTCACCAAATCAACCAATTCTACCACGTACTCCTTCTTCATATTACCTGGAGTATCGAACCATACAAAATCTATATCTCCATAATTGGTACAAATTTCCTTAACCTGAGGTTTGCATTTGGAATAAAAGTACTCTTTGAACGTAACTTCTTTTCCTTTTTCATTTGTTGTAGGCCCTCCACTTCCTCCAGGTGCTGTCCAATCTTGATTATGTGAATAGTAAAAACCGAATCCCAGCCCAATTTCTTTGCAAGCGGCAGATAGTTCCTTCATTGGGTCTCGTGCAAATGGAGTTGCATCTACAATATTAAAATCACTTGCTTTGGAATCGAACATGGCAAAACCTTCATGATGTTTACTGGTTATAATAATGTATTTCATTCCAGCATCTTTTGCCAATTGAGCAATTTTTTTGGCATCAAATTCTGACGGATTAAAGTTTGCCGCTGTTTTTTTATACGCAGATGGTGGAATGTTGGCAACTCTTGGGTTCATAATCCATTCGCCAATGCCATAATAGGTTTTGTTATTCCAAATCCCTCCCAGGTTGGAAAATAGCCCCCAGTGAATAAACATTCCAAAATTACCTTCATCAAAAAGCTTACCCTTGCCATTTTTCAAGGCTTGGAGGGAAACTTTTGATTCGCCCCACATCTCATTCATCTCCTTGGTCTCATTAATTTGTGATTGGAGGCTTAGGCAAATAAATAAACCCAATATTGTATATTTTTTCTTCATCTGTTTCTTTTTATTTTTTAGAATTCAATGTATTTCGTTTAATCATGGGATGTAGCCTTTAGTACTTATACCTTAACCTATTCCTGTTCTGGTTGCTAGCGTGATTGGATCCTTACTTTGTTGTTTGGTCTACATATGGTATTTATGAAAAATATTATTTTACTGATATGTTATTATTGTACTGCAACAGTTTAGGTTTACCGTTATTAACCCCAACTAAAAAACCCAGCATTCCATTTGCAAGCTGAATCGGTTCAACATCCTTAATGTCACCTCTGGCGAATAATCCGGTTATGTTTGAGGGTACTGGTTTAAAACCATTGGGAGACCCTATTAATACCATTCCCAATCCTGAGTCAGATCTGGGGGTTTCGGCTTCAGCGGCATATAAGTTGCCGGCGATAAATAGGTCTGGATATTCATCTGTGTTGTATGCGAACACCTCAATGGCATTGATGCTTGAAAATTGGGATTGAATAGGGAGCAGGTGTTGCTTTGCAAAAACGCCCCCTACATTTTCAAACCAATGATGTCCAAAGGTTTTCGATTCGTAGTGAAGGGCATTTTGCAACATATATTTACCATAAATTTCCTCTAGATCCGCTCCGGCAAAAGACCTATAACTGTCAAATCTTTTGGCAATTGCCGGTACTTGTTGTGATGAACATTCCCTGCCACGAAGTGGTACTGACTTTTTATCCTTGTTATAGCTTAGAACGATATCATTTTCGCCATTTTCGTCAAAGTCGCTTGCATAAACTTCAAAAGGAGAATCGGTAGTTGCCTGATATTTGTGATTTAGCCCAAGGTTACCGGCTACAATGTCCAAATCCCCATCATTATCTACATCCACACTTTTTACGGAATACCACCAGCCCGTAAGTTTGGATAGTCCATAATTTTGGGTGTTATTCATTAGTTTCCCTTTGTTGTTTTTGAAGATGGTTATGGGCATCCATTCTCCAGATAAGATTAGTTCTGGCCAATCATCCCCATCCAAATCAGCCCATTCTGCATCCGTGATCATACCAATGGAATCTAACTCTTTGGCAGCTATTGAGTTTACATTGCTGAATTTCATTTCCCCATCAATGCCCCCCATATTCTTTAGTAACATACTTGATGCGGGGAATGGATAGTTGCCGGGTTGATTTCTGCCTCCTATGAAAATATCAATCAATCCGTCCCTATTATAATCTGAGACCGCAATTGCTTTTCCAGCCGTTGTTTCTTTGGGCAAAGCGGTATCTAGTTTTATAAAACCGTTTGGCGTGTTGATATAAAGACGATCGCTATGGTCCAGAAATTGATTCCCGTGAGATACTACATAGAGGTCTTGATCACCATCGTTGTCAAAATCTACAAATAATGCGCCTGTATCTTCTTGTATTTCATCCTGCTCCCATGGCCCCTTTAATACTGTAAATTTAGAATTTGGGTCCTGTATGTATAGTTTACCAGATTTTCTTGTTGCGTTTCCTATAAAAAAATCTTCCAAACCATCGTTGTTCACGTCTCCCTTTGCTAGACCAGGTCCAATTTTGGCATATTCATAGGGTAGTAAAGGTTCGGATGAGTAGTCATCAAATAGGTCTTCTTCGTGATTGAAATCAATACCAGAATATGAAGTAATTTCACTAAAGGTGTACTTTCTTTTGTTTTCTATGGTTACGGGCTTGGAGGCCTGTGCGTAGTCGATCTTTACTTTTTTATTAATGCTTGGTTTTTCCAACACCTGCTCTTTGCCATCTGGCCAAATAACCCGAAGATTTTCAACAACTTTGGCGCCCAGACCAAAATGTAAAATAGGTTCTACGCTTGACTGAAAACCGCGGGTTAGGGTCAGCTCCTGTGTCTGTAACCCATTGGTGTTCTTTAAAATAACTTTTGTCCCGAGTCCTTTGAGATTTTCTTGTGGTCCAGCCAGTTCAATTCTTATAAAATTGGAACCTTCTGTTTTATTTTCATACAGTGTGGCCTTCCGATCAATATTGTTTATCACCAAATCTAAATCTCCGTCATTGTCCAGATCACCATACGACATTCCGTTAGAGAAACCTTCTAAATCCAGATTCCATGCTTCTCCAACTTTTTTGAAAGTATTGTTCCCTTGGTTCTGATATGCATAATTTGCTATCGGCTGGCTGGCATAATCTGTAATGGATATGTTGAATGCTTGCTTAAAGGATGTAGCTCCACTTCTATTGTTGATATCATTGTCATTAACGTCGCGTTTCATGCCATTGGTGATGTACACATCTTTCCAGCCGTCATTATCCAAGTCGGCAAAAAGCGTGGACCAGCTCCAATCTGTCGATGCCATTTTTGACATTCGAGATACTTCACTCATTATGGGAGTACCATCCGTATTTACCCCATTATTAATTTGAAGGCTGTTTTGCATATACTGATAATGAAACCCAAGATCAACACCTTCTTTAAAGCTCTTTGGGTTCATACTTGCCATATTTACGCGCGCACGCACATAGTCTTCAGGGGTCATATCTGCTTGGATTAAATCTATGAGACCATCGTTGTTAAAATCGGATGCATCTATGCCCATACCAAACATGGAAGTATGTCCAGTTGCGGTTTGTACAACCTCTTTAAAAGTTCCGTCCTGGTTGTTGATATAGAAGTAATCTGGGACGTTAAAGTCGTTGGATAGATATAAATCTGGCCATCCGTCATTATTAAAATCGGAGGCAATAAGCCCCAGTGTAAGTCCGAAATTTTGCACTCCGGCCTTACGGGTAATATCGGTAAAGTGCCCTGTTCCATCATTCAGGTATAGATGCCCACTCTCCTTGTGTAGATTTTCTTCCATTTTAGACTGATAAAATAGATTGCCCTGACTTAATGGAACCAAAGGATAGTTTGCTACAAAAAGATCCAGATCACCATCCAAATCATAATCAAAAAAGGTAGCTTGAATAGAGTTGGAAGCGTCATCAATGCCAAAATCCGCTGCACTTTCAGTAAAGGTTAGATCCCCATTGTTTATCAGAAGCTGATTCTGGGTAGTTCCAAACTTTCCTGAAACGGAAAGATAGATATCTAACCATCCATCGTTGTTTATGTCAACCATGGTTACGCCAGTATACCATCGATCATCACCCTCCACATTGGCGGTGATTGTTATATCTTCAAATTGCATATTCCCTTTGTTGAGGTATAATTTGTTGCTTACCATGTTACCGGTTAGGAATACATCTGAAAGTCCATCATTGTTTAGATCGCCGATGGCTACCCCTCCTCCCATGTAGATATATGGGAATTTGAAATAGTTAAGGGAATCATTTTCTATTATACTATTGACAAAGTCAATATTGCTATGGTATGCATCCACTTCCAAAAAGGAAGTTTTGCTATTTTGGGAAGTATCTTCAAATTTTGTACACGCAGCTATGCTAAAGAAAAGTAAGGGGGCAATTACTAAGATTCTCCAAATTTTATTTAAATTTTTCCAAGGCATACTACAAATTTTAAAAATAATTAGAGGAGCCTAATTTAATAAATGGGCTCCTCTAAATCCCTATCTTACTCGTATCCTTGATTTTGAGAATTGTAGTTAGGATTTGTATCAAGTTCTAATTGAGGTATAGGATAATACTCTCTCCCCGGAACATAAAAAATATCTGTGTTTCTAAAGGAAGGATTATCTACAAATCTGCTAGGAGATAGCCCCCATCTTAATAAATCCAAAGGTCTTTGAGACTCATTGCAAAGTTCCAATGTTCGCTCGTCCCATACACGTTGTCTAAAATCAGCTTGTGATAAACCAGCTGGGATATCTGGCATGTCTACTCTTGCCCGTACCCGGTTGATGGATGCGTAAGCCGCTGCAGTTGGCCCATTGACTTCATTTTCAGCTTCAGCATACATCAACAAAACATCTGCAAACCGAATAATTCTTTTGTTGTTGCCATTAGCACTAAAACTAGGAGCATCTAAACCACTGTTAGGGTTTATATACTTAGCTGCTTTAACAGGTCTTCTTACATTTACTGGATCTAGAGCATAATTCTCTAGTTGCGTAGCAAATTTGTCCACAAATAATTCTCCACTAAAATGCTCGGCTCCTGGATAATCCCAAACCAGTGTTTCATATGCTCTAGGATCTATATCTCCACCATTCGTTGTCTCCCTAAGAAATAAATCCAGAACCCAAGGATTCATAAAGCTATGAGACCCATTGGAAAAGTCATTGTCAAAAGAACTATATCTAGCGGTGTTGGGTACATCTGACCCCCAACCGGCAGTCCACGCCCCGGTTTGGTCAAATTGAATTTCAAAAAGTGACTCTATGTTATTTTCAGAAGAATCACGGAAATTATCTACAAAGTTTGGCATTAAGTCAAAGGTTCCATACGAACCGTCTATCAGTCTTTCCAATTCACTTGCCGCTGCTGTCCAATTTCCTTGATACAAATACGCTTTTCCCAAAAGCGCAGATGCTGAGCCCTTCATAACCCGTCCTTTATTACTATCATCCCATGAAGTTGGTAATAATGGTATTGCCGCACTAAGATCTGCTTCTATTTGCGCCCATACCAAATCTGGAGATGCAGGGGGTTGTTGCGTTTCAGCCAAACTACTTGCAGGAACTGTGACTAAAGGAATATTCTGAAAGTGATTAACCAATACAAAATATTGTAAAGCCCTCAAAAAGTAAGCCTCACCTAAAATATTATCCTTTAAAGTGGCATCCATATCAATGTTGGGTACATTTTGTAAAACTAAATTAGATCTAAAAATAACCTTCCACATTTCAGCAAAAGCCAATCTAAAATTCCCATTGTTCGGATTAAAATTATAACGCTCCGCTTGGGTACCAATAGCACCGGTTACAACAATTTCGTCGGACAAGGCCAATTCAATTGAAGCCCATATTCTTCCGTGGTAAAATATGGTAGATAGTGGGCTATATGCACCTATGATTGCACTTTGTGCATCATCTGCATCCTGCCAAAAATCATCTGGTGTTAAGGTATTCGGGTTTGTCTCATTGAGAAAATCGCTATCACATCCTAAAAAGAATGTTAAGCAGAATATTGTTATTAGAATTTTTTTCATTTTATATTTTTTTATTGTATTTACTTTAAAAACCGTTTAGATTATAACCCTATTTGTAACCCCATAATTAAGGTTCTTGGCGTTGGGTATGAAGATTGATCAACACCGGCGAAGAACAGTAAATTGTTGTTTTGTACAACTCGAAGTTCGTCATCTTTAGTTCTTCCTATTTCAGGGTAATAACCAGAGTAATTGGTAATTGTAAATAAATTTTGGGCGGAAGCATACACTCTAATTTTTCTTAGGTTCAGTTTGTCCAAAACATTTTTCGGTAAAGTATAACCTATTTGAATATTTCTTAGTCTAAAATAAGCACCACTTTCAATATAGAAAGACGAGCTTCTGACGTTATTGGCCCCACCACCTATTCTCGGCAAACTGGCGTCTGTGTTTTCTGGAGTCCAACGATCCAAACCTGCTCTAATTATATTTCCATTTGTAACAGAAAGCAAATTTCTATTTCTACCATTATTCCAAATTTCATTTCCCGCCACACCATTAAAGATCATATTAAGATCCCAATTTTTGTAATTGGCATCTAAGGTAAACCCGTACTCAAAATCGGGGATATAGCTACCTAAAAAAGTCTGGTCATCATCTGTTAGAGCTCCACTATCATCAAAATCTTGGTAAATAAAGTCTCCAGGTTCCGCATTGGGGTCCGCGTTGTCATCTGCATCAATTTCTGCCTGTGTTTGGTAAATACCTATAACTTTAAAACCATAAAAACTTGCCACTGGTTGCCCTACGTCCGTTCTTGTCTGTTGACCGGTAGAACTCGTACCTCCTGTAATCGGTGAAATATTTTCTCCTAGTGCTAAAACCTCGTTATTTAAAAATGTAATATTCCCTCCAATACTAAAGTCTAAACCCCCGATATTATCACTATAGGTTGCGGCTAATTCCAAGCCTGTATTTTTTATAGAAGCTGCATTTTGAGCTACAGGTACCGTTGTTCCAGAAGTAGGAGGTATGTTTAAATTTACTAGAATATCCTCGGATTCTTTGTCAAAATAATCTGCTGTAAGGGATAGCCTGTAATCAAATAAAGATAGATCTAAACCAAGATTATAGGTTTTAGTGGTCTCCCATACTAGATTTGGATTGGCAAAGACTGTTTGGGAAACTCCTGAAACCCTACCTTGTCCAGTACCCAAAACAACATCACTGTTTATATTTAGAACGGGAATAAAAGCATAATCTCCTATATTTTGAGAACCTAATTCTCCATAACTTGCTCTAAACTTTAAATTGTTTATTAGATTACTGTCTTTTAAAAAGTTTTCATTCGACACTGTCCAAGCTCCAGAAATGGACGGGAAAACCCCAAATCTATTATCTTCGGCAAACCTGGAAGAACCATCTCTTCTTACTGTAGCACTCAAATAATATTTTTCTTTATAATTATAATTGAGTCTGCCAAAAACGGATTGAAGGGTATTAACAAATTCCTGCCCTCCGGTTTGAACTAAATTACTGGCAGCACTAGCTTGTCTTATGTCATTGGAAGGGAAACCAGACACCCATATAACGCCTTGGTTATTTGTAACTTCTTGTGCGGTGACACCTCCTAAAAGTTCAATGGAATGACCTCCAAATAATCTCTTATAACTTAAGGTACCTTCAGCCAGTATATTTACATTTTTACTTGTTCTATCAATTAATTCTGCTTCAGCTCTATTGGCATCTATTTGATCTGAAATAAAGAAGGTAGGGTTAAACGTATAGTCTGACCTTCTTGTGTATTGAAGACCTAAGTTGGCATTAGCTGTTAAACCATCAATAATTTCATAGCTTATATTCAGATTGCCCAAGAGGTTGTCCTGCGTTTCATGACGATCCTGAAGAAGCGACCTACCTATATGATTATTACCATCAGTTTGGTAAATATCAAATGTTGCACCACCAAATCCACCATCATTATCTGGATTTAAAAAAGGTATTGTTGGTAGTATATTATTACTTAGATTCCAGATTGTATTTTTCGTTCTAAAGGAGGTGGAAGCCGTAAGACCTGTGTTAATTTTAAACTTACCTTTATCGATTCCAACATTGGTTCTAAACGTTTTTCTATCAAAATCTGAAGCTATAATGATACCGTCCTGGTCTAACCAATTTGCAGAGATATTAAAATTAACATCTCCCGTGCTCCCATAAACTGAAGCTGATGTATTTATAATTGGCGCGGTAGAAATAGCAATATCATCAATTATGGTATTTACTGTGGGATCTAATAATTCATTAAATCCTGGAATTAAATCCGGTGCTTGACCATCTGGTGTATTCGCAATGGTTAATTCATTTCTTAATGCGGCATATTCGGCCCCGGTTAACCAGTCTAGTTTTTTAATTTGTGATTGAAGTCCTGTACTGATCTCAAAATCTACACTAATACCGTCAGAACCTTTTCCATCCAAAGTTGTAATTATAATTACACCATTTGCAGCTCTTGATCCATAAATAGCCGCGGCTGATGCGTCCTTTAAAACTTGCACGGATTTAATATCTGAGGGATTTAAAAAATCCATACTATCGGTGAGTAACCCATCTATAACAAATAGCGGATTTGAATCTGTAAGGGATGAAACCCCTCTAATAACAATATTTGTTGGAGCACCAGGACTACCACCAACAGACTCTACCCGTACACCGGCCATTCTTCCCAGTAATAATTGGGAAGCGTCACCAACTTGTAATTTGTCTAAACCGTCGCCGGATAGAGAACTTATCGAGCCCGTTAAATCCGACTTTTTCTGAGTTCCATACCCAATTACCACAATCTCGTCGAGTTTTGATGCATCCTCGATCATGGTAATATTTATTGTCCTATTGCTCCCAATGGTAACCGACTGGGTTTTCATGCCTATATAGGAAAAGATCAAAACATCACCGGCACTTCCACTTATGGAATAATTACCATCAAAGTCTGTTTGTGTTCCATTTATTGTTCCTTCCACTAGTACATTAACCCCTGCAAGTGGAATACCACCTTCATCGACAATGGTACCTTGAAGTGTTATCGATTGATTTTGAGAAAACCCCATAAAGGAAATGGTAAGTAAAAGAAAAAAGATTAGCTTTTTTTTCATAATCATTTAGTTGAAAATTTAGTTGTTAGTCAGTGTTGGTTGGTCGGTTCAAATGTATTTCATTATATATATTAAGACTTTCTCTTATCATTCAATCCATTGCTTATTTCTCTCATTAGGTTGCTTATTTCTTGTGCAGTAAATGAGCAAAACTCAATGTGTACAGGCGCTTAGACTTGCTTTATGTTCATATTTGAATCTGTGAACGAATCCTTGGGTTATGGAAACCTAATACCAATTGTATTGGTTCTTTTCCTCTTGGAAACGGATCGCGATATACCGTTTTTATAGTTCTGGAAACCTAAATTGGAGTGGAATATTATGCCTTCTTTAGATACTCTGAAGGGGATACTCCATGTAGTTTCTTGAAGGAGGTAGAAAAGTAGGAGTTAGACTCGATTCCAATCTGATACATGACTTCCGCAACATTGAGCCCTTCATTATTTTTCAATAATTCGGCAGCTCTTTGCAGTCTATAATTTCTCAGGTAAACATTGGGTATTTGTCCAGTAAGTTGTTTTAAACGACGGTAAAAATGAGAGGTGCTCAAGCCTATTTTTGAAGCCAATTCCTCCACTCCAAAATTGGAATTGGAAATGTTATTTTCAACAATGTCTATCACATTACTTAAAAATTCCTTATCCCGTTTGGATATACCAATATCTTTTTTGGGCAGAGCACTATTTTTTGAGAAATATTCTTTTAGCTGAACGTTGTTTTTAATAAGTTTTTGAATGCGTAGTTCAAGATGTTTTATTGAAAACGGTTTACTAATGTACTCGTCTGCACCAAACTCCAATCCTTTTATAATGTCTTGATTTTCGCCTAAAGCGGTTAATAACAATACCGGAATATGACATGTCGCCGTATCCGATTTAATTTTTTCACAAAATTCGAAACCATCCATTTGAGGCATCATGATGTCGCTTACAACTAAGTCAGGCTCCTGCTGTCCTATTCTTTGCAGCCCTTCAACACCATTGTTTGCCAAGATAACGTTGTATGTATCGGATAACGTTCCCATTAGAAACGTTTGCACATCCACCTCGTTTTCAACAACTAAAATGGTGTGTTCTTTCAACGCGCCATTAACGGTTTCAAGAGATTCTTTATGGATTACTTCAGAGGACAAGGGAACCCAATCTTGAATAAAGGATTTTTCTGAAACACCGATGATAGCATCATTTTGTTCCCTTGCCATTTTTGAAGGGATCGTTATGGAAAACCGGGTTTCGATATTTGGATTGCTCTTCACCGAAATTTCGCCCCCCAATAGATCAAGCAAAGATTTGCAAAAAGCCAATCCTATTCCGCCACCGCTAATGTTTCCATGCTTATTGCCAAGTTGATAAAAACGCTCAAAGATATTTTCTAGGTCAGCCTCAGGAATTCCCTTTCCCGTATCAATAACATCAATGCATATCATTTTCTTTCCAGAAATATTGGATATACCTGATTCAATACTAATGTTTCCGCCTGGAGGTGTGTTTTTGAACGCATTGGAAAGTAAGTTGAAAATAATACGTTCAGATTTTTCCACATCGATAACAATTTCTTCGTTTGGAGAGTTTATTTTGTAGAAAAAGTTGATGTTTTTTTCAATGGAATAATTCTCGAAAGCTTCCGTTGTTGGATACATAAACCCGCCCAATGTATTCTTACTTAAATTTAAGTTTATGTGTCCTTGTTCGGCTTTTCGGAACGTAATTAATTGATCGGCCAGGCTAAGTAGTCTTTTGGTGTTCTTTTGTATAATGGCAAGGTATTTTTCGTTCCGTATATCCGAATTGTGATTCATAACCCGTTCTAACGGACCTGCTATTAATGTTAGTGGAGTTCTGAATTCATGGGATAGATTGGTGAAATATCGGAACTTACCTTGATTGATGGTATGAACTCTTTCTTTATCCAATTTTTCATACTTGAGCCGTTGCTTTAAACGCTCATGCTGAACAAAATATACAATTATTCCAATACAGATGGCAATGGTTAGCAGTGAGAATATCAGATAACTCCACCAGGTTTGGTACCAAGGTGGAAGGATTTCTATGTTCAGCACTTTGGTGTCTGTACTCCAGACTCCATCTCCATTGGCTGCTTTAACTTTAAATACATATTCACCAGCGGATAAATTGGTGTATGTTATGGTGTTTTTTCCTGTTTTATCCTCTACCCAAGAATCATTGAATCCTTCCAATTTGTAGGCCAATTTATTCTTTGATGGTGTTGAGGTATGCTTAACCGCAACATTAAAAGCTATTATCTGCTGATCTTGGCTTACTACAATGTTCTCCGTCTCCGAAATGGATTTTTTTAGAACGAACCGGTTATTGAGTTTGGCTCCAATCTCAACTTTTTTATTGTTTATTAATAGGTCTGTAATTAAAATTTCTGGAGGCTGCGCATTCAATTTAATGTCCGCTGGTTTAAAGATTGTTAAACCATTTAATCCGCCAAAATAAAAGTAACCTGACTTTCCCTTGTGATAAGACGACTGTCTAAAATTATTTTGGGGCAAACCATCGCGCACATCAAAAACATCGATCTTATCATTATCCAAATGAAATTTAACAAGACCCATATCCGTGCTTATCCAGAGTGCTTTTTCCCCTTCCTGTAAAATACCATAAATAGCGTCATCAGGAAGTAGGTTGTTTTTTCTAAAATATTCCACCCTCACAGGATTGCCAGAACTATCCAAAGACAGTTTGTTTAAACCTCCGCCAAAAGTTCCAATCCAGATATTTTGGTCATCGCTCTTGTGTATTGAGAAAATATCATGGTAGCTCAACTTTAATTTTTCGTCTGCTTTATCCGTGATTTCTTTGTCAAGATCAATTCCATTTCCATTGAATTTTCCATGCAATACACCATTTGCTGTTCCAAACCAAAAGGAATTTCGAGTATCTTTTAAAATGGTTCTAACTCTTTGTGATCCCAAGTTCTGAACAAATTTTACCGGAATGGAAGGATTGTTGTTTTTTTGGATTTGAGGCCATGGATTCTCCAATACACGAAACTGATCTCCAGCCAAAAGAATGTTTTCCTTATCTATTTGATAGATGTCACCTGTATACTGATTCCTTGCAGCATTTCCATTTTCTTTTAAAGTAACTTTTTTAAAAACATTGTCCATGGGGTTATAAACAACAACCGTAGAATCTGTGCCAAACCATAAATATCCCCGTTTATCTTCATAAATACGTCTTACAATATCACCATCTACAAGCGGGATTTTATCGGCATAAGTTTTAAATTTTAGATTTTGTACGGTTTTTTCCGTGACAGGATCAGTGCTTCGATACAATGTTCTGTTGTAGCCTGAAACCCATAACCTTCCATTGTGATCCTCGATAATGGAAGTCGTTAGATTATCTGCTATAGATTGTTTGTCATAAGGATTATTTGCGTAGGTAGTAAATCGTTTTTGCGAGACATCCAACTTATTTATTCCACCCTGTGCGGTGCCTATCCAAAGTACATTGAAATTATCTTGAAAAACTGCATTGATAAAAGGACTACTAAGGCCCAACTTGTTTTTAGGGTTGTATATAAAGTGTTCAAAAGCATCTTTTTCAGGATCGTATTTATATAGCCCTTGATCCACTGTACCCACCCAAATAGAACTGGAATTATCCTCAAAAATGGTATTGACCATCATGGGAAAATCCGAGGGCTTTCCTATCATGTAATCTTTAAAGATTTTTATTGGATGAACTCTAGTACCATCTAGGGTAACCTTATACATACCATCATGCGTTCCAATCCAGAATATATTTTTTTGGTTTAGGATCGAAGTGACGTTTCTATTCCTTAAAAACTCAAAATGGTGGAGTGCCTTGGCTTTTGAAAAATGGGCCAAAGAATCGGTTTCTAGCGATAATTGTGCCAATCCATTGGAAGTAGCCAGTACCATTTTGTTTTCTTCCTTGAAACTAAACCCATTGACAGATTTTATTTCCGGCCATGATTTTAAAAGATTTGCGGACACTTTAAAAATTCCCTTTTCTGCATCAATAAGATTACAGGTATAGAGTTGATTGTCCCCAGAAAACCAAATTTGTCCATTTGGAGCGCTCCCTATATGGCTAACCGCTATCTTTTCCTTAATTGGAACCGTGTAAAACTTTTCGAACCAAGGAACGTATACATGTAAACCAAGGTTGGTGGCAATCCAAAGAACACCATTTATATCATTGTGAATATAGGTAATACTGTTACTTAGTATTTTACCATTTGTATTGGACTGTGTGGTATACGTTTCAAATTCATAGCCATCATACCTGATAAGTCCATTTGGGGTGCCAAACCACAAAAAACCATATTTATCTTGTTCTATGGTGTTGATTGTGTTTTGGTTGAATCCCTCTTTGTTGGAAAACCGCTCAAAATTTTGCGCAAAAAGAGCCCCAGTGCCAAACAGCATGAAGAGTGCTGTCCAAACAGAAAATGTCGCTTTTCCCAATTTGGAAAATTCAATCATATACGGTCGTATAAAATATAGTACAATTATAATGGAAATTTAATTGTCAAGTAAAACGGTTTCAATCCATCATACCTAAATGGGTAGGCATTTAACTGTGCTAATTTTTGCAATGATCAACTTTCTAGAACTTTTAAACTCGGCATTGAAATCCCCCTTGCCTTTCCATTCCACCACAATGCCCCTTATTCCCTAAAATAATCCCACGCTAGTTTTGCAATATCAGCAATTATTTTTTGGTTCGCTTTTTTATCTTCCATGGAATCACTGAGCAAAACACTTAAATAGAAATAAGAATTATTGGGCAAAAAAACAATCCCAATATCATTTAAAGCCCCTGTCAATCCTTTGCTATTTTTTCCTGAACTACCTGTTTTATGAGCTACAATTACATCTTCTGGCAGAAACCCCCTGATACTTTTTTTACCTGTTTTGGTATCCTTCATTACTTTTAGGAGAAAATGATAACTTTCATCGCTTAATAGGTTGTTGGTGTTTTCAAAGAATAATTGAAGCATTTGATTTGCCGCATTAGTGGTCGTCCAGTTTTCATATTGACGATCCCATTCTGCTTGCATCATAATTTCCTTATACACAATTGCAATGTGCTCGATTCCAATCTTATGCAGATAAGATTGAACCACCTTTGGGCCTCCTACAAGATCAAAAAGTACATCGCACCCCAAATTATCACTCCAAGCAACAGTATATTCAATTAATTCAGCCAAGCTTATTTCCCCTCCGTTCGGATATTTTTCACGTAATGGACTCCATAAATGGTTATAGGCTATAACCAAGTCTTTCTCTACAAGAACTTTTTGGCTCAAATCCAAATTTCCTTGATCCACTTGATTCAAAATTGCAACCGCTAAGTGATATTTAAAAACACTTTGCATGGGCAAGCGTTTATTGCCATTTATTGAAATGGTGTCCGCAGGATTGGCACCTTGAATGGATACACCAACAGTAGCGGATTTATCTTTAAGAACTTCGGTAATTCTTTCCTTTAGGGATTCAATAGATTGCGCATTAATGGCGTTAAAACATAATAAAAACATTAAAACTACTAGTGTTCCACTTTTTGTCATTTTCTTTGAGACGTTATATTCAACAAATAAATATATGTAATTTTGAATCTAGGCCATATTTTTAAAAGGTCTGAATTTTCCACTAAAAAAGATATTTCAATTTTGAACTCAAACTTAATTTGCCTTAATAAGAACAATACGTTCAACACAATTAAATGGACCTTTTTATTCTCATTATTTACGTTTTTTTTCGGATGTAAAGAGAAGAACACGAAAAAATCAGAAGTTGAAATAAACCCGAATGGGGCCACAACCACTCAAATTGCTAAGGAGGAAAAAATTCTTTTAGAAGGTAAACCTGAAGGTGTTGAAGTTCCTGAAGGAATGGTTTGGATTCCAGGAGCAACATTCACTCAAGGTGCTGTACCTCATGATAAAATGGCAATGGGACATGAGAAGCCTGCGCATAAGGTTTCCGTAAATGGTTTCTTTATGGATATCACCGAAGTGACAAATGCCCAGTTTCAAAAGTTTGTTGACAAAACTGGCTATGTAACCATAGCAGAACGTACTATAGAATGGGCGGATATGAAAAAACAACTTCCCGAAGGTACACCAAAACCACACGATAGTATTCTGCAACCAGGTTCGTTGATTTTTAAAAAACAAAAAAATGGAGTAGCCAATCTTTTTGATTTCTCGCAGTGGTGGGAATGGCGTATTGGTGCAGATTGGAGGCACCCCAATGGACCGGGAAGCTCAATACAGGGAAAAGATGATAGTCCGGTGGTGCACATTGCCTATGAAGATGCAAAATCGTATTGCGCTTGGGCAGGAAGACGTTTGCCCACGGAAGCCGAATGGGAACTTGCTGCCAAAGGAAACAAGGAAAACACCATTTATTTTTGGGGTGATGATGACAATGAATTATCCAAAAGAGGGAATACATGGGAAGGAGAATTTCCTGTATCCAATGCTAAAATAGATGGTTATGAAGGATGTGCTCCGGTAAGAAGTTATCCACCTAATGATTTTGGACTTTATGATATGGCAGGTAATGTTTGGGAGTGGACCGATGATTGGTACAATTCTAAATACTATCAAGAGGTTACATTAGGTAAAAAAGTATTGGTGGATCCAACCGGGGCGGATATTCCATTTAACAAGGACAATCCTTATGCGAAAGAGAAAGTGATTAAGGGAGGCTCCTTTTTGTGTAATGCCAGCTACTGTGCCAGTTATCGTATTTCAGCACGTATGGCCACTAGTTTGGACTCTTCCTTGGAACATCTTGGATTTAGAACGGTGGCAACAGTTGGGATGGTTCAAAAAGAGGAATAATTCGTCTTTTGCAGCATCATCAACCTGATTTAAAGGTAATTCTGCTACATCAAGAAGATTTATTCTTTGAGTAGGTTTATCTATCGTCGCCGATTAATTTAAAAGAGGTTGAAACGATTATTCCTCTCTTCTTTTCGGTCTTTGTTCATGAAATTTTTTGAACTCTTCTAGATCTATAAACCCATCTGAGTTTGTATCAACTTCATCAAATTGTTCAGCAAGCCTTCCTCTTTTTGCTTTACTAACTTCCTCTTTGTTTAATTTTCCATCCTCATCAGTATCAAGATGTTCCAAGATTTTCTCTGGATTTGGCCTATCTTTTTCCTTATTAGAGCGGTCCTGGGCAGCTCCAACAACAGAGGTTAACAATGAAATGGTAACTAGTGCGACGGTCACGATGTTCTTTCTCATTTTCAGTTTTCTTAAGATTTTAGTACACTTCTTTGATGTAAAAAAAGCAAAAAGGTTTAAGAAGGCTCTGTTTTTCAATTATTATCAAAGAGATTCATACAATAGAGGAATACGAACGTGATTCTAATTACCTTGTGTTAATTTAAATATTGTAGGCCTATTTATGCAGGATTGTCATTGTGTAAGAAATAAAATTATATTATTAACAATCGAAGCAAAAAAAGTATTGGTATTTGTCTTTTTTTTGGTGGCAAAGGAGTGGATCGAGGATTAATTTTATCCTCGGTATTATATATTGGTTAACCTTACATTCAAAAAAAAGTTATCCTAGTACCAAAAATATAATTGAAAACAGAGACAGCACTTTTAGGTCTTTAAAATATTGAAAATAATTATTTGAGTTAGTTTTTTTATTTGAGTTAGTATTTAGGAGCGTGTAACCATACACGCTCCAAATCATTCATTTGAATTCGATTTAAAAATAAGCAACGAACATATTCAAAATTCGCATATAGGTATAAAACCTTATATAAACTGTGCTAACGGCCAACAAGAAAATTCCCTAAATGATGCAAATATTTAAGTCATCTAAGAAAGTACTTTTTAAATCTAATTTTAGCTGTTTTTTTGCGTTTGTGGTATTGCTCATGTTTATGGTATCCTGCAAGGATAAAAGGGAGGTGGTAAAACCTGAGAAACCAAACATACTTTTCATTTTTGCCGATGACTGGGGTTATGGAGATTTGGGTTGCTATGGCGCAACCGAAGTGGCGACTCCAAATATTGACAAATTAGCTGCCCAAGGAACAAAATACACGCAGTTTCATGTAAGTAGTGGCGTGTGTTCCCCTAGTCGTTCCTCGGTAATAACCGGGCATTTCCCAGCCAGGCATCGGATTCATGGACATTTTGCTGGCAAGGAACCCAATACACGAAGGAGTATGCCAAATTGGTTAGACGAAACTCTTCCTGTTTATATGCCAAGACTTATGCAACAGGCTGGTTACACAACAGCCCATTTTGGGAAGTGGCATCTTGGCGGGGGAGGGTTGCCCCATGGAGACTTATCGGCTCCCGAACCTAAGATATATGGATATGATGAAACCCGGGTTTGGAATGGAAATGGACCCACCTGGAAAGGTGATCAACATTGGCCTAACACCCGCTATATGGATAGTGACAGTACTTGGGTACACAGTTCAAGCAGAATTGTTATAGACGAAACCATTGATTTTATAAAGAGAAATAAGGAGAAAGAATCTCCAATGTTCATAAATCTGTGGTTAAAGGATCCGCATACACCACTTTGGCCAACAGATGAACAACGTAAACCCTACAAGGGACTGCATCCAGACAAAGAAACCTATTATTCGGTGCTGACAGATGCAGACAATCATGTAGGCCGCTTAATGGTAGCATTAAATGAAATGGGATTGGATGAAAATACGCTTGTAATATTTAGCAGTGACAATGGTCCTGCAGGGTATGGTCCTTCTAAAACCGCCGGTTCAACAGCTGGTCTTAAAGGGCGTAAAGTGGATGTTTTTCAAGGAGGTGTCAATGTCCCATTCATTATACGGTGGCCTGGAAGGGTAGCGGCTGGACGCACAGACAGTATCAGTGTGCTTTCTACAGTGGATTTACTGCCTACATTTGCCGAATTGGCACAGAAAAAGCTTCCGAACGACTACAAACCAGATGGAGAAAGTTTTACCTCGATTTTGGATAACAAAATTTTTAAACGTTCCAAACCGCTATTTTGGGAGTGGCGTTTTCCTTCAGACAACCCTAATCACCCAACCGGATGGGTAAATGCTGCTGTTCGAAATGGCAATTGGAAAGTGTTGGCAGACAAGGAACAAAGCCGAGTAGAACTCTATAATATCAAAGAAGATAAATTTGAAAGCCAAAACTTGTTTGAATCAAACAAAGAAAAAGTTACAGAACTTTTAACCCTGTGGGACCGTTGGAAAGCTGAACTGCCAGAATAACGAACATTCCTGATGAACAAAAGTTCAAGAAAAATATAGAAAATGAGCTTGTATGGATTACATAAAATAATCAGTATCCCAATGCTTATGTTGTGTACTGTTTTAATTTTTGGTCAACAGCAATCCGTAAAATCAAATGTGCTTATTGTTGATGGTTTTAGTAATCATGATTGGAAGCAAACTTCACTTGTGGTCCGGACCATTTTGGAAGATTGTGGATTGTTTAATGTGGATATATCGACCGCGCCAGAGATAATGGAAACAAGGTCTTGGGAAAAGTGGAGACCAAAATTTAGCAATTATGATGTGGTAATCCAAAATACCAATAACATTCACAACAAGGATATAAAGTGGCCAAGGAGTATGGAAAAGGACCTGGAGAAATATGTAAGGTCTGGTGGAGGTTTGTATATACTTCATTCTGCAAATAATGCGTTTAACCATTGGAAGGAATATAATGTAATGATAGGTCTCGGGTGGAGGTCGGTTGAAGAAGGAATTGCATTGCAAGTTAAGGGTAATGATAGCATTGTTAAAATTCCAATAGGACAAGGCAAAGACACGTACCACGGGCCAAGAAACGATGCTATTATTCATATTCTAACAGAGCATCCGATTAATCAAGATTTTCCAAAAGCTTGGAAAACCCCGGATATGGAACTTTATAAATATGCTAGGGGCCCAGCAAAAAACCTTACCGTTCTATCGTATTCAAATGAAGAAAAAACAGCTATCAATTGGCCGGTTGAATGGTTGGTTGATTATGGAAAGGGTCGAGTTTACAATTCTAGCATGGGTCATTTATGGAAAGGGGAAACCTATCCTGTTTCGTATCAATGCGTTGGTTTTCAAACTACATTGATTCGTGCCACGGAATGGTTGGCCAAGAAAAAAGTAAGTTGGGAAATCCCCAGCGATTTCCCAACTCAATCGGAAGTAAGCCTCTCAAACAAACTTTAAAAGTTATTGAAAACAACAAATCGTATATACCGCATGAAATCTAATATTATAGCCACCTTGGTACTGATACTTTTAATTTGTTTCTCTTGTACAAAAAAGACAGCAGAAATTTATGTTTCGGAAAATGGCAGTGATGCTAATATGGGCAGCAAGGAATTTCCAGTGCAAACTATGGAAAAGGCGCAGGAATTGGCCATGGGGCTTGAAAAGGAAATGGCTATTGACATTATTTTTGAAGACGGTACCTATTACCTATCCAAACCTGTGGTTTTTGAAGCAAAACATTCAGGTAGCAAGGATTATCCTATTACCTATAAAGCGGCCAACGAAGGCAAAGTTGTAATCAGTGGAGGAACTAAGTTGACTTTGGATTGGGAGCCTTATATAAAAGGAATATTCAAGGCAAAGGTTCCAGTGGGAATATCAGCAATAGATCAATTGTATGTGAACAGTATAAACCAAAGTATGGCCAGATTTCCAAATGCCGAAGATGGGAAAAATGTGTTTGATACCTGGGATTTACACCATACCAAAAAACCAGACCCCGAAAAAGACCCATTGAATGCGGAACGAATAGCAAGTTGGGAAAACCCAAAAGGGGCGTATGTGCATGCAATGCATATGGCTTTGTGGGGAGATATGCATTGGCTGGTAAATGGAAAAAAGGAAGATGGTTCTCTTGAACTGGAAGGAGGATGGCAAAACAACAGACCTTCGCCCATGCATCCACGGTACAGAATTATTGAGAATGTTTTTGAGGAGCTCGATGTGTCCCATGAGTGGTATTTTGATCATGAAGAAAAGATGCTGTATTATCATCCCGAAGCCAATGTTGATCTTAAAGTTGCAAAAATTGAGATAGTTAGATTAAAAAATCTCGTCGAGTTTAAGGGTACCAAAGAAAATCCAGTTCGGTTTGTAAATTTTCAGGGATTTGTTTTTAGACATGCCGCGCGAAGTTTTATGGAAAACAAGGAACAGCTGCTTAGAAGTGATTGGACAACTTATCGAGGAGGTGCGGTTCAATTTACAGGGGCAGAAGATTGTTCCCTATTGAATTGCGAGTTTGATCAGTTGGGAGGCAACAGTATTTTTGTTAATAACTATAATCGAAGGATTACCATTAAAAGCTGCTACATCCATCATTCCGGAGCAAGTGGCGTTGCATTCGTAGGAGATCCATCAATGGTTAAAAACCCGATATTTAGATATGGCCCCCAAGATTTTGATCATATTGATAGAACACCAGGTCCCAAGGGAGATAATTTTCCACAAGATTGTAGGGTTGAAGACTGTTTAATAACCATGACCGGGCGCTTTGAAAAACAAACCTCTCCGGTTCAAATATCCATGTCGTCCCGCATAACGGTAAATCATTGCTCCATTTACGATGTTCCAAGGGCGGGGATAAATATTAGCGAAGGTACATTCGGGGGACATATTATAGAATATTGTGATGTTTTTAATACCGTGCTTGAAACGGGGGATCACGGTAGTTTTAATTCGTGGGGAAGGGATCGTTTTTGGACTCCGGATATAAATACCACTGCAGAACATGTGGCAAAGGACCCAGATTTACCATTTCTCGATATTCTTGAGCCCAACATTATTCGAAATAGTAGATGGAGATGCGACCATGGTTGGGATATAGATTTGGACGATGGTTCTTCCAGATATAGAATTTATAACAACCTTCTTTTAAATAGAGGTCTTAAACTAAGAGAGGGGTATGACCGTGTGGTATACAATAATATTATCATCAATAACAGCCTTCATCCTCACGTGTGGTATCCTAATAGTGGAGATGTATTCAAAAATAATATTGTTTCAGGGGCGTACAAACCGGCCATTATGACCCGTGGCATTGCTGAGGATGGAAAATGGGGAAAACAGATAGACTCCAATTTGTTTATTACCAATGAACTTGACCGGGCAAAGTTTGTTCAAAACCAAGCGGATATTCATTCCGTTGTTGGTGACGCAATGTTCTTAAACCCTCAAAAGGGAGACTTTACTGTGGATTTGGAATCACCAGCACTTAAAATGGGTTTTACCAATTTCCCGATGAATCAATTTGGTGTGATTTCAGAAAAACTAAGAAAGCTTGCCAAACAACCAGAAATACCAAATTTAGATACAACACAGAATGACGTTTCAAAGAAAACTTTTGAATGGAACATGTGCATTGTTAAGAATATAGAGACTTTGGAAGAAAGATCTGCTGCTGGACTTTCCTCGGCCAATGGCGTTATTCTCCTAAGTGTTCCGGGCCATTCCAATTTAGGAAGAGCAGGTTTTAAAACGGGGGATGTTATCATATCCTTTGAAGGTTCCCCGGTCAGAAATTTTAGACATCTAAGACAGATTATTAAAAAGAATCAAACAAAAAAGGAACTGATCTTTGGAGTAATGCACAATCAGGAAAAAATAGAATTAAAATTTAAACATTAATAATGCCGCTAAGATCCTGAATTAAAGGTTTTTATTGGCAATGAAATAAGAATGTGCGAATCGAGTAAAACCTTGACCGATTAGAGAAACAGGATGTGAGTTAGTTGTTGGAAATTTAACATGGACATGTGCGTAGGAATCACAGAAATTTCTGTAAAAAATATATAGCACTAAACCAGAATACCAATTTTAATGTTCCAGTTGCAAATACAGCATGGGAGCGAGCAAAAGCAGTAAAAAAAAGATAATAAAATTCTAATGGTAAACAGGATTTTTTTGGGAGTAAAGTCAGGAATAGAAATTAATGGTATCCAGAAAAATATGAATAGAATTAAAGTATTGTTTATGCTCTCCTTAAGTTGCGTACTCCAAGTACTGGCTCAAGAGCAATCCGAAAAACCCGTTTTTTGGAATCAGTCTTCCGGACCAAATGCCTCTTGGAAGATTATTTCGGAAATAGAAACTCCCGTTGAGTTCAGTGTGCGATCAGGACAAAATATTCTTTGGACCATGGACCTTCCGGAAGTAGGACAAGGAGGCATTACGGTTTGGGGCGACAAAATTTTCCTCACCGTGATGAAACCGGTTTTCGATGTACCTGAAAGAGAAGCACTAAAAACAAATACAATTCTGGCACTATGTATTGATGCAAAGAAAAGAAAGATACTTTGGAAACACGAGATTGAAGGCTCGATAAAGAGCCCATATTTTTATGGATTTAGCGATTCTACGACTCCTGCCCCGGTAACCGATGGCAACTATGTTTGGTTTTTTAACGCTAGTGGGAAGATTGTTTGTTTTGATATGGATGGCAAACAAGTTTGGGAACGTTCTTGGAAACCAGTTGAGGTGTTGGGCAATATTAATTACCCATTCAACAAGCAATTTGAGCCGTTGTTGTACAACGACCTGTTAATAAATATGGAACCCTATTGGAGCAAGGATGGAACAAGGGAATTTGGATGGAATTATCTATTTGCGATTGACAAGAATACTGGAGAAACGGTTTGGATTTCTGAGGATGGATTAACACATTATAGTACTCCTTTTTTCAATAAGACCTCGAATGGGACCGCTGCACTACTAATGGGGCGGGGAGCGCATCATAAGGTACCTGAAAGCCCGAAGGGATATTCCTTGGTAAACCTTGAGACCGGGAAATCCTTGTGGAGATACGAAACCCAGGAAGGTATGGCAATGTATAATGCTATTTGGACTCCTGAATATGCACTTTGGTTTACAGAAAGAGAAAATAAGGTGCACAAAGTAGGCACCAAGACGGGAAAATTGATCGAAAAAATATCCTTAAATCAAAATATAAGCCTAAGAACATATGATACCATTAATCAACAATATAAGCTAAAAGAGAATTTTAGTTTTCAAGACCCTTTCTTTGTTTTCCCTGCCTGGTATACTAATATTATTGTCAATGATAAATGTTATTTCATGTGTTTCAAGAAAAGTGACAAGTACAGATTACAGAATGTGAAACCAGACTATTCATTTGGTCGTATCGATTTAAAAACTAAAAAGGTTGAATATTTAGAAATACCTGTTCAATATGAATTGGTTGATGGGAAAAAAAACTATCTCTGGCATGTTGATCTAAAAACGGAAACAAATAATATAAGGGAACTGGATGTTGCTTTTGACAAACGCTCGCAAAGGGATGGTTGGGTTTGGAATTTCAATGCCAACCCAATACTTGTGAATGAAAAGTTGTTTTTCACGACGATGTCAGGGTTGATTTATTGCATTGATACCACAAGAGAAAAATTTGATGAGAAATCTTTGTTGAGTGTCAATGATCTTGGTCCAAAAGGGAAAACCTGGACCTTGAACACACCTTCATTTTCAGAAGGAAAAATGTACCACAGAACCAGTAAACAACTTATTTGTATTGGAACAAATGAATCGGATTAGCTATTTTCCCTTTTCAGGGGTTTGGAAATCAACTAAGGCCGGTTATGACCCTAAAACCACACTGGATATAGAAATTCTAAGAGGGCGGGAGGAGCAATATTTCCTTGGAGTACTGCCTAGATGGAGTGCCTATGTTCGTTATGCGAAGAATATAAAATTTAAAAATGTAGAACTAATAACTAAATTGACAGACCTACTAAAGTAGATAGTTTTGGATGATGTTGATGGCTTTGTGAAACAATAGATTATTAAAGAAGAAAACACATTGAATTTAAATTGTAAGATCGGTTTTATGATGAGAAAAATGCTCTTTTATTGCGGGATATTGTTCCTAATAACCAATTGTAAGTCATTGGCCCAGGATTCTACATCGAAAAACAC
>JBDWSS010000104.1:0-3933 GCA_039985375.1 Flavobacteriaceae bacterium
ATAACGACAACGATCTGTTTAATTTTAGCCTTAACTATAACGACCCAACCCTTAGTGGTGCTACAGCACTATTTAATGGTAATATAAGCGAAACGCATTGGGAAACAGCTAATGATAATACTGCTAGGAACTACCAGTATAATTACGATGCCCTCAATAGGATAGAGCGCGCCACGGGCAGTAGCACCAATTACAGCCTGACCAATGTGGACTATGACAAAAATGGAAATATCACCGCCCTTGCAAGGAACGGGCACACCAACAGTGGTGCCACCAGTTTTGGTGCCATGGACAACCTGGTATACACCTATGACAGTGGCAACAAGCTGACTAATGTTGCGGATAACAATGCCAGTGACAGTTATGGTTTTGTGGATGTGAATGGCAGCGGTACGGAGTATACCTATGACAGCAACGGGAACTTAACATCCGACCTCAATAAGGGCATCACGGACATAGATTATAACCACTTGAATCTGCCGACCCAAGTTACGGTATCGAACAGTGAGCATAGCGGCAATGTACAGTTCATCTATGCTGCCGATGGAACCAAACTTAGAAAGATTGTTAGTTCTACTGGTGCTACCACCGATTATGCGGGGTCTTTCGTTTACGAAAACGGCAATCTTGCACAGTTTGGGCAACCAGAGGGATATATCGAGCCTGATGGCTCAGGGGGCTACGACTACTTTTACAATTATCTTGACCATCTTGGAAGTGTCCGCTTAACGTATAGTGACTTCAACGGTAACGGTTCAATAGAGCCAAGCAGCGAAATCGTGATGGAGCGAAATACATATCCATTCGGCATGCCACACAAAGGCTATAATGGCGGCATCAACGGTAGGGAAAACAATTACCAGACCTATTTAGGGCAGGAAATCAACAAGGAGCTTGGACTTGACTGGCTGACTTTCCGTTACAGGAACTACATGCCAGAAATCGGTAGGTTCTTTGGGGTTGACCCGATAAGTGAGGAGTATTTTTCTATATCAACATACCAGTTTGCCCATAACAGTCCTGTTTGGAAAATAGAATTGGAGGGGCTTGAAGGAAAAGGAACTAGTAAACCTGATTATTTAGCTGGTCCCAATCCCCTTCCTAAAAATATTCAAAAAGCTAAAGAAATAGCCAGTAGGCCAAAACGTAATGTTTTTAGTGGTACTGCAACTCTAAGAGGTAAATATGCTAGTATTGGTTTAAAAGGACAATTGGGAACTTCAGGGGTAAAAGTAAATGTTTCAGTGGCTGAAGGAAAAGTTGGAACCACTGTGGATAATGAAAAGACAACCCTTGATGGCACTCTCAATGTGGTGAAAATATCAAGTGAAATCAAGGTTGGGGAAATTGGCAAAGCAAAAGTAAGCGGTACGTTGGGAAAAGTAGAAGGCACACTAGCTTCAAATGGAGAAAATGAAGGAGAAATATCATTAGGAACATACGATTTGTCTTCAACTATAGGCAATGTTACGGAAACCGAGAGCGGCAATATTTTAAGTAGCAATGAAGAGAATAGTGGTGTGCAAAATTCATCTCTGAAACTAGAGTCTGAGGATACTACCCTTAGTTTGAAGGATAGTAAAATAGGTCTTGGAGTGAATGCTGGCCCAGCTAATCTTTCGGGATCCATGAACTTATCAGAAGCTGGTAAATGGATTAATGACCAGATAGAATTTTTCACCAATTTATTTAATAACAAAAAAGACTAATTATACATCTATGATAAAAATTAAAATATTCTTGACCGTTCTATTGTTAGCAATTGTAACATCGGGTTGCATCAATTCAGAAGATGAAACCCGAACACCTGCCATTCCTTCTCTTATCAGTTCATTTTATGAAAAATATGAAACAAAAGGGGTTAAGCCAGCTATAGATTACATCCTATCTGAAAACAAATGGATTGAATTAAATGATCTCAAAAAAGATTCTGTAATAACTGAAATACAGAACTTGAGCAATAGTTTGGGAATGTACTATGGGCATGAAATTATAAAATATAAAAAGTTTGGGAATAGTTATACCGTTGTAAGCACTATAGCCAAATATGATAGACAGGCGATAAGGTATAATTTCATACTATATAAGCCCAGGAAGGAAAATACCGATTGGCAAATGCAAAAATTTAATTATGACTTAGATATAGAAGATGAATTGATGGATAATGTAAGTATCTCCTACGATTTTTAATTAGTTCTAGAATAATAGATTATTAATAAAATAATGAAGCATAGGGTAATTATTACAAAACTAAGGTCATAAAATTTAATTTTTTCAATAATGGCAGATTGTTTAAAATTTTTTGGGTTGACATAAACCATTATTTTATCCCCTTTTTCATAAGAATTTGAAATTTTCTGCTTTTCCTTATCAGACAATAAAAAATCCTTGATTTTGGATGGATATATATTTGATGATTCGTAAATTTTATTCTTAAACGAAAAGGAGTACCTTATTTTAAGATTGTATGATTTAGATTTTGTAGGGCCAAAATCTTCAATATCCTCCATATAATTATAATCCCTTTCGGCAAAGAAAATACTGATTATCTCACCTTCTATTTTATTCCATTGTTCTATCTTTTTGTTTTTTAAATAAAAAACCACCATAATATAAAGACCAATAATCACTAATACTGACAATAATGAGATAAAAATTAAAGCTATATCCGAGTTCATATGATTATAAATTTCCCTAATTAAATAGATAATTGACAACATCAAATCCACCCTGCGAAGTGGTTTTTGCATCAAGGAGCATATGCCCTTTTTGCTTTGAAGTCACGAATCAGGGCATCGATGACCATAAAGATCTTCTCTTTCTCCTCGCTGTTAAGTTTAGAGACTTCCTCGACCCTTTTAAGCACATTGGTATCAAGTTCGAGATCTGTCTTGCCCACGAGAAAATCAATGGAGACGTTGAGCGCATCGGCAATCTTCATGATGACCTCAATGGAAGGGGTCATAATATCACGTTCATAACGCCCTATAATATCGCCCGAAGTATCCACCAACTTGCCCAATGCAGCTTGGGAAAGGTTGTGCTTCTTCCTCAGAATCAAGATATGTTCGCCTAAAGTCATACGCTTACGTCGTCAAAACTACCCTTAAAAGTAGGGTTCAGCAAAAATAGAAGATTAAAACGTCTTAATCAAATGGTTTAGGTCTTGCATTGAAACGACCAAAACATTACATTTGCTACGAATAGGTCGTAAAAAGCTTTTTTGAAAATATTTTGGCCATGCTGAACACAACAAACCCAAACAACTACGGGTACAAAACCGAATACCTTGAAACCCATATCCTCGGGGGCATGAAAACGAACAGACTTGAAAGTCTACGGGTAACATTGGGCATACAGAAACCAAAACAGCACAATGTGGTGCGCCACAGTATCGACCTGTATAACGACAACCAAGTGGAGAAATTTACCCGAACGGTAGCGGAACGATTGGAAATTGACACAAGCGTAACGAGAGGCACTTTACAGGACTTGACCCGCGAGCTTGAAAATCATCGTTTTTTACTGCTCGAAAAAGAGGCATCCGCCAACGCATCCTATAAAAAAGAACTGACAGCAAGAGAAACCAAAGAAGCCGAAACCTTCCTAAAGAAAAAGAACTTGCTCAAACTCACAAATGAACTGATAGGAAAATCAGGTGTAATTGGAGAAGAGAGTAATAGACAAACAATGTTCCTAATCTTCACTTCTCGTAAAACAAATAACCCATTGCATTGCATCAGCTTGGGAAGTTCGGGAACAGGAAAAACGCATCTGCAAAGTAAAGTTCCTGCTCCGCAGTAGTTGTACTGCTGCGGCAAACATAAAATTTGTAGACGGTGCAAATACGACCACGGAATATACCTATGACCAGAACGGAAACATGACCTCCGATGCCAATAAGGGGATAAGCTCTATTGAGTCCAACCATTT
>JBDWSS010000105.1:0-17530 GCA_039985375.1 Flavobacteriaceae bacterium
CGTTACAGTTAGTACAACAGTTACAGGCGTGCCTACATCTGTACAACTAAAATCTGTTCGGTTTAAACTTAAAGTAACAGTGTTATTACAGCCAGCTCCGGAACCATCGTCGATATCATCAGCGGTAATGAATGCCTGCCCATTGGCATCCAATGTTACGCTAATGTCCTGGGCTATGGCCATAAGGGTACAGTCCTCTGCTTCCGCTGTGGTCACCGTCACCACCCAGGCTTGTTGGTATTTTACACCGTCTTCTTCGTATTCTACCCCGTAGTAAACATCATTGGAGAAGTCCTGCGGGAAGCCGCTACCCTGACCAACAAAGTAGGCAACTGCTGGTATGCTAATTTCAGGAACAAGTCCGTCTAATTCCGTGCCATTTGGCATTTCAATATTTATGGTATGGGTATCATAGTCAATCTCAGTATCCTTGGTCTGCCCCTCAATGGTAAAGGAAATGATATCGGTTTCGGAACTCTCATCCGTTATGGTCACTTTCCATATCTGGGTGGTGTTATCTTCGGCCGTCACCGTATATTCAAAGGGTACGCCACTGACGAAGTCCACTGCCTCTCCACTGTCTGGGCTGATGGTGGCATTGTCAGATAGGGTAATAGTGGGAACAAGGCCGCTAAGATCCGCGACATAGTTTACTTGTACAGAAACGGTATGGTCTTCTGTACTGATAGACACTGACTCACCGCTCAGTTGATCGCCCAGTGTGAAACCGGTGATGTCCGTTTCGTGGTTTTCGATTGTGTTTACGGTAACCTCCCAGTCCTGGGTGGTGGTGCCGTCCAAGGCCGTGACCGTGTACACCACTGGTTCGTTGAAATTCTGTGCCGCTACCCCGTTGGCCGCCTTTATGGTAGCGCCAGGTGATATGGTAATGGTGAGGGGAATTAATTCATTTAAATCCGTTCCATAGGGCATCCCGATCTCCACGGTGTGGTTTTCGGCATCTACGCTGAATGTGGACTGCCCTTCAATTTCGAAGGAAGCAATATCCGTTCGGATCACATTATCATACCTTACAATATTGGGCGAAAGTTCGGGGTTATAACCAGGCCCTCCATTTGTTCCATCATTAGGCACCGCCTGATAACTATAATAAGTACCAGTATACCAAAAAGTACCATTATCACCACCGTTAGGATTCGCATTCAGGTCAACCAAATCCTGGACTGTAGCGTTAGGATTTGTATTGGTAATATAATCAGCAATTTTGTCATAATAAACATCATTTTCATACCATGCATGGTATGCATAACCCGCTCCGTTTAAATAGGGCGCCTTACCAGTATAAGGGACTGTCCCGGATATTCCATGTTCATCCTCCAAATCCAGAAACCAAGAAAAGTCCTGTAGTTGCGATTCCCGAAGATCACCCCCACCTTCAGCTGCATTATAATTGCTTATATAAAGATCTGTGCCATCATAATGAATATAGACGGGGAAATTTAAATAAGAGTTTCCCTCGGCGTCATTTCCTATGATAAAACTGCGCACCTCTGGATTTTCCGGATCACTGGTAATATCCACGGAAACTATTTTATCAACACTATTATTTTCAGGATCATCAAATACATCAGGGATTGAAGAGACAAGCAGGTTTGTTCCGACCATTGTTATACTTTTTGGTTCCAAGGGGTAATATAAATCGCTATCAGGATCTGAACTTATAATAACTTCTCCGTAATCTCCTTGCCCATTATTTGCAGCCTTATACGCCACATTCATATTATAAGGATGATTGGGACTGTTACTAAGCCACGGAGGGCTAGCGTGATCATACGTAGGATTATAACCCCCTGTGGTACCCGTAAGATCAAGTTTATTAATATAGCCTTCCACCCCATTCAATATATTAGCGGTATAATACAAAAAGTCCCCGTCGAGCACTATATCATCAACTTCACTTTCTGTTACCAACATTGTTACATTCTCCAATGAAAGTTCCACAACAAAATCAGCGTAGTCTTCATAATATCTTGGTATTTTGCATATTCCCTTTATTGAGACACCGTTAGCGTCATAGGCATTATTGGAAAAGTAGATATTGTTTTCGTCCACGGCAATTGCCCTCATACGTTGGGGATTCGACGAATTATAATAGGGCTGTTGATCTGCGAAACTTGAATTTTTAGAATTACTGTCCAACAATTGAAAGATTGTTTTCGTCTCATTGGTTTCCGGGTCATACCTATAAATCTTGTGATCGGTCGTAAAGTATACTTTGCCATTATAAGTTACAGGTTTTTTCACTGGGTTTGGCAGTGTTGCACTGGGCAGTACCAGACCATTCTCGAGACTGGTTTCGACAACTCCATTGTTGGTATCCAAATCAAAAAATCCATACCCTTCGTCAATGGGAAAAGTTTGGTTAAGATCTGCTTTGTATAAATTATTAAGTCCCCAATCGAATTCGCCTCCGTTAGTGTATTCATCTTGACCAAAATACAGGGCATCCCCTAGTTTGGTAACCCCCATTGGGAATCTAAGCCCTTGAACAATGTCCGTAATTTCAACATCTTGTTTAATAACAATCTCTTGTGCCCTGGCATTTGCACAGAGGAAAAGGGCCATTATGGCCAGTAGGCAAAAGTGTTTGAAAGGTAATTTTGTTTTCATAATAATGTTTTACGTATTAAAAGTGTTTCTGCGTATGAAGTGGCCGTTGGGCCTTCACGGTTGCTTGAGTCCTAAATTTGAACAAGTTTAGATTAAATTAATGATCCTTTAAAATGAATGTGACGAACCTGGCCCAGTTAGGGACGAAACAGGAAGTTTAGGGGATTTCAGGGTTGGCAGTTGACAGTTTTCAGTTGGTTGTTGACGGTAAAAAAGTTAAAGAGTGAAGGGTTCCTCCTTCGGCCGTTGGCCTTCGGGGGATTCAATTATCAATGTTCAATTATCAATAAACAGTGAAAAGTCTTCAGATGTCTGAACTCATAACTCATAACTCCGAACTCTGAACTGTTTCGTTGATGGTTTTTGGTATGGGTAAAGGGTTAAAGGTGAAGGGCAACGGGTCAAGGGATTGGGGCATTTTCCTACTGCTTGTTGAGATAGTGAATTATTGGAATTGTTGGTTAGTAATCATTGTTCATTGCTAACTGAGAACTGTCAGCTGCTCACTCTATTTGGTTGGAAACGACAGTGGAATGGATTCCCGCCTTCGCGGGAATGACAAAACGTTTCCTAATCCAACCACTCCACTTTTTCCATAATAGGTGTTCTTGTCGAGGGTTCCGCAGTATCATCATAATACCCCATGTACAAAAATCCCAAACACCTCTCACCATCTGCAAGCTCGAAAAATTCATCCATATACTTAATCAATCCTGGAGAACTCCAATAGCAGCCAATACCCAATTCCGTACACCCAAGCCATATATTTTGGACTGCCATGGCCGTGGCCGCCAGTTCTTCCCATTCGGGTAAACTTTCAGTGGAATCACGCTGCATACAAATGGTAATAACAGCGGTTGACAAGACTGCGTTTTCTTTTAACTTTTTCACCTTAACGGACTTTGGTTTTTCCACCACCTCCAGATACTTGTTGGAAAGGAATTCCCCGAGCTCATTCTTTTTATCTCCCATCAAAACCTTAAAACGCCAGGGTTCTGTTTTTTTATGGGTAGGAGCCCAATTGGCAGCCTCCAACAATTTCACTAGCGTATCTTTTGCAATGGGCTTATCGTTATATTGTTTTGGGAAAACACTACGTCTTTTTTTGATGACATCAAATACCATAATCATTCTTTAGTCCTACAAAGTTACAGCTTAGTTATAATTTCAACAGCAAATCCATGCATTGCCGTAAAGCAGGATTTCGATTATCTTCTTTCCATACCATAGACAAAACGGCGCGTTGCTTGATGCGTTTCAACTCAATAAACTTCACCTTCATCTGAAATCCGTATTGTAAGGCAGTGGGAACAATGGCAATCCCTAATTTGTTTTCCACCAATTTAAAAATTGTTTGGGCATGTACCGATTTGTGGGAAACTTTTGGGCTAAAGCCAGCATCCTCACAAATACTAAGTACGGTATCGTAATACAAGGGGCTATAATCCTGTGTGAAAAGAATAAAATCATCTGCTTTCACCTGATTAATACTCTTAAATTCCAGCTCATCCAGAGTGTGGTCCTGTGGGAGAACCAAGGAAAAGGTATCCTCAAAAACGGGCCTTAATTTCAACCCTTTGGAAACCCTTGCCAAACGAACAAATCCTAGATCCAGTTTATCATGTAAAATCGCATTGATCTGGGCCTTATTGGAAAGTTCTTCCAAGCTGGTATGGATTGAGGGATATTTTTCCTTCAAGTCCAACAACAAATTAGGCACTACATTTTGCATGGCAGAACCCAAAAAGCCTATCCTAACTTCACCCAAATCCCCCTTATCAATGAGTTTGAGTTGCCTTTTTGTTTGTTCCAAATGGTTGAGAATAAACTCCACCTCTCCTTTTAAAAACGCTCCGGCTGGAGTTAATTCAACCTTCTTTTTGTCTCTAATAAAAAGTTGGGTCTCTAAAATTCCTTCCATTTGTTTTATTTGGGTACTCAACCCTGGCTGGGAAATAAACAGTTTTTCGGCCGCTTTTCTATAATGCAGTTCTTCGGCAACGGCCAAAAAGTAAATGAAATGTCTGAGCTCTATTTGATAATTCATACTTATTAAATAATACAAAAATAAGTATTGGTAATTATTAATAGTGCACAGTACCTTTATAAATAATATATCATTGGTTTATGCAACGACCACAGACATTTCATTTTGGCGAACATCATTTAACCTCAAGCATTGCAATTGACATTGCTGCTGGCAAGGTGAAAGGGATCATTACGGATCATTGCGCCCAAAAAATAAGGGCCAGCAGCCAACGGGTCCAAAAGATTGTGGAAAGGGGCGATATCGTTTATGGCATCAATACAGGTTTTGGTCCTTTATGCAACACCAAAATCTCCAAGGAAGATACCAAAACGCTACAATCCAATATCCTACAGAGCCATAGTGTTGGTGTAGGTAAACCTATCTCTGCTAAGCTTGCAAAACTTATGCTTATCTTAAAAATACATGCATTGGCCAAGGGGTTTTCCGGTATTCAAATAGCTACAATAGATCGTATGCTCTGGCATTTGGAGCATGATGCCATTCCTTTAGTTCCATCACAAGGTTCTGTAGGAGCATCTGGTGATCTAGCTCCCCTCTCCCATCTGTTCCTTCCATTGATAGGTTTGGGTAGGGTTACCTACAAAGGGGAAAACATCACAACGCAGCAACTATATAAAAAAACAGGCATTCAACCTTTGGAACTTGGGCCGAAAGAAGGTTTGGCGCTCATCAACGGAACCCAATTCATTGCCGCTCACGGAATAGTGGTTGTGCAAAAGCTACAACATTGTCTTAGGCATGCCGATATCATTGGCGCAATGATGCTCGAAGGGCTTCAGGGTTCCATGAAACCATTTCATAAAAAACTGCATGAAGTACGTCCCTTTAAGGGAAACCAACATGTGGCCGGTAGAATTCGAACATTGCTACAGGGCTCCGAAATTTTAGAAGATCATATTGATTGTGAACGCGTGCAGGACCCCTACTCCCTTCGCTGTATGCCACAGGTTCATGGCGCCTCAAGAAATACTTGGTTGCATTTAAAAGAACTCTTGGAAATAGAGCTTAATTCCGTTACGGACAATCCGGTAATTATAGATGATGAACTTACAATTAGTGGTGGTAATTTTCATGGTCAACCCCTAGCCATGGCATTGGATTATGCCGCTTTGGCTGCTTCGGAGCTAGGGAATATCTCAGACAGGCGAATTTATCTTGCGCTGGAAGGAAACAGTCCTGGAGTTCCCAAGCTATTAATGGAAGATACCGGAATTAACTCTGGATATATGATTCTTCAATATACTTCGGCGGCCTTGGCAAGTGAAAACAAAGGGCTTTGCTTTCCTGCGAGTGCAGACAGCATTCCTACTTCCCTAGGACAAGAAGACCATGTAAGCATGGGGTCCATAAGCGGCAGAAAAGCGCTTCGGATTATTGATAATGTAGAAAAAATACAGGCTATTGAACTGCTTACGGCCGCACAAGCTTTTGAATTTAGAAAACCTTTAAAATCAGGAATTTTATTGGATGAAATCCATAAATTCATTCGAACTAAGGTCTCCTTTGCAAAAAACGATCGTGTTTTTTCGGACGATATTGAACTGGGTATTGAGATCATCCAGAAAGGGGAAATCATATGTTTGATAGAGGATATCATGAAAATCAAAAACCTGCAATGGAATACCCCCTACCAAGTAGCATTTGAAACATATTAGTATGAATAAACCCTTATTGATCGGTCCCTTCACCCAATTACTGCCTATGTCTGGTTTACCTTTAAAGGGTGCCTTAAAAGATGAGCAGCTGCCCTTAATAAAAAACGGGGGTATTTTGGTTTCCGAAGAAAATATTTTAAACGTTGGGGTTTTCGAGGAAATGAAATCCAAGGAAATGGACATTCACTATATTGAAGGACCTCACATATGTCTTCCAGGCTTTGTGGACGCCCATACCCATATTTGTTTTGGCGGTTCCCGTGCAAGGGATTATGCCATGCGCAACGCCGGAATATCCTATTTGGAAATAGCCAGGGCCGGTGGCGGTATTTGGGATACAGTGACCCAGACCCGCAAAACTTCCCAAGAGGATTTAGAAGCTGGTATCATAAGCCGAAGTAAATTCCATTTACAAAATGGGACAACAACCATTGAGGTAAAAAGCGGTTACGGTCTTTCCGTTGAGGAGGAACTAAAAATGCTCAGAGCAATTAAGGAGGCCAACAAAAACGCAACCGCCGATTTGGTTGCAACCTGTTTAGCGGCCCATATGAAACCAAAGGACTGGAGTGGAGAAGGTCGTTATTTGGATGAGATTGCAACAAAATTATTTCCTATTCTTTTGTCTGAAAAACTAACGAATAGAGTAGATGCTTTTATTGAGGAAAGTGCATTTTCTGCGGAGGAAATTGAACCCTATTTTCAAAAAGCCAAGAACATGGGCTTTAACATGACTGTCCACGCCGACCAATTTACCACAGGTGGTAGCGCTGTGGCCCTAAAATTTGGAGCTGTAAGTGCAGACCATCTAGAGGCAAGTACTAAAAAAGAGATTGAATTGTTGGCCCAAAGCAAGGTCATTTCCGTGGCGTTACCTGGAGCATCTTTGGGCTTAGGATGTGGCTTTACCCCCGCTCGAAAATTATTGGATGCAGGTGGGGTATTGGCCATTGCCAGTGATCACAACCCCGGTTCGGCGCCTATGGGAGATTTACTTACACAAGCAAGTATCCTTGGAACTTTTGAAAAACTTTCAAATGCAGAAGTACTGGCAGGAATCACTTTTAGAGCTAGTGCTGCCTTGAATTTGCCCGACCGAGGTACTTTGGAAGCAAACAATATTGCCGATTTTGTTGTTTTTCCAACGGATAATTATCAAGAAATCACTTATCACCAAGGGCAGTTAAAACCCAATATGGTATGGAAAAATGGGAAACAAGTATTTGAAATACGCTAGTATGGAATCAGAGGAGTTCAAATTGCAAATCCTTCAAGGAATCCCGAAACAGCTTCCTGAACCGCGACCTTATCCAAAAAACGGCAACCCAGCTCCTAAGCGCAAGGACCTTCTAAGCAGGGAAGAAAAGAAATTGTCCGTTCAGAATGCATTACGATATTTTCCAAGCGCATGGCATCAAGAATTGGCTGTGGAATTTGCCGCCGAGTTGAAAACGTATGGAAGAATTTATATGCATCGGTTTAAACCAGGATATACAATGTGTGCCAGGCCCATTTCCAAATATCCCGCAAAAACAAAACAGGCCGCTGCAATCATGCTAATGATCCAAAATAACCTGAATCCCGCGGTAGCCCAACACCCCGAAGAACTGATAACCTACGGAGGCAATGGGGCCGTATTTCAAAACTGGGCACAATACCTATTAACCATGAAGTACCTGGCAGAGATGACCGAGGAACAAACGCTTCATATGTACTCTGGTCATCCTATGGGACTTTTCCCTTCATCCAAGGAAGCACCACGAGTGGTTGTTACCAATGGGATGATGATTCCCAATTACTCCCAACCCAATGATTGGGAAAAATTCAATGCGCTTGGGGTTACACAATACGGGCAAATGACTGCAGGTTCTTTTATGTACATTGGTCCTCAGGGGATTGTTCATGGAACCGCCATCACCGTTATGAACGCCTTTAGAAAAGTTTTGGGTAATAGGGAATCCTCAAAGGGCAAGATCTTTTTAACCGCTGGTCTGGGCGGAATGAGTGGTGCACAACCCAAAGCAGGAAACATTGCAGGCTGTATTACGATTTGTGCAGAAGTGAATCCCGAAGCAGCCAAGAAAAGGCACGAACAAGGATGGGTAGACGAATTGTTGACAAACATTTCCAGTCTGGTTAAAAGAACCAAAGAAGCTATCGCAAAACAGGAAATCGTATCCTTGGCATATATAGGTAATGTTGTTGACGTTTGGGAGCAATTTTACGAAGAGAATATTTTTGTTCACCTGGGTTCCGATCAAACCTCTTTGCATAATCCTTGGGCTGGAGGGTATTATCCGGTTGGCTTGTCTTTTGAAAATGCCAATGAGATGATGGTTGAAAATCCATCAGGATTCAAGCAAAAAGTACAGGAATCCCTTCGAAGGCAGATTATCGCAATTAACAAACATACGGCCAAGGGCACCTATTTTTTTGATTATGGCAATGCTTTCTTGCTTGAGGTTTCTAGGGCAGACGGGGAAGTGATGGCAGAAAACAACATTGATTTCAAGTACCCATCTTACGTTCAGGACATTTTGGGCCCCATGTGTTTTGACTATGGTTTTGGTCCCTTTAGATGGGTCTGTACTTCCGGCAATCCCGAGGATTTAAAACGCACAGATGCCATTGCTTTGGAAGTCATGAAAGAAATAAAAACAACTGCCCCCAAAGAAATCCAGCAACAAATGCAGGACAATATTACATGGATCCAAGAGGCGGAGCAAAACAAGTTGGTAGTAGGCTCACAGGCCAGAATCTTATATGCAGATGCCGAAGGCCGCACTAAAATAGCGGAAGCTTTTAACCAAGGTATCGCTAATGGGGATATTTCAGCTCCAGTAGTTTTGGGTAGAGATCACCACGATGTAAGCGGCACTGATTCTCCTTTTAGAGAAACCAGTAATATTTACGATGGCAGCAAGTTTACGGCAGATATGGCCATTCACAATGTAATAGGTGATAGTTTTAGAGGAGCCACCTGGGTATCTATCCACAATGGTGGAGGTGTAGGCTGGGGCGAAGTTATGAACGGGGGCTTTGGCCTGGTTCTGGACGGAACCAACGAGGCTTCACAACGCTTAAAAAACATGTTGTTCTATGATGTGAACAATGGAATCTCCCGCAGAAGTTGGGCCAGGAACAAAGAAGCACTATTTGCCATAAAACGAGAAATGCAGCGCACCCCTAATTTAAAAGTAACTTTACCCAATTTAGTAGAAGCAGATATACTGGAACATCTTTTTCACTCACAATGAAGTATTATATAAACCCAAATGCAACCGTTTGGCATGGAAGAATCAGTAATAAGCATCTGTATCTCCATGAAAAAATACAATGTGTTCCTTTAGATGAAATTACCGTACCTCCTAAAAAATCGATTGCCTTATTGGGATATTCTTGTGAAGAAGGGGTAAAACGAAATCAAGGTAGGGTTGGCACAGCCAATGGACCTAAAGCCATTAAAAGTAGTCTTGCCAAATTCCCCAACCATCTCCCCAATACTACATTGTTCCATGATGTTGGTGCAGTAGTATGTAAAAATGGATATCTGGAAGCTGCCCAAGAGGTACTTTCCAAAGCGGTTATGACCCTCCTTGAAAAAAAACAATTCCCTATTGTCATAGGTGGAGGTCATGATATGGCCTACGGGCATTATCGTGGAATTAAAAATCATCTGGATTCAAAAAAGAACAAACAAACTATTGGAATCATAAATTTTGATGCCCATTTTGATCTTCGCAAGAACACCAACGGTAATACTTCTGGAACACCCTTTTATCAAATAGCAAAAGAGTCCAAGGAGAAAGGAACGCATTTTAACTACCTCTGTCTGGGAATTCGGAAAGATGCCAATGACCGCACACTTTTTCAAACAGCCAAAGAATTGGATGTTACCTATGTGCTTTCTGACACCTTCCATACGCATTTTCTGGATGAGATAAATACGTGGATCAATGCTTTTATAAAGACCGTAGATACGGTTTATGTAACCATAGATCTAGATGGATTTTCTTCCGCTTATGCACCTGGTGTAAGCGCCCCCTCTCCAATGGGGTTCACACCTCAAATTGTTGTGGAATGCCTTAAAACTATCATTGGTTCGGGAAAATTGATTAGTGTGGATATTGCCGAGATGAATCCAAAATTTGATATTGATGGGCAGACTGCAAAACTTGCCGCTTCGTTAATTCACCATATCATGCACACCATTTATTAAAAACAAGTTGCTACAAAAAAAGCCTTCCATATGGAAAGCCTTTCATTGGTGAGCATCTTCTGATGCTTCAACCTGATTTCAATCCAATTACAGATTGAAATCCAACACAACATGTCAAAGATATAAAATGAATTGCGATTTATGGTGATATTCCCAATTCAAAACAGAAAATCATCCTTTTTGCGAAAACCTTTTCGAAAATTTTCGTACATTCAAATACATTATAATCATTTGTTAATCAATAACTTAAAATACTACAGCTTTAAAACCAACATATATAATGTTATTATGACACTACATTAAGCTATTCTTAAGCGCCAACATTTTTTACATTTGATTGTAAGCTAACTAAACAAAATATGTATTATCTGGGAATTGACCTAGGAAGTTCATCGGTTAAAATAGCCCTTGTAGATAGTGCCTCTGGTAAAAATATTGGGGTAGTTCAAGAGCCTGATACTGAGATGTCCATGCATGCTCCAAAAAAAGGCTGGGCAGAGCAAGACCCTATGGATTGGTGGAACTATGTTTGTAGCGGTATCGCAAAAATCAAGAATGTATACAACATTTCAGAAAATGAAATTCAAGGTATTGGTATTTCCTACCAGATGCATGGCTTGGTTCTAGTTGATGCAAAAGGCGAGCTCTTGCGAAACTCCATTATTTGGTGCGATAGTAGAGCGGTTACAATCGGAAACAAAGCTTATCAGGAAATAGGAGAAGTTATTTGCGATTCCCATTTATTGAACTCTCCTGCAAATTTCACTGCTTCAAAATTGCGATGGGTAAAGGAAAATGAACCAGAAACCTATGATAAGGTATACAAATTCATGTTGCCAGGTGATTTTATTGCATCTCGATTTTCGGAGAAGATCAATACTACAATATCGGGATTGTCCGAAGGAATTTTTTGGGACTTTGAACAAGATGATGTTTCTAAAACGCTTTTGGATTATTATCAAATTCCTACAACATTTGTTCCAGAAATTGTCGACACTTTTGGCGTTCAGGCAACATTGTCTCCCAAAGGCGCCAAAGAAAGTGGTTTGTTGGAAGGCACCCCTATTTTATATCGCGCCGGAGACCAACCCAATAATGCCCTTTCCTTAAATGTGTTTCATCCGGGAGAGGTGGCCGCAACAGGCGGAACTTCTGGAGTGGTGTACGCAATAACCGATAACCTCTCCGTAAAGGAAAGCTCAAGGGTCAATAACTTTGCCCATGTCAATTATAAAAAAGGTACATTAAAAAATATAGGTAAGTTGCTCTGTATCAATGGTGCTGGAATCCAGTATCGCTGGTTACTGAACAATTTGGATGTTGCCTCCTATGAAGAAATGAACAGCCTTGCAGCTCAGGTGGAAATTGGTTCCGATGGAATCTGTGTAATTCCATTTGGCAATGGGGCGGAACGAATGCTTGAAAACAAAACCATAGGTACGCGCATGGTGAACCTGGACCTTAACCGCCATTCGAAAGCACATATTTGCAGGGCCACTTTGGAAGGAATTGCTTTTTCCTTTGTTTATGGGATTGAAATTATGAACTCTGATGGTATCAATGCCAAGGTCATGCGGGCAGGGAATGATAATCTATTTCGTTCTGAAATATTTTCAAATACCATTGCCACATTGATCCAACAGGAAATTGAGATTTACAATACAACAGGTGCCGTTGGGGCGGCAAGGGCATGCACACTATCAAAAAATGGATACGACACCTTTTCTGGGTACATGAAGAATGACCATGTACATACATATACCCCCTTTAAAGACACCCAACAACACCAAACAGCATATCAAAATTGGAAAAAAGAACTGAATTTAATACTAAACAAATAGCATTTTAAAATGGCAGTAATAGGCGAAAAAGAATTTTTTAAAGGTATCGGGGAAATCAAATATGAAGGCAAGGATTCCGACAACCCAATGGCATTTAAATTTTACAACCCAGAGCAAATTGTTGCTGGTAAGAGTATGCGGGACCATTTCAAATTTGCGATGGCCTATTGGCATACACTCTGTGGTACGGGGGAAGACCCCTTTGGACCCGGCACTAAAAACTTTCCTTGGACTACAGCCACGGATCCCATAAAGGCCGCGGAAGATAAGGCCGATGCTGCATTCGAATTCATTACCAAAATGGGTTTTGATTATTACTGCTTCCACGATTTTGATTTGGTAGATGAGGCACCAACCTTGGCCGAGTCGGAAAAAAGAGTACACAAAACTGTTGAATACCTAAAACAAAAACAAGAAGCATCCGGTGTAAAGCTGCTTTGGGGAACGGCAAATTGTTTTTCCAATCCAAGGTATATGAATGGTGCTGCTTCAAACCCAAATTTTGATGTTGTTGCCCATGCAGGGGCGCAGGTTAAAATTGCCTTGGATGCCACGATTGCCCTTGGAGGTGAAAATTATGTATTCTGGGGTGGTCGTGAAGGATATATGTCGCTTTTGAACACCAACATGAAATTGGAACAGGATAACATTGGCCGTTTTTTAAATATGGCCAAGGATTATGCCCGAAGCCAAGGGTTTACAGGTACTTTCTTTATAGAACCAAAACCCATGGAACCCACCAAGCATCAATATGATTTTGATGCCGCAACTTCTATCAATACCATTAGAGCGTATGGTCTTGAAAATGACTTTAAGCTAAATATTGAAGTTAATCACGCAACCTTGGCTCAACATACCTTTCAACATGAACTGCAAGTTGCGGCCAATGCCGGAATGTTGGGAAGCGTGGATGCCAACCGTGGAGATTACCAAAATGGTTGGGATACCGATCAATTCCCGAACAACGTTTTAGAAACTGCAGAGGCTATGTTGGTCTTCTTAAAGTCCGGTGGCCTACAGGGAGGTGGCATAAACTTCGATGCCAAAACAAGACGTAATTCTACCGACCTGGAAGATATTTTCTTGGCACACATTGGCGGCGCGGATACTTTTGCAAGGGCCCTTTTGGTTGCCGATGCGGTTATCCAAAAATCCCCCTATGAAGGCTTAATGGGAAAACGTTATGCTTCCTTTGATTCAGGAAAAGGTTCAGACTTTGTGCAAGGCAAGCTATCCCTTACAGATTTATCTGAATATGCCAATGCTAAAGAAGAACCAGAGCAAATAAGCGGAAAGCAAGAATTGTTTGAAAATATCCTAAACCAATACATATAAAACTTTTTTATGGAATCAATTTTAGAAACAGCGGATTGGTGGGTGCTTGGAGGATATTTGGCTGCGCTTATTGCAGTTGCAGTCTGGGTTGTTCTTCAAAAAAACAAAAACACTGAAGACTACTTTTTAGCGGGTAGAAATGTGGGATGGTTTGTTATAGGCGCCTCAATCTTTGCTTCCAATATTGGTTCCGAACATGTTGTTGGACTTGCTGGAACAGGGGCTGAATCTGGTATGCCCATGGCACATTATGAGCTTCACGCATGGATAGTTTTATTACTTGGTTGGTTGTTCCTCCCTTTCTATTTTAGAAGTAATGCCTTTACCATGCCCGAGTTTCTGGAAAAACGTTTTGACAGTCGTTCCAGATGGTTTCTTTCCGTTTTTTCACTTGTGGGCTATGTGATTACCAAAGTATCGGTAACCATTTATGCAGGAGGAATTGTTGTTTCGGAATTATTGGGGATACCTTTTTGGTATGGTGCCATTGGTATCGTTGTTTTCACGGGAGCTTATACTGTTATTGGCGGAATGAAAGCGGTTATTTATACGGAAACTCTTCAGACGGTTATTTTAATTGCCGGCTCATTGATCATTACCTATTTAGGATTGGAAAAAGTTGGGGGATGGGAAGAATTGAAACTTGTTGCCGGAAGTGAACATTTTAATATGTGGAGACCTATTTCCGATCCGGATTTTCCATGGACGGGAATGTTGATAGGTGGTACCATTGTGGGAATATGGTATTGGTGTACGGACCAATATATTGTGCAACGGACCCTAGCTGCCAACAACATTAAGATTGGTCGTAGGGGCGCTATTTTTGGGGCCTATCTAAAACTGCTCCCCATTTTTATCTTTTTAATTCCCGGTATCATTGCGTTTGCCTTGGCCAAACAGGGTATTCTTACCTATGAAAAAAGTGATGAAGTTTTTCCTGTATTGGTAAAAACCTTGCTTCCTGTTGGCCTGAAAGGATTGGTAGCGGGAGGATTGATGGCAGCTTTGATGAGTTCATTGGCATCGGTTTTCAATTCTTGCTCTACCATTTTCACCATTGATATCTATAAAAAACTTAAACCACTCACCGAAGAAAAGAAATTGCTTCGTGTTGGAAAACTAGCAACATCCATTGTTGTGGTTCTTGGTATCATCTGGATTCCCATAATGGAAAAAATTGGAGGCGGTGTACTTTATCAATATTTACAAAGTGTACAATCCTATATTGCACCGCCAATAACAGCCGTATTTTTATTGGGCATTATTTGGAAAAGAGTAAACTCCAAGGCAGCTATTGTTACCTTATTTTCAGGTTTGTTGGTAGCGGCCCTTCGGATTCTTGCCGAAATATATCAACCCTATTTATCAGGAGCGCTCCTATCGTTTGCCACGATCAACTTTGCACATATGGCCATTTTTATGTTTATTTTCTCTGTAATTGTATGTATTTCGGTTACTTTAGCTACTGCTCCACCTGATTATTCAGCTATAAAAGGACTTTCTTTTGGAACATTGACCGTGGAGGACAAACAATTAAACAAGGAAAGTGTTTCGGTTATTGATGTTGTACTTTCCATATTTTTAATAATCGTTGTTATTGCTGTACTTGCATACTTTACAGGTTAAAGTAAGTTACCCGTAATGACATTATTTTATGGAGGCCAGATAAATGAAGAAACTGACTTTAAATAATATTGCACAGCATTTTGGAGTATCCATTTCTACCGTTTCAAAAGCCGTCAATGACAACGCTGAAATAAGCAAGGCAGTAAGGGATAAAATTCAAAAATATGCCAAAGAACATCATTACAGACCCAATAGGGTTGCATTAAGTCTACTTAAAAAGAGTACTAAGACCATTGGGGTAATTGTTCCCACTATCTTAAATTATTTTTTTACACAGGTCTTCTATGGGATAGAAAAAACCGCAAATTCCAGAGGTTACAATATCATTAGCTGTACTTCGGATGAGTCGTACCCCAAAGAGGTCCATACGGTTGGGCTTTTAAGTACGGGCATCGTGGATGGATTGATATTGTCCTTATCACATGAAACCCAGACCAAGGCAAACATGGAGCATATTTCCAATTTTATTGATGCGCAAATCCCCCTTGTACTATTTGACCGTGTTTCTGATAAAATAGAGTGTGATAAGGTTATCGTGGATGATTTACAAGCGGCCTATAATACAACAAAACATCTATTGGACACTGGTTGTCGGAATATTGCCCTGGTTTCCGAAATCTATAATTCGAGCGTAGGAAAGTTAAGGGTTACCGGCTATCAAAATGCCCTTGAAGAAGCTGGCATAGCTTATGACAACAAACTTTTGGTAAAAGTTAAAAAGGATGATGACCTGGAACTCCTGATTACCTTTTTATTGGATTATAAAAAAATTGATGCCATAATAGCTTTGGATGAAATGATGGCTGCAGATGTCCTCTATATCCTTAAATCCAAAAATATTAAGGTACCCGAGGAAGTTTCCATTATTGGTTTTACAAATGGCCGGCTTTCAAAATATGTTTCCCCCGCACTTACCATGGTAAGCCAACATGGAAAATATATCGGGGAACTGACCGCTAATATTTTAATAGACCGAATTGAAAACAAAGGTGATCTCATTCCTTATACTACAAAAATTGTAAAAACCAGTTTGATTGAACGGGAATCCACAAAATCAATTTCATAATTAATTAGGATTAAATCCTTTTATTTGGAATATTTCCATAAATTAGCTATTCGCTTGGCTAAATACATGGATAAGACCATTTTACATCTTGATCTGGATACTTTTTATGTATCCGTAGAACGAATCATCAATACAGAACTTAAGAACAGACCTCTGTTAGTGGGTGGCACCAGTGATCGTGGGGTAGTGGCTGCCTGTAGTTATGAAACCCGAGGATTTGGAGTCCATTCCGGCATGCCCATGAAAATGGCAAAAGAACTTTGTCCAGAGGCGGTTGTCATCCGTGGTAATGCCGGCACTTATAGTAAGTACTCCGATGTGGTAACGGAAATTATCAAGGAAGATGTTCCTCTTTTCGAAAAATCCAGTATTGATGAATTCTACGCTGACCTTTCCGGTATGGACCGTTTTTTTGGTTGCTACAAATACGCATCGGAAATGCGCCAAAAAATTATACGGGAAACAGGTTTGCCCATTTCGTTTGGCCTTTCCATAAACAAAGTAGTTTCCAAAGTAGCCACCAATGAAGCAAAACCCAATAATCAGCTTAAAATAGATTTTGGACTTGAAAAGCCTTTTTTGGCCCCACTTTCCATAAAAAAGATTCCAATGGTTGGTGATAAGACTTATCAGACCCTAAGGAATTTGGGAATACGCAGGGTAAAGACCGTACAAGAAATGCCTATGGATATTATGCAACGGGTATTGGGAGCTAACGGAAAACTTATATGGAAGCGCGCCAATGGTATGGACAACACGCCTGTAATTCCTTTTTGTGACCGGAAATCTATCTCTACCGAACGTACTTTTGACCGTGATACCATTGATATGGTTAAACTCAAAGGCATTTTGCTTGCCATGACCGAAAATCTGGCCTATCAATTGCGCAGGGGCGATAAACTGACCGCATGCATTGCCGTAAAAATTCGATATTCAGATTTTAATACCTACTCCAAGCAATTACGAATTCCCTATACGAGTGCCGACCATATCCTAATTCCAAAAATCTTGGAGCTCTTCAATACACTTTATAGCAAAAGAATGTTGGTTCGTTTGATAGGAATACGATTCAGTCACCTCGTATCGGGCAATTACCAAATCAACCTT